>CP155566.1:2166295-2475766 GCA_039696685.1 Vibrio sp. CDRSL-10 TSBA | reverse complement strand
CTTTCCGATCGATGGCCGCGACCTCAATCCGCTGCTGCAGGATCCGGGACTGATTATTCACCCGCCTATGCTGTACATGGGATATGTCGGTTTCTCGGTGGCGTTTTCCTTTGCGATTGCTTCGTTGATGACCGGACGTCTGGATACGGCATGGGCACGCTGGTCGCGTCCGTGGACGACGGCGGCGTGGTTATTTCTGACCGTCGGTATCGTACTGGGTTCGTGGTGGGCTTATTACGAGCTGGGCTGGGGCGGTTGGTGGTTCTGGGATCCGGTCGAAAACGCTTCCTTCATGCCTTGGCTGGCTGGTACTGCCTTAATTCACTCACTGGCGGTGACCGAAAAGCGCGGCACGTTTAAGGCCTGGACCGTGTTACTGGCGATTTCCGCCTTCTCACTGAGTCTGCTGGGGACGTTTCTTGTGCGCTCAGGTATCCTGGTTTCGGTGCACGCGTTTGCGTCCGACCCGGCGCGCGGCATCTTTATCCTGGCTTTTCTGGTGATTGTGATTGGCGGCTCGCTGCTGCTCTTTGCTCTCAAAGGCGCATCGGTGAGGGTGCGAGGCAACTTCGAGCTGGTATCGCGTGAAAATGCCCTGCTGGCCAATAACGTATTACTGATCGCTGCCCTGGTGGTGGTACTGGTTGGTACTCTGCTGCCGCTGGTGCATAAACAGCTCGGGCTGGGGTCGGTTTCTATCGGCGCGCCATTCTTTAACTCGCTGTTTGCCTGGTTGATGGTGCCGTTCGCGTTTCTGCTCGGTATTGGTCCGCTGATTCGCTGGAAGCGTGACAACCTGAGTAAACTTATCAAACCTATGGTGATTTCCGGCCTGATTTCCCTGCTGCTCGGCGCGTTAGTGGTTGAAATGACTATGCTGCATTTCAGTGCCATGGCCTATATGGGCTGGGTAATGGCGTTATGGATTGTGTGTCTGCATGCGGTGGAGCTGTATGAACGCGCGACTCATCGTCACAGTTTCCTGACCGGTCTGGGCAAATTGCAGCGCAGCCACTGGGCGATGATGCTGGCACACCTGGGTCTGGCGGTGACGATTATCGGTATCGCGATGGTGCAGAATTACAGCATTGAACGTGATGTGCGCCTGGCACCTGGTGAACGTTTCCAACTGCATGATTACGAGTTCTACTTTAAAGGGCTGCGTGATAAAGATGGTCCGAACTACGATGGTTATATTGCCGACTTTGAGGTTACTCAGGAAGGCAAGTATCTCAACACCATGCACGCAGAGAAGCGTTTCTATCGTACCGCGCGCTCTATGATGACTGAAGCGGCGATTGATCGCGGCCTGACGCGCGACCTGTATATCGCGATGGGTGAACGCCTGGATGACCATCATTCTTGGGCGGTGCGCATTTACTACAAACCGTTTGTGCGTTGGATTTGGGCCGGTGGCTTGTTGATGGCGATTGGCGGATTGCTGGCCATCAGTGATAAGCGCTACCGTTTCAGAAAGACATCGGCAAAGGAGGCATAAGGCATGAATAAGAAGATTCTGTTTATTCCGCTGCTGGCATTTCTGATTCTGGCCGCAGTGTTTGCCACCCAGTTATTCAGAAACTCGGAAGGGGATGACCCGACCAAACTTGAGTCAGTGTTGGTAGGGAAAAAGGTGCCAACTTTCCGTCTCGAGGATCTGGCTGAGCCCGGCAAACTGTACGACCAATCGATATTTAAAGGCGAGCCGCTGCTGCTCAATGTCTGGGCAACCTGGTGCCCGACATGTTATGCCGAACACCAGTACCTGAACCAGTTATCTGGTCAGGGGGTGAAAATTATCGGTATGAACTATAAAGACCAGCGCGATAAAGCGGTGAAATGGCTCAACGATCTGGGTAATCCATACCTGATCAGTCTGTTTGACGGTAATGGTATGCTGGGGTTGGATCTGGGCGTGTACGGCGCACCGGAGACATTTCTGATTGATGCTGACGGAGTGATCCGTTACCGCCATGTCGGTGATGTCAATCCTCGTAACTGGCAGGACACCCTGGAGCCGCTTTATCAGCAACTGCTGCAGGAGGCAAAACAATGAAACGTTGGATCCTTGCGGCACTGGCCGGCCTGATTGTCTCGGCCTCAGCGTTGGCGGCAATCGAAGTGTATGATTTTGACAGTCCGGAGCAGGAGAGCCAGTTTCAGGAGCTAAGTAATACACTGCGCTGCCCGAAATGTCAGAACAATACTATTGCAGACTCGAATGCGGCTCTGGCTCAGGACCTGCGTCATAAAGTGTATGAAATGACTAAGCAAGGGCAGTCAAAGCAGGAAATTATCGACTACATGACCGCCCGTTACGGTGATTTTATCACTTATAACCCGCCATTTACCGCTAGTACCGCCATTTTGTGGCTCGGTCCTCTGGCCGTGCTGGCTATCGGCTTTAGCGTCATTGTTGTGCGCAGTCGTAGCCGCAGCAAAGCGGCCGCTGGCCAGGGGCAACAATGGGACAGTGCCAAAGAAGCACGCCTTAATGCGTTGCTGGAAGAAGATGAAAACGGAGATAAGCACAAATGATATTATTCTGGATTGCGACGCTTATCCTGGTAACGATTGCCTGTGTGTTTCTCGCCATACCGCTTATCCAGCGCAAAGCGAATAATGACACCGTCCTGCGTGACGAGCTGAACAAAGCATTTTACAAGGACCGCCTTAGTGAACTGGAAGAAGAGACCCAGGAAGGTCTGGTTGGCGATCAGAGCGAACTGATTGCTGATTTGAAGCAGTCTCTGCTCGATGATATCCCAGAACAAGGTAAGGATGTTGAAGCCCGTCAGATGTCGACGCTGGCAGTGCTGATCCCTTCCGTGCTGGTGGTGGTTGTGCTGAGTTACGGTCTGTATGCCAAATTTGGTAATTACGATAAAGTCGAGCAGTGGCAAAATGTCAGCGCTAATTTACCGGAACTGACCCGTAAGCTGATGGCTCCTGCCGGACAGGGCGTGCAACTGACGGATCAGGAAATGCAGGACCTAACTCTGTCGCTGCGTACTCGCCTATACTATCAGCCAGAAGACTCGACCGGTTGGTTGCTGCTCGGCCGGATAGGACTGGCGAACCGCGACATGCAAACCGCGGTTGGTGCTATGAAACATGCGTATGCCCTTAAACCAACGGATGGCGATATCCAGCTTGGGTATGCCCAGGCCCTGATGCTGTCGGATGATGAAATGGATCAGAACCAGGCGCGTACTATGTTGCAACGCCTTGCCAGCCGTGATTACGTGGATTTACGGGTCTATTCATTGCTTGCTTTTGATGCTTTTGAACGAGCGGAATATCAGGCGGCTATCGATTACTGGAGCCGTATGCAGCAGATGATAGGTCCGAATGACGCCCGCTACGAGATGCTGACGCGCAGTATTGCCAGCGCAGAAACGCAGCCTTGGACAAGGTTCTGATGCCGCTGCCGATTCGGTACAGGTAACAATTTCGCTCGGCGATAATGTCAGTTTGCCGGCCGACGCGGTGTTGATTGTCTCAGTGCATACCGCCGATGGCGCGCCGATGCCGGTCGCGGCTGCGCGTTATCCGCTGAGTCAGTTTCCGCGGACTGTAGTGCTTGATGACAGTAACAGCATGATTCAGGGGCGTAAACTGTCTGATCTTGATTCGCTGATGGTGCGGGCGCGGGTTGACCGTGATGGTAACGTAGCAACAAAACAGGGCGATTGGTTTGGCGAGAGCGGTGCGGTTAATTTAGGCCAACCGGTTGAAGTTGTGATTGATAAGCAGTATTAATTACCTACCTGTATACCCATGTGCTACTTTTTGGGTATAGTTGCTTGATTTGATGTATTAAAGGCCGATGACATCATCGGCCTTTAGCTATGGACTATGATGATGCTGAGCCGTTTAACACGGATTTTTTCCCTATCCGTATTGATGATTCTGGTCGGGTGCAGTTCAGCGCCCGATGATGCCGCTAACGCGGATTCCGACGTAAATGATCCACTGGAAGGATTTAACCGTGCCATGTGGACGGTGAACTACGATTATCTTGACCCGTACGTGGTACGCCCGGTATCGCTGGCGTATGTTGATTATGTACCCTCACCGGTGCGCACTGGCCTGTCCAACTTTCTCTCCAACCTTGATGAGCCAGCCAGCATGATCAACAACCTGTTGATGGGTAATGGTAAAAAAGCACTCGACCACTTTAACCGCTTCTGGCTCAACTCGACGTTTGGTCTGCTGGGCTTGATTGATATCGCGTCTGAGGCCGGCATCAGCAAGCATGAAGAGAAGTCGTTCAGTGATGCGGTCGGACATTACGGTGTCGGCAACGGCCCTTATGTGATGGCGCCGGGTTATGGTCCGTTGACCGTACGGGAAACCACCGACCTGGTTGACAGCACTTATGCCCCGTTATCTTATCTCAATATCTGGGCCAGTATCGGTAAGTGGGCGATTGAAGGCATGGAAAACCGCGCCGCGCTGGTGTCGCAGGAAGCGATGCTGGATAATTCTCCGGATCCTTACGCGCTGACGCGCGAGGTCTATCTGCAGCGTCGTGACTTCAAAGCCGAAATCGAACAACCTGAATATAACCCGGAAGAAGAAGAGTATCTCGACGACTACCTGGATGAAGGTTTCTGATCTGCCCCTTTCTGTGTCGGCCTGAAGCATGCTCTTGGCTGCTATTGCCTCGGTTTCAGGCGCTCTGTTTGAGTGCCTTGCATCAAGGCTCAGGCTGACATCACCCGGCCACTGAAATACTCATTGGCGACAATGTATTCTGTATTGCGAATCAGCTCATCATTGACCTCGGCCCAGTGGACGGTTTCGTCGTTGGCTGAAATCATCGGCACCACGCCGCCAACCCGGATATTAAACGGCGTCAGATCTCTGGCCCAGCTCTGGGTAAAACCGGATACCATTGAGGTCGCATTTTCAATCCCCGGCATATCCTGTGGTGAGTTGTAGGACAGCACATTGACGATGACGCCTTTGGTATTATGTTTGCGCATTCTTTCCGAACAGACCTGACCAAAGGTGAACATCGATGCCGCCATCAAGGCCAGTTTCTCAATAAAGCGCTCGGTTGGCTGGTGGTCGGTTAACGCAGGCAGCGGGGCATTGGGCCAGTTGTTGATCAGTACATCCGGTACGGTTTTATAGTGCAGTTCAATATCGTCCAGCATGGCCTGAATACTGGGTAAGCCATAATCGCTTAACGGATAGGTCCGAATATGTCCGCTGATGTCCTGACAGCGCTTACGAGTCTCTTCCAGCCCGGCACTGTCGGTATCACACAGTACTACGCTTGCGCCAAGTCGGGCAAAATGCAGCGCCAAGGTACTGCCGAGTAGTGAGCTTGCTGAAGTAATCAACACCAGTGAACTTCCAATATTCATCTTGAGCCTGCCTTTGAATGTTATTATCGATTTGGCGATGGAACAGGTCATTTCAGGATGGCTGAAGAGATGCCATAGCGATGTGAATAAAGTCAAAGAACCCGGGGTGGCGGCTTAATCATGATCAAATGTTTGCACTTATTCACACTCCGCGTCGGTAGCAGCGTAACGAATTACATCCGGCGCTGGGACGGGATCGCAGCATGGTGCGTGATAAGGAGATTAAATCTGCATTGACGTGATTTAATAGGCGGCAAGGCAATTAAACCTGGGCGTGAATCTGATCCTGACGCCAAGCGGTATTGAGTTGCGGGTAGAGATCCGCCGGGATAAGGCTTGGCGCAGATTTCTGCGCCAGATGACGCCGTTCGTGGCCAGACAGGTTGAGGTAAACCTCTTCAGGAAGATCCTGAGTATCTTCAGGCAGATAGGTCAATACTTCCGGCTGCAGGTAATGGGCAAGTTTGGCACTGGCCAGTCCGCCGTGATGGAACATGTCCGCCTGACGGGCTGAAATAGCGTATGAACTCTGGTCATTACGCAGCGCTTGCGGTGTCTGCAGGGCAAAGCGTTTACGCAGAATATCATCGCTGGTCAGCGGTTGTTCAACCTGCTCGACTGGTGTGTTGTCACGCACATCAGCTGAAAACATCGCAAGCAGCAGAGAAAAGTCAGCACGACGCCCTTGTTCGACGGCATGGCTGATGCCACGGCCGAACTGCAGTTCGTTAATAATACCGGCTTTGTCTAAGGTGTGTACTTGCATGCTGCTCTCCGCTTGATGCCCTATGTAGCGGCAGCGGTCAGCAAAGCTTTAGGTGATTTTTGCTTTAAAACCAATATATTTAGTGAAAAAAACCAACAAAAAAGCCCGCAAAAGCGGGCTTTAAGCAAGATTACTGTATCAGTAAGCTGCGATTACTTCGCCAGGTTCGCTGCTACGAATTCCCAGTTAACCAGAGCCCAGAAACCGTTCATGTAGTCTGGACGTACGTTGCGGTAATCGATGTAGTAAGCGTGTTCCCACAGGTCAACAGTCAGCAGCGGAGTCGTACCCGCTTCAGTGATTGGCGTGCCTGCGTTAGACGTGTTTTCGATAGCCAGAGAGCCGTCAGCTTTCTTAACCAGCCAAGTCCAAGAAGAACCGAAGTTGTTGATTGCTGCTTCAGTGAACTTCGCTTTGAACTCTTCGAAAGAACCAAATGCTGCGTTGATAGCGTCAGCTACTGCGCCAGTTGGTTCGCCGCCGCCGTTTGGAGACAGGCAGTGCCAGTAGAAAGTGTGGTTCCAGATCTGTGCTGCGTTGTTGAACACGCCGCCAGTAGACGTTTTGATGATCTCTTCCAGAGTTTTACCTTCAAACTCAGTACCTGGGATCAGACCGTTCAGCTTAACCACGTAAGTGTTGTGGTGTTTACCGTGGTGGTAGTCCAGAGTTTCTGCAGAGATGTGTGGTTCCAGTGCATCTTTTGCGTAAGGAAGAGCTGGTAGTTCAAATGCCATTACTCGATTCTCCATATATTTGAAAGAGTTATCTCTTTCGGATTGCTTCCAGTGTTTTTATTTTCGTCGATACGACTGACTTGCGATCTATTTTAGCAAGTTTTTACTTTATTAAAAGCCCAATCTTGAGAAAAATCGTTTATCCAGCCACGCAGGTCAATTGATCAAGTGGTAAATCGATCAACAGTGTAAATCGATCCTGAGCGTAAACCGACTCTTGGCAAAGTAGGCGCCTTCTGCGATAAAGGCAAGTCAGAAAGTTAATTTTGCAGTTTGTACAAAGCTGCGCCAGAAACCATAATGATAATGGGCTTTTTATTCTCTATTAATGATTTAGAATGTGGCTCATGAAAATTAAACTCCATTAAGAGGAAGCAATGGAAACCATCGATAAAATCAAACAGCAAATTTCAGAGAACGCGATCCTTCTGTACATGAAAGGTTCACCTAAGCTACCTAGCTGTGGTTTCTCTTCTCAGGCATCTCAGGCTCTGATGGCTTGTGGTGAAAAATTTGCTTACGTTGATATCCTGCAAAACCCTGACATCCGCGCTGAACTGCCAGTTTACGCTCAATGGCCAACTTTCCCGCAGCTGTGGGTTGAAGGCGAGCTGATTGGTGGTTGTGACATCATCATTGAGATGTTCCAGAAGGGTGAACTTCAGCCACTGATCAAAGAAGCGGCAGCACGCGCAGCGAGCAGCGAAGACTGATATTCGTCGAAAATACTGTATAAAACTACAGTTTTTCTTGATTTCCTAAGGCCACATTCGATAATGTGGCCTTAATTTTTTCTTGTCGTCCGTCAGGTTATGAGCCGTTTATTTATTGCAGAAAAACCCAGCTTAGGCAGAGCCATTGCCGACGCATTACCCAAACCGCATAAAAAGGATCAAGGTTTTATTCGCTGCGCCAACGGGGATGTGGTGACTTGGTGTATCGGCCATCTGCTCGAACAGGTCGAGCCGGATGCTTATGATGAACGTTACAAGAAATGGAATCTGGCTGATCTGCCCATCGTGCCCGAACAGTGGCAGCTGAGGGCGAGAAAATCCGCCAGTAAGCAATTGAGTGTGGTGCGTAAACTGCTTAAAGAAGCCACTCAGATCGTGCATGCGGGCGACCCGGACCGCGAAGGCCAGTTGCTGGTGGATGAGGTGATTGATTACTGCAAAGTCAGCAAAAGCAAAAAAGAGACGATGGAGCGTCTGCTGATCAGCGACCTGAACTTACCGGCAGTAAAACGAGCATTGTCATCGATGCGCAGTAACCGCGAGTTTATTCCGTTGTCGGTTTCGGCATTGGCCCGCTCACGAGCCGACTGGTTGTACGGGATGAATATGTCGCGTGCCTATACCTTGCTCGGTCAGAAGGCTGGTTATCAGGGCGTGCTGTCGGTTGGTCGGGTGCAAACGCCGGTTTCTGGGGCTGGTGGTGCGGCGTGATGAAGAAATTGAGCAGTTTGTACCGAAAGATTACTTTACCCTGGATGCCTTGATTCCTTACCAGGACAGCAGCGGGGCGTTTGATATCCGCGCACGCTGGAAGCCGAGTGAAGCGTGTAAACCCTGGCAAGATGAAGAAGGGCGGGTGCTCAGCCGTAAGCTGGTGGAAAATGTGGCCGGGCGGATTGCCGGCCAGCCGGCCAAGGTGCTTGAATCCGAGCAGAATCAGACTAAGCAGGCAGCGCCGCTGCCGTATTCTTTATCCGCTCTGCAGATTGATGCGGCGAAACGTTTTAATCTCAGTGCCCAGCAGGTGCTGGATATCTGTCAGGCGCTGTATGAGAAACATAAGCTGATTACTTATCCGCGTTCCGATTGTCGTTACCTGCCTAAAGAGCATTTTGCTCAGGCGGGGTCGGTGACTACGGCGGTCGCACATAATGCCAGTGAGTTGGCCAGTGCGGTGAGCGGTGCGGATTTAAGCCGTAAATCCAAAGCCTGGAATGATGCCAAGGTGGATGCTCACCACGCGATTATTCCTACCCCGAAACAGGCGTCAGTCAATGCCTTGTCTGCCCAGGAGATGAAAGTCTATCAACTGATTGCGCGTCAGTACCTGATCCAGTTCTACCCGCCGGCGGTCTACGCTGAAGCCAAGCTGGTGTTTGATATTGCCGGTGGCACCTTTGTCGCCAAAGGTCGTCAGTTGATGTCGGCGGGATGGAAAGCCCTGACCGGACATAAAGATGAGCAGGATGAAGGCGTCGATACCGTTCCGCCGCTACCGGTCGGCACCGTGCTTACCTGTCGTGAAGGTGAGATTAAAGATCGCAAAACCGAGCCGCCGCGGCATTTTACTGAAGCGACTCTGCTGCAAGCCATGACAGGCATTGCCCGTTTTGTGGCTGATAAAGAGCTGAAGAAAATTCTGCGTGATACCGACGGGCTCGGGACCGAGGCGACCCGGGCCGGGATCCTCGATACCTTGTTCAAACGCCAGTTACTCAAGCGGGAAGGTAAAATCATCAAAAGTTCGCCAGCCGGACGCGGTCTGATTCATGCGCTGCCGCAAGAATCAACCTATCCGGATATGACGGCCCACTGGGAGTACCAGTTGCAGGCGATGGCGGAGCGCGGCCAGGCTTATCAGCCGTTTATGCAGGCACTGCAGCAACAAATCGACACTCTGATGCAGCAGGTTAAAAGCGGCCCGGTTTCCGGACTCATTGCGCGCGTTACCTGCGGTGGAAAGGCCGGCGTTTAAACGTAAACGACGCAGTTTTAAAGCTAAGCCGAAGGGCCAGGCGTAACAAGCTAGCGGGTAAATAAGAAAGGCCCGCCCGGAGGGAGATCCGGACAGGCCTTGAGTTATCTTGTGTCGCGCGGCGTACAGAGTAGACTGCTGCAGTGCGATTCGGTTTAGTCGTTGTTGTCTAGCTGTTGACCTGGACGGTGTGTGGCTTTACCTCACTTGCAATCGGTTTAATCTGCTCGTAGGGCAGGCCGACGTACTGCTCGGCAATCAGCTTCATGCCCGATTCACTGTGCAGGTAGAATTCCAGTTCAGAATCGGCCATCTTTTCCACAAACGAACGTTGGTCTGTATGCTCTTCGCCAAAGTGATGCAGCATGCTGGTCATCCACCAGGAAAAACGCTCCGCATTCCAGATGCGGCGCAGACAGACATCCGAATATTGTTCCACCACCTGACGTGGCTGGCCAGCAAAGTAAGCACTCAGCACCTGATACAGAGCAGCCACATCTGAGGCGGCAAGATTTAGCCCTTTGGCGCCGGTAGGCGGTACGATGTGCGCCGCATCACCGACCAGGAACAGATTGTTGTGCTGCATCGGTTCGCACACGAACGATCGCAGCGGAGCGATGCTTTTTTCAATACTGGGCCCGGTTTGCAGCTTGGCGGCTTCTTCGGCTGGCAAACGCAGTTTCAGCTCCCGCCAGAAACGTTCATCGCTCCACTCTTCGACATTTTCACTGTTTGCTACCTGAATATAATAACGGGAACGGGTTTCCGAACGTTGGCTGGCCAGGGCAAAGCCGCGTGAGTGTTTGCAGTAAATCAGCTCATCACACACAGGGGGAGTGTCGGCTAGCACACCCAGCCAGCCAAACGGATAAACCCGTTCATATTCAGTACGGATGTCTTCTGGGATACTCGGACGTGACACGCCATGGTAACCGTCGCAGCCCGCGATAAAATCACACTCTATCTGATACGGTTCGCCGTCCATTTCAAAGCAGACACGGGCTTTGCCTTGGGGCGGATTGTGAATCTGGCTTACCGGCGCGCTATAAAAGCTGGTTTGTGCCGACGCTTGTCGGGCCTGCATCAGATCGCGGGTCACTTCGGTCTGTCCATAGCAGGTGACGACTTTGCCGTTCGTCAGCTGAGTCAGATCAACGTGAGTCTTCTTGCCTTCCACACTGATGTAGATCCCTTCGTGTACCAGGCCTTCTTGCTCGAGACGTTGTGCGCAGCCTGCTTGCTGCAGCAGCTCAACAAAGCCCTGTTCAAGAATGCCGGCGCGGATCCGATCCTGCACATGTTGCGCAGAGCTGCGTTCGATAATGATGTTATCGATGCCTTGCTTGTGCAGCAGTTGGCCCAGTAACAGTCCAGAAGGACCGGAGCCAATAATGGCTACCTTGGTTTGCAACGTTTTCATGTTGTGCTCCTTTCTCTTTATAGTAATGCCAGCGCCAGGGACGGGAAGGCGATTAACAGGCCCAGCCGGACCACATCCGACAGGATGAAAGGCACGACGCCTTTGAAGATGTCGGTGACATTGAGCTCTTTATCCAAGGATTTGATGACAAACACGTTCATACCGACCGGCGGCGTAATCAGGCCGACTTCGACGGTAATCACCGCCACGATACCAAACCAGATAGGGTCGAAACCGGCCGCCTGAATCAGCGGAAACACCACGGGCACTGTAAGCAGCAGCATAGCGATGCTGTCCATGACACAGCCCATCAGAATAAACAGCATCAGGACGGCAAACAGCACCATGTAAGGCGACATATTGAGGCTTTGCACATAGTCGACCAGAGAATAAGAAATGCGCGATACTGACAGGAAGAAACCGAAAATTTCGGCGCCGATGATCATAAAGAAAATCATCGCTGAGATAGATAAGGTTTCGTTAATCGCTTCAACAAACATCGCCCAGGTCATACCGCGTAGCAACGCAATTGCCAAGGTGAGTGCGGCGCCCACGGCCGCAGCTTCAGTCGGGGTAAAGAACCCGGCGTAAATCCCGGCGATGATAAAGGCAAAGATGGCCGTGAACGGCAGTAGTCCTTTCAGACCGGCCAGTTTTTGCATCAGGGTGGTTTTTTCTCCCGGCGTTGCCAGATGAGGGAACAGCCATACGGTGACCGCAACGGCCAGGCAATAAAACGCCAGACCGAGCAGGCCCGGAATCACCCCGGCGATAAACATATCACCGACCGACTGTTCGGTGATTAAGGCATACAGCAGCAGGGCAATGGAAGGTGGGATCATAATGCCCAGCGTACCGCCGGCTGCCAGAGTGCCTGTCGCCAGAGAGACTGAATAGCCGTTGCGTTTCATCTCCGGCAGAGCGACGCGTGACATACTGGCCGCAGTCGCCAGCGATGAACCGGAAATGGCCGAAAAGATGCCACACGATGTCACTGCAGCCAGCGCCATGCCGCCGCGCCAGGAGCCGAACAGGGTCTTAGCGCCGTTGAACAGCTCTTGTGACATTCGTGCTTTGGAAGCGAATACGCCCATGAGAATGAACATCGGGATCGGACTGAAGCTGTAGTTGGACAGGGCATCAAACGGGGCACTGTCTAAAATCGCCACTGCCGGCTGAAACGCAACGATTGAGGCAAAACCGACAAAGCCGGTTACCGCCATGGATAACGCAATCGGGGCGCGAAACGCTATCATGATCAACATGATGGCGATGCAGATAAAACCAATCACAGGTGCGTCCATTACATCACCTCTTTATGTTGTTGATTCGATTGGGGAAGCGACGTGGTATGCGCTTCAGTGGTGGTGCCTTGGTTGCGGTGATGAGAGCGGATCAGATCCCAGGTCAGCAGCAGGCAGCGCAGGGTCAGCATAGCGGTCGCGAACACCACAATGCGATAAACCCATGGCATCGGAATCATCAGGTCCTGGGTGGTTTCACCACTCAGGATGGCGCCCTCAATGGCGTCGTAAAAACGGTAGGTCATGCCAGCGCCGAGCAGAGCAAAACCAAGCAGGTAGAAGGATTCGAGATAGATTTTTGCCCGCTCGGACATGCGATCGGTAAACAGATCGACCACGACCTGAGAATCACCGACCGACTGAGGCAGGGTAAACAAAATGGTAAACAACAGGCCGTATTTGATCAGCTCCACGCCGCCGATAAAGGTCAGCGCAATCGCACCGTCACTGAGGCCATACAGGGTACGGGTCAGGACATCAATCAATGTCACCAGCATCATGCTGATCAGCAATACACCGCTCAGCATGTGCATGGCATTTGCTATCTGATTGATAAGATTTCTGAGTGCAGTCATAACATTACTCCCGACAGGTATCGCTTAAACCGGATTCGCACAGCTGCCGGCAGACAGCGCCATGGCACGCTGATAAACCGCTTTGGCCGGTAAACCTTTGGCTTCGAGATCATCCAGGTATTGCTGGGTGACACTGTCGAGTACCGGTTTCCACTCGCTGTTGAAGTGATCAGGACTGATGGTGGTGATCTGCTGGCCTTTTTGTTTGGCTTCGGCCATGCCTTGGCTATCGAGTGCATCGAATGTCTCACCTGCTTTTAATGTCCATGACATGCCGGAGTTTTTATCAATCACGGCTTTCAGTTCCGGTGTCAGGCGGTTGTAGACGTTTTTATTCATGGTTACAACGAAACGCCAGAGAATACAGGCCGCCCAGATCAGTGTGGTTATTCGCCTGTTCATTGATTTTAAATACTTTGGCCCCTTCCCAAGGCAGGGCGACCCCGTCAATCACACCACGTTGCAGTGACTGATAAGAGTCCGGTGCCGGCATGCCGACCGGCAGGGCATCGAGTTTTTCCAGCAAACCGGCGACGACTGACGTCGGACGGCGGATACGCAGGTTGGCCAGATCTTGTGGGGTTTCGACCTTCTTGTCTTTGGTATGCAGCAGACCCGGACCATGGGTAAACATGAACAGTGGTCGGGTATCTTTGTATTCGGATGCGATCAGACCTTCGGTATAGAGATTTTCAATCACACAGGAGCCCTGCACGGCGCTTTTGACCACGCCCGGCAACTCGACGATTTGGGTGAGCGGAAAGCGGTTGGCGGTATAGCCCTGCACCGTGGCGGTCATATCAAGAATCTGGTGACTGACGGCGTCGTATTGCGCCGGAGCTTTAGCCAGCGTAGAACTGGCGTAGATATCGACATTGATCCGGCCATTGGAGTCCTGTTCGACCTGGTCGGCCCAAGCCTGGAACAGATCGGTGTGTATCGCCGACACCGCCGGCCAGAAATGGCCAAAACGCAGGTTAACGTCCGCAGCCTGAGCTGATGAAGCCGCGAGTAAAGTGCCGATTGTGCAGGCAGTCAGGGTTGTTATCTTTTTCATCATTCGCATCCATACTCATGTTTATTTTCACGTTATCGCCAGGCGGTCAGCTCGCCAGCTACAGGCTGAAAACAGGGGCCGGGACGGCAGATGTCCCGGCGCTGCATCCATGCAGCTGTTGGCGGTTATTAAAATTCTTCGGTATCAATTTCAGTTTGGGTGGCGGCGTTATAGCGCGGTCCGGCAACCCGGTTGTGGTTGATGAGATCATCCAGCGCGGCAACCATATCAGCACTGAGTGTCATTTCACTGGCGGCGATGTTTTGCGCCAGATGGTCAGGGTTGGTGGTACCCGGAATCGAAACCAGCTCAACCTGCTGACTGTTGAGCCAGGCCAGAGCTAACTGCGCCAGGTTGAGATCCAGTTTGCCTTCTGCGTGCCAGATATCGAGTTGTTGTTGCAGACCATCAATCAGGCTCAGATTACGGGCGAAGTTACTCTCATCGAAGCGCGGCATCGCACGGCGGATATCTTTGTCGGCCAGTGCCTGGTTGTCGCGCAGGGTGCCGGTCAGCATGCCGCGTCCCAGCGGACTGAATGCCACCAGGGTGACATCCAGCTCGCGGCACGCATCAAGCAGAGCGATTTCCGGATTGCGGGTCCAGAGTGAATATTCGCTCTGGACCGCGCCAATCGGGTGCACCGCATGCGCTTTACGTAATGTAGTGGCAGAGACTTCGGACAAACCGATTTCACGAATTTTGCCTTCCTCGACCAGACGACTCAGTTCACCGACGGTCTCTTCTATCGGGATGGTTTTATCCCAGCGATGCAGGTAGTAGAGATCAATCACATCGGTATTGAGACGGCGCAGGCTGTCTTCACACTGGCGGCGGATCAATGCCGGGTCACCACTGATCTGTTTGGTTCCCTGCGGGTCGATATACATGCCGCATTTACTGGCCAGCAAAAATTCATCACGTCGATGCATAACGGCCTGACCCAGCAGAGTCTCGTTGGCACCCGCCCCATATAAGGTTGCGGTATCGAGATGGTCATACCCCAAGTCCAGCGCCTGGTTAAGCAGGGCTGAGGCTTCACGAGCCGGAGTCGCCGGTCCGTAAGCATGTGAGAGGTTCATGCAGCCTAACCCGACTGCACGACTGGTCAGTTGTCCGATCTTTTTCATCTGATTACCCGTTGTTTTCTAACAGTTGTTCCAGCTTGTGCAGCGTTTCCATTGCACTCAGACATTGCAGCACCGATGAGTTAGGTTCGCGTCCTTCACGGATGGCAGCGATAAATTCACGGTCAATCAGCTCAATGCCGTTGTTGGACACGGTCACGCCGGACAGGTCGATTGGGTTGTCGTAGCCATCGAAACAGGTCATCGTAGCGGGCGATGTAGGTGCCTTCTTCACAGATGTAGCGGAAGAAGGTGCCGAAAGGCCCGTCGTTGTTGAAGGAGAGTGACAGGGTACAGATAGCGCCGGATGGCACTTTGAGACCGATACTCATGTCCATCGCAATCCCGAGCTGCGGATGAATCGGGCCCTGCATCGCCTGTAATTGGCTGGCGGTCTGACCGGTCTGGTATTGGAACAGATCCACGGTATGGCAGGCGTGGTGCCACAGCAGATGATCGGTCCAGCTGCGCGCTTCACCTTTGGCGTTGGTGTTGGTGCGACGGAAGAAGTAAGTCTGCACGTCCATTTGCTGGATATGCAGCTCACCAGCAGCAATTTTGTTGTGAATCCACTGATGGCTTGGGTTAAAGCGGCGGGTATGGCCGGCAACCGCCACCAGTCCGGTCTGTTTCTGCACTTCAACCAGACGGCGGGCATCTTCGATGTTGTCGGCCATCGGGATTTCAACCAGGACATGTTTACCTGCTTCGAGACACTCAATCGCCTGTCTGGCGTGCATGTGGGTCGGAGTCGCCAGAATGACGGCATCGACAGTATCAAGCGCCAGCACTTCGCTCAGGCTGTCGCTGATGACGGCTCCCGGGTATTTCTCACCCAGCGCGGTCATTTTATCCACTTCACTGCCAACCAGTGCAGAAACCTGAACGTCATCAATTTGACTTAAGGCTTCCAGGTGTTTAGTTCCAAAAGCGCCAGAGGCACCAACGACACAAATATTCATAACGTTTCCTTTCTGTTTCCGGAGTGGTTTGCCCACTGACTGGTTATCTTGAGTTTTTATATTGTTTATATTGGGTTGCTATATTGAACTGCTATATTGTTCAGTTGCGATTTTTTGAGAGATATTTTTCTTGCAACCATCTCTCGCTAGCCGGCGCGGTTGAGATCCAGGTGAGCCGTTCTGACATCTAAAGATTTAAAGATCTCCAGTAGCCTTGAATGCTGCGTGCTGCGAATCACAAGGTTGTCATGATGGATATCAATCTCACCATCTATATAGGCCGCTTGTCGGCCCTCGACCTCTTGTTGTAAACGGGCCTTATCGACGTTGCCGCTGCGCAGATCGGCGACAACCTGGCCCGGTTTGAGCTGCGGCACAAGCTCTTCCAGCCAGGGGGAGAGGTCACGCTCTGCATCACTGAGCAGGATCAGATGGGCGCTGTTAATGGCATCCGCCACTGAAAAGCAGCCTTGCACCCCGCAGATGATAAAGCGCTCCAGCTGAGTTTTACAGCTGTCATCATGTAACGTGTTCGGGTCAAAAGCCGTAATGACACGCTCGGCCTGGTTAACCCCGAGTCTGAGCATGTTCTGTGCGGTAAGTCCGAAACCAATCAGCGCCAGTCGCGAAATTTTTGCCATACACATTCCTTAAACGTTCAGGTAGCAAATATGTTGATGGAGTGTATTGAAGTTGTTTTATTGATGGCTAAGTTAGCAAACGGAATGGCATCGGGATAATTGAAATTTAGTATTGGCTATTCAAATTCTGAATAGCCAATTTTGGATGGCCTATATCATTTTCTTATAGATTGATCAGTGAGAGACCAATGCGACGTATGGTTTCAACAAAGGCTTCCTGCGTCGTGGTACCGCGCCAACTTTTACGCACCGTGATACCGATCGCACGTTTTTGTTGTTCAGTGTCGTAACCGATCATTTCAAATGCGCCTTCGCTCAACTCTCTGTGCACCTGGTGTTTGGGCAGCATGGTCAGTTTGTCGCTGCCGACCACGATTTCACGCACCAGCATCTGTGAGCTGGCTTCAACTATCTGTTGTGGCAGTGGGTGATCTTTACTGAGAAAGAGCTGCTCGAACATGTGGCGTCCGGGGGTGTTTCTTACGGGAAATAACCCAGCCATAGTGGCATAAATCATCCAGAGTCACTTTTGTCATTTTTCCCAGCGGGTGACCTTTGCGAGCCAGGATGACGTTAGAGGTAAAAAACAGTGTTTCCTGATGTACATCGTAGGAAGGCACCGGAAAACGCAGTGCGCCGACAATCACGTCCAGCTCGCCACGCCGTAAGTGTTCGAGTAAATCCTCATATAACCCATCAAGGACGCTGACATTAAAATCCGGGAAATTTTGAGTAAACTCATTGATTGTACTAGGTAAAATACAGGTTCTTGCCAGTGGAAGACTACCAATGATGATACTGCCGGCACTGACATTATTCTTGGCATCGATTTCGGCAATGCCCTGGTTGATTTCATTAAAGGCCAGTTTTACCGCCCGGCTCAGGGCTTGGGCCGCTTTGGTCGGGCTAACTCCCAGACTGGTTTTTTCAAATAAAACTGTGCCCAGATACTCTTCGAGATCTTTACACGCTCTATATAGAGAGGACTGGGATACACCAATATTACGCCCGGCCGCCGAGTAATTTTGTGCTTCGGATACGGCGACTAAAGCGCGCAGTTGTGTGGTGGTCAGTGCAAATAAACTGGGTGTGGCTGCAGTGGCGGCGGATTTATCCAGGCGGTAACTTTTCTTGATCGCCAGGCTCAGCATCTCCAGAGCCCGCTCGATGCGGAAACTGAATAATTCACCTTCCTCAGTCAGATTCATCCCGTCGGTCTTGCGTTCAAACAGCGAAGTTTTGAGCGACTTCTCAATTTTGGCCAAAGCCTGAGTGATGGCTGGCTGGGATAAAAAAATGCTTTCCGATGCTTTGCTGATACTGCCGTTTTTGACCACAGCAACGAACGCGACCAAGTGGCGCAGGTTGGGTATCTTTTCCATTTTATGCGTAATCTTTCTATCTCGATTTTTAATACTATATCAAAAACCAATACCGTTGGTGTAAATTGAAATAGCCAAAACGTAACGCAAATGTAAATACTGTGATCCACGCATTGAGTAAGTCCAATTGCTTAGTGACAAGGGAGCAGACTAAGTATGATTATTGATTGTCATGGCCATTACACGACAACGCCGCCACAAGTCGGTGATTATCGTGAATCACAAAAAGCCGCATTAAAACAAGACCCAGCCTATCGTGGCGAGAAAGGGACTATCCACATCAGCGATGATGAAATCCGCGAAAGCATTGATAATAACCAGTTGCGTCTGCAACAAGAGCGCGGAACCGACCTGACGATTTTTTCCCCGCGTGCCAGTTGGATGGGACACCATATTGGCAACGAATACACCAGCCGTTACTGGACCGAGCATCAGAATGATCTGATTCGCCGCGTGTGCGACCTGTATCCGAATAACTTTGCTCCGGTAGCCCAGTTGCCTCAATCTCCGGGGATTACACCGAGCAAATCCATTCCTGAACTGGTGCGTTGTGTCGAAGAGATGGGCTTTATCGGCTGTAACCTCAACCCGGATACCACAGGCGGTTTCTGGCAGGATGCTTCGCTGGGCGATCGCAGTTTTTACCCGCTGTATGAAAAACTGGTCGAGCTGGATGTTCCGGCCATGATTCATGTCAGCGCTGCTTGTAATCACTGTTTCCACACCACCAGTTCTCACTATCTGGGGGCTGATACCACAGCGTTCAGCCAGCTGCTGATGTCTGACGTGTTTAAAGATTTTCCTGAACTGAAGATCATTATTCCGCACGGCGGCGGTGCCGTTCCTTATCACTGGGGACGTTTCCGTGGTATCGCTCAGGATATGGGCTTGCCACCGCTGGAAGAGTCAGTCCTCAACAACATCTATTTTGATACCTGTGTTTACCACCAGAAAGGCATCGACCTGCTGCTTGATCTGCTGCCGGCCAAAAACATCCTGTTTGCATCGGAAATGATTGGCGCAGTGCGTGGCATCGACCCGGAAACCGGTCATTACTTCGATGACACTAAACGCTATATCGATGCCAACACTAAGCTGTCAGAGCAGGAAAAATCGATGATTTTCGAAGGCAATGCTCGCCGGGTATTCAGCCGTCTTGATGGCATTCTTAACCAGGCTTAATTCAGGAGAGAAAGATGAGTAATCACGTAGTAGTACAGAACCATGTAGTAGTACAGAACATTGAACGCGTCGATCCTGAAATTGTACAAGGTCTGGCGCAGTGTGGTGTGGCCACCGTGCATGAGGCGCAGGGTCGGAAAGGTTTGCTGGCTGATTATATGCGTCCTATTTACAGCGATGTGGCGGTGGCTGGTTCGGCCCTGACCATTTCGGGTGCGGCTGGTGATAACTGGATGATGCATGTCGCGATGGAACAGGCTCAGGCCGGTGATATTTTGGTGTTTGCGCCAACCTCGCCGTCAAATCACGGCTTTTTTGGTGACCTGCTTGCAACATCTGCCCAATCACGCGGTGTGGTCGGATTAATTATTGATGGTGGTGTACGTGATGTGCGCACACTGAAAGAGATGAATTTCCCGGTCTGGTCTAAGCATATTTTTGCTCAGGGCACCATCAAGTCCACTCTGGGCTCCGTTAATGTCCCTGTGGTTTGTGCCGATGAAGTCGTTAACCCGGGCGATGTGATTGTTGCCGATGATGATGGCGTGTGTGTGGTGCGCCGCGAAGAGGCCGCCTGGGTTCTGAGTGAAGCGCGTGCCCGCGAGGAGCGGGAAGAGGTTAAACGCGTGCGTCTTGCCAACGGTGAACTGGGCCTGGATATCTATGAGATGCGCGAGCGTCTGGAAAAAGAAGGCCTGAAATATGTCTGAGCAGCCTTTCTCAGCACCGTGCATGTGGATGCGTGGCGGCACATCGAAAGGGGGCTATTTCCTGGCATCGGATCTGCCGGCTGACGTGGCACAGCGTGACGCTTTTTTGCTGCAAATGATGGGTTCGCCTGACCTCAAGCAAATTGACGGTATGGGAGGAGCCAATCCGCTGACCTCCAAGGTGGCGGTCATCAAGGCTTCCCAGCGTCCGGGGGTGGATGTCGATTATCTGTTTCTGCAGGTGTTTGTCGATCAACCGCTGGTCACAGACAAGCAGAAACTGCGGCAACATTCTGGCCGGCGTCGGGCCTTTTGCGATTGAGCATGGGTTAGTTGATGCCGCTGAATTGGTGACCGAAGTCACTGTGTTTATGGAAAACACCGGACAAATCGCAATTTGTCGTGTGCCGACTCCGCAACGTCAGGTAACTTACCGTGGGTCATCCTGTATCGATGGTGTACCGGGGACGGCCAGCGCGATTGAGATTGAGTTTCAGGATACGGCCGGTTCCAGTTGTGGAGCCTTGTTGCCAACCGGAAATGAGGTGGATGAAATCAACGGACTGCATGTCACTCTGATTGATAACGGCATGCCGGTGGTGGTGATTGCAGCAGACGAGCTGGGCTTATCTGGCTCAGAAAGCCCGCAAGATCTGGAAAATAATCAGGAACTGCGGCTGCAACTCGAACAACTGCGACTTAAAGCCGGACCGATGATGAATTTGGGAGATGTCACTGAACTCTCGGTGCCGAAATTGAGTATTGTCAGTGCACCACAACAGGGCGCGATCAATACCCGCACTTTCATTCCTCATCGCTGCCATGACGCCATTGGTGTGCTGGGGGCGGTGAGTGTAGCGACAGCCTGCCTGTTGCCACACTCACCGGCTAGCAAGTTGGCACGATTGGAGAAAGCGCAGCGTATGACCCTCACCGTTGAGCATCCAACCGGTGAATTAAGTGTTGTGGTCAGTTTAGACCAACAAGATAACGTAAAAAGCGCCGCGATTTTGCGTACGGCACGCAAGCTGTTCGACGGCGTAGTATTTGGTCGCTAAGACGACTGAAACGTGAAACATAACTAGAAAGATTACAATAACAAGGACGATAAGATGGATAAAGATTACTTACCTTTTCATCCCGACCCGAGCAAGCCTACTTACATTGCACCCGCTGGTGCGGTGGATGCCCACTGCCATGTTTTTGGTCCGGCAGAGCAGTTTCCTTACTCGCCCAAGCGTAAATACACCCCGTGTGATGCATCGAAACATCAATTGTTCGCACTGCGTGACCGCCTCGGCTTTGCCCGTAATGTGATCGTGCAGGCTTCGTGTCATGGCACGGATAACGCGGCGTTGCTGGATGCCTTGCAAACCGCGGGTGATTTAGCGCGCGGTGTGGCGGTCGTCTCACCGGACATCAGCGAGCAAGAGCTGCAGCAGATGCACGATCTGGGCGTGCGAGGTGTGCGTTTTAACTTCGTCAAACGTCTGGTCGATGCGACACCAAAAGAAGTATTCCTCAATATCGCGCAAAAGATTCGTCCTTTGGGCTGGCATATTGTGGTCTATTTCGAAGCGCAGGATTTTGACGATATCGCCCCGTTCTTGCTCGAACTCGATACCCAGATCGTTATCGATCATATGGGCCGTCCCGATGTTGCTCTCGGCGTCGACCATCCTGACTTCCAAAAATTTGCCAAGTTACTGGCTGATAATCCGCAAATCTGGACCAAGGTCAGCTGTCCGGAGCGCCTGACTCAGACCGCGCCGGATTACAGTGACGTGGTGCCGTTTGCCAAACATCTGGTGGAACGTTTTCCTAATCAGGTGCTGTGGGGCACTGACTGGCCGCATCCGAATATGAAATCGCATGTACCTGATGACGGCCACCTGGTTGATGTGATTCCTCTTATCGCGCCGACAGCGGAGTTGCAGCAGACACTGCTGGTCGATAATCCGATGAAACTTTACTGGCAATAAAGGAGAAGCAAGGATGGCTTACGTAAAAAATGAAGTTCCTATTTTTGGTACCACGTTTTTCGACGGCAACATGGCACGCAAAGGTTATGGCCTGAACAAAATGTGTTTCTCCCTCAACGAAGCCTCAGCGCGCGAAGCATTTTTTGCCGATGAGATGGCTTATTGCGACCGTTTCAACATGAGCGAAGAGCAGAAGCAGGCAGTACGCGATCGCGATGTGCTGCGCATGATTGAGCTGGGCGGCAACATCTATTATCTGGCGAAATTTGCCGGCGCACTGGGGATGAACATGCAGGATATCGGTGCATTGCAAACCGGTATGTCACTGGAAGCGTTTAAACAGAAACTGGTCGATGCAGGGAGATAAGCAGATGGCACAAATTTTAGGCGGCATTACCACTTCACACATTCCGGCGATTGGTAAAGCGATTGATCAGGGGCTAGAGCAGACTCCGTACTGGAAACCATTCTTTGATGCTTACCCACCGGTGCGTGAGTGGCTGAGTGAAAAGCAACCGGATGTGGCGATTATTTTCTACAACGACCATGGCCTGGAATTTTTTATCGACCGCAAACCGACGTTTGCGATTGGTGTGGCAGAAGAGTACCACAATGCCGATGAAGGCTGGGGGATTAAACCGATTCCGACCATTAAAGGCGAATCTGAGCTGGCATGGCATATTTGTAATGAACTGGTGGACCACGAATTTGACATCACCATTTGCCAGGAAATGAAAGTCGACCACGGTCTGACCATTCCGATGCAACTGATGTGGCCGGGTTATAAATACGACCATATCAAAGTGATCCCTGTGTGTATCAATATCGAACAGCATCCGATGCCATCACCAAAACGTTGTTATGACCTGGGTAAAGCGATCGGCGATGCGGTACGCAGTTTTGATCAGGATCTCAAGGTGGTTGTGCTGGGTACTGGTGGTCTGTCCCATCAACTGGATGGTGAGCGCGCCGGATTCATTAATAAAGAGTTTGACCTCTACTGCATGGACAAAATTGTCAGCGAACCAGAAGCGTTAACCAAACTGTCTGTACGTGATCTGGTTGAACAAGCTGGTTCTCAGGGTCCGGAAACTCAACATGTGGCTTGGTATGCGTGGTGTACTTAATCCGCAACTGACGGTGCTGCACAGTAATTACCACGTGCCGATTTCTAATACCGGTGCCGGGTTACTACTACTTGAATAATTATTCCTACGACGTGAAATAACATAACAACAGGACCAGAACATGAAACAGACTTACCTCAAACGCCTGGCTGTAAGCATGATGATGATGAGTTCATCACTGGCGATGGCTGCCGATTATCCGACCAAAAACATCCAGGGCATTATTCAGTGGGGCGCCGGCGGAGCTACTGACAGCATCATGCGTTCGGTTACGCCGGATGCAGAAAAGCAACTGGGTACCGATATCATTCTGACCAACCGCAGCGGCGGTGCCGGTGCGATTGCGACCAAATACGTTAATGCCCGTGGTGCTGACGGTTACACTCTGCTGATGGGCGCTGAGCCGACCCAAATGGCCAAAGTCATGGGGTTGGGCAAACTCGATTACAGCGACATGGTGCCGATTTCGGTTCTGGCGCAGGGGATTTCAATCATTGTGGCGCGCAATGATGCTCCATACGACAACCTGCACGAGTTTATCGAATACGCCAAAGCCCATCCGAAAGAGATCAAACTGGGTTCAACCGGACCGGGTGGCCTGCCTTCGGTCTTGCTGGCGATTCTGAAAAGCGCTGAACCATTTGAAGTGACTGAGATCCCGTATAACGGTGACGGCCCGGGTATGACCGCCATTCTGGGTAACGCAATTGATGTGATGCCGACTGCATACGGCCCGGCCAAAGAGTACATTCGCGCCGGTCAGATGAAAGTGATTGGTCTGATGGACAAAGAGCCGAATGCTCACTTTCCGGACGTTAAACCGGTGACGGACTACTATCCGAAACTGGCCTCACAGCTGCCTTATAACTCCTTCTTTGGTATTTTCGTCAAAAAAGGCACACCGGATGATGTGGTGAGCAAATTGTCTGCGGCATTCAATCATTCCGCCAGCAGCGCTGAGTTCAAGAAACTTGATGGAGCAGCGCGGTTTTAACTATCTGGGTCTGTCTGGTCAGGAAGCGGGTGATTATGTAGAACGTTTCCGCTCAGTGGCCTCCTGGATTGCTTACGATTCCGGCATTGCCAAATTCTCTCCGGAAAAATTTAACATCAAAAAAGTCAGTCAATAATGAGGTAGCGAATGCAGGCATACACGGCGTGCCTGTATTCGTGCACCCATAATAATATGTGAGTGAGGAGATTGACCATGGAGGTTAAATCCAGAAAACCGGGAGAATTGGTATTCAGTGTGCTGATGGTATTACTGAGTGCTGGCTTGTTGTATCAGGCCTTTTTCATTTCCGACTCCCATGCGTTGAGTTCACCTGGCGCGTTTCCGATGAGTGCAGCGGCGATCATGCTGGTGTTCTCGTCTATCACGGTATTCGATACGCTGAAAAAAACGCCGGTTCCCTCTGCGTTACGTGCTTTTCTGCAGCAGATTGTACCGACTAATGTAGTGATCATGCTGGTGCTGATTGGCCTGTTTGCTTTTTGTCTGGAAAGCATCGGCTTTGTGATTACCACGTTTGTTTTTCTGACCGTGACCCTGCTGCTGTTGCATCAGCGTAACTTGGTTAAAGCGGTCAGCATTGCGCTGCTGGCACTGGTGGTCATTTATATTATTTTCCGTCTGGTCTTTTTGGTTATCCTGCCAGAAGGGGTGATTCCAGAAGGTGAGGTGCTGTCTTATCTCTCTTCATTATTTAGCGGAGGCGCCTGATATGTTGGAATCTCTCAACTACTTTCTGATGTCATGGACATCAATGAACCTGTTTTTGCTGACCGCTCTGGGGACATTTCTCGGCATCTACATCGGCGCGATTCCCGGTTTGTCCGTCACTATGGCTGTATCGATCCTGATTTCGTTTACTTTCCCCTGGGATCTGAATAACGCCTTGTGTCTGATGGTCGGTGTTTACATGGGCGGTGTATATGGCGGCTCACGAACCGCTATTCTGCTTAACATTCCGGGCTCGCCATCGGCCATCGCTACCGCAATCGATGGGTATCCGCTGGCTGAAAAAGGCGAAGCCGGGCGTGCAATCGGCCTGACCACGATCATGTCGGTTGTGGGTGGCTTTGTCGGGATTCTGGTCCTGTCGTTTGCCGCGCCGGTAGTGAGTACATTTGCGATTCAGTTCCAGCCGCGTGACTATCTGATGATAGGTATGCTTGGCATCATGCTGATCAGCTCACTATCCGAAGGTAGTTTTGCCAAAGGGATGTTTACCGGCGCGATCGGTATCCTGATCGGTACGGTCGGCCTCGATCCGCTGACAGCGGAAGAGCGTTTTACCTTCGGTGTGGTCGAACTGTGGGATGGCATCAACCCGATTGCCGTCATGATCGGTATGTTTGGTCTGTCTGAAGTGCTCAGCCAGCTGCACAACATTGACAAAGCGGTCATCAAACAGAAGCTGACCAAAATCATTCCGGGTTGGATGGATGTCCGCCGTTACCTGCCACTGAGTATTAAGTCCTCGCTGATGGGGGTTGTGGTTGGCGCGCTGCCGGGCACCGGTGGTGATATCGCCTCCCTGATGGCTTACGACTATGCTAAACGCACCACCAAGAATCCGGAAGTGCCGTTCGGCCAGGGCGCAAAAGAGGGTCTGGTGGCACCGGAAGCGGCCAATAATGCAGCGGTAGGCGGAGCCTACATTCCGATGCTGACGCTGGGGATTCCGGGTGATGCGGTAACGGCGGTATTTATCGGCGCGCTGTTTATTCACGGCCTTAATCCGGGCCCGCTGCTGCTGGTCGAGAAACCCGAGTATCTTCTGGTTTACCGTCGGTAACCTGACGCTGGCTAACTTGTGCGTACTGGTGTTTGGTCTGACCGGAATCAAGGTGTTCAGCAAGATGGTCAGTTGTCCGAAAGGGATCCTGATGCCCCTTATCGTGGTGCTGTCAGTAGTGGGGGCTTACGCGATCAACAACTCGATCACCGATGTGTGGTGGATGATGGCGTTCGGTGTGCTGGGCTATTTTATGCGTCAGTATAACTACCCGATAGCGCCGGTTATTTTGGGTGTGATCCTGAGCGATCTGATGGATCAGAACTGGCGCCGGGCGATGTTGTCCGAGCAGGACAATATTCTGTCCTTTATCCAGGGCATTTTTACCAGTCCGATCTCAACCGTGCTGGCGGTGGTGATCGCCCTGATCTATCTGTCGCAGACCCCGGTGTGGAAAAAGATTAAGCACAACTGCGCGCAGCGCAAAACGTTCGCAAAACAATAACAAGAGATAACAGAGACAGCCTTCAGCACAGCCTTATCGGGCTGTGCTGCGGTTTGCTGCTGCCTGTTGTCCGCAAAATGAGAGGAAATCCCGATGAAACTTGGACTTATTGGTCAACATATTCAAAAAAGTAAATCTCCTCAACTTCATGAATTGCTGGGTAAAAAGCTCGATATTGCGACCAGCTACGATCTGTTTGACTGCAAACTCGACAACGAGCAGGCCTTGTATGAATTACTCAAGGATCTCAAACAGCGTGGCTATCGCGGTGTTAACGTCACCCACCCTTATAAGGTGTGGGCCTGGAATATCGTGGCGAATAAATTTAAGACCAGTGCCGGGCTGGGGGCCCTTAATACGCTGATCATTGACGGTGAAGAGCTGAGTGGCACCAACACCGATTGCAGCGGTTTTGTGCGTGCCTATCAAAAAGAGTGTTCAGATCTCAAGCCAGGCAAAGTGCTGATGAAAGGCGCCGGTGGTGTCGGACGCGCGATCGCCTTTGGTCTGGGTATGCTCGAAGTGGAACACCTGTACATCTTTGATGAAAACGCAGTCAGCCTGCGGGCGCTGGTTGGCGATCTGCAGCAGGCCGGTGTGGCGTGCAGCGCGCTTACCGCTGATGAAGTGACGGCATGTGCACTCAATTGTGATGGTCTGGTCAATGCCACCCCGGTTGGCCACTACACCACGCCGGGCGCATCGTTCAGCGCAGAGCAGGTGCAGGGCCAGCGCTGGGTTTTTGACGCAGTGTATACGCCGGTTGCAACCGAGTTTATTTGTCTGGCCCGCGAGGCAAATATGAGTGTGATCAGTGGCTTTGAGCTGTTTATACACCAGGGAGTCGATGCCTACGAGTGGTTTTCCCAGCGCCCGGTCGACAGTCAGCTGCTCAGCGGTGAAATCAGTGTGGAGTAACTTTACCGCGGTTAATGCGCGGTAAAGCACAAACAAGGACAAGAGTATGAAAACAGGTATTGCAACCGTCAGTATCTCCGGATCGCTGGTCGACAAACTGCATGCGGCAGCCAACGCCGGTTTTGACGGTGTGGAAATTTTTGAAAACGATTTGACCCAGTCCGATCTGTCACCGCGTCAGGTACGTCAGTTGGCAGAAAGTCTTGGTCTGGAAATTATTGCCTTACAGCCGTTTCGTAATTTTGAAGCGATGCCGGAGGCGATACGCAAACAGAACTTTTATCAGGCCCAGAAAAAGTTCGAACTGATGCATGAACTGGGCACGTCACGTCTGATGGTGTGCTCGAACGTGTCGCCGCATGTGATTGATGACCCGGCGCGAGCAGCGGCCGATTTGCATCAGCTGGCAGAGCTGGCTGCGCGGGAGAATTTCCGAATCGGCTACGAAGCGCTGGCCTGGGGACGCTATGTACATGACTACGATCAGGCGTGGGATATCGTTAAGCAGGCGGATCACCGCAACTTGGGTATCGTGCTGGATACCTTTCATATGTACGCGCGTAATAATACCCTCGATACCATGCGCAATGAGATCACGGCCGATAAAATCGCTCTGGTTCAACTGGCGGATGCACCAAGCCTGCAGATGGATGTGCTCAATTTCAGCCGCCATTTCCGCTGCTTCCCGGGGCAGGGCGATATGCCAATTATCGAATTTATGCAGTGTCTTAAAGAGAAGGGTTATCGTGACTATATCTCCCATGAGATCTTTAACGATGAGTTCCGAGCTTCGCTGGCGAGCGAAAAAGCGACTGATGGTATGCGTTCACTGATCTGGCTTGGTGAGCAGCTCAAGGAGCCGGAAGTGCCGGAGCCGACTATAGATTCACTGGCCTTTATCGAATTTGCCATCGAGGGTGAAGATGGCCAGAAGCTGGTTAAGCTGTTGCAGCAACTCGGTTTCGCCATCACGCATCGCCACCGTTCTAAAAAAGTAGATCTGATGCGTCAGGGTAAGATTAATCTGGTGCTCAATTATGAGCCACAAAGTCAGGCGCACCATTATTTTCTTTCCCATGGGGTGTCGGTATGTGCGTTGGGCTTTGGTACCAGCAGCGTGGCACAGATGATCAAACGCACCAAGCACTATGACTGTGCCCGCTTTAATAATCAGGCTGGCCCGGGGGAGCTGAACATTCCGGCCATCAAGGGCGTCGGTGATCAGCTGATTTACTTTGTCGACAGCCAGTCGGTACCGGAATTCTATGATATCGACTTTGTTCCGGTCAGCGATCCTAACCATGCCCACGCGGGAGCCGGGTTGCGTGAGTTTGATCACGTCGGACAGACAGTGCTCGATACCGACATGTTGTCGGCTACCTTCTTCTTTAAAGCCCTGTTCGGCTTTGACATCGAGCCAAGTCAGGACATGACGGATATTAACGGACTGGTGACCAGTCGTGTGGCCAAGAGTCCGGCTGGCAATATCCGCATGCCATTTAATACTTCGTCAGCGCGTAATTCTTCCGCGCAGCGTTTTGTTAATCAGGCACAAGGTGCAGGTGTGCAACAAATTGCCTTTAATTGTGACGATATTTTTGCGACAGTACAGCAAGTATCCCGCGATTGTATCCTGCCTATCCCGGCTAACTACTATCGTGATCTGGAAGCGCGCTTCCAGCTTGATAGCGAGTTACTGGCCCTGATGCAGGAGTACCACATTCTGTATGACCAGAATGAGGAAGGGCACTTCTTCCACTTCTATACCACAGAGCACTTTGGTGTGTTCTTTGAAGTGGTGCAGCGGGTGAATTATCAGGGGTACGGTGAACCGAACGCCCATATCCGTCTTGCTGCACAGGCTCGGCAACAGCGTCGCAACTAAGCTGTGATATCTGTCAGCCGCTGGTGAAGGGGAAAGGGTGATGCCGCTGGGTATCGCCCTTTTTGTTGTTGAATTATAAGGAAGTCTATCTTGAACGTGTTATCCGTCGTGTTTCCCATCTTTGTGATTATTTTTCTCGGCTACCTGTGTGTGCGGCGCGGATTAATCTCTGCCGGCGCGGTGGCGGAAATGGGACGTTATGTTATGTATCTGGCATTACCGGCGGTGATCATAAAAACTCTGATGGAACTGCCGCTGAGCGAACTGTTTAATCCCCGCTATCTGCTGGCTTATCTGCTGACGTCCTTATCGGTGATGGTGGCGGGTTTCTATCTGTTACGACGTGGTATGCAGCAGGGCGGGCTCGACAGCGCGCTGATGATGACCGGCATGGTCGTGCCTAATAGTGCATTTATCGGTTATCCGGTGATGTTACAGCTGATGGACTCACCGCCGGTGAGTGGTTTTGCCATGGCGTTGATCATCGAAAATCTGTGTATCTTACCCGTCTGTTTTATTTTAATGGACTTTCATGCAACCAGCAGTCAAAGCGGCTTACGCTCACGGATAATGGGTGTACTAAAACGTACCAGTAAGAAACCCGCTGCTGATTTCGATTGTACTCGGTGTTGCGGGTAATATCCTGGCCATACCGCTTCCGGATGTTGTCAATCAGACGCTGACCCTGCTGGCACCGTCTGCGGTATCAGTAGCGCTGTTTGTGATTGGCGGTTCACTGGCTACGATCGCGATTAAAGAGACCCGCTGGTGGCCGTTGCTGACCACGGTATCGGTCAAGCTGGTGGTGCATCCTCTGGTGGCACTGCTGCTGATGTCCTGGTTGTTGCCGGGACAAACCGCACTGACCATGACTCTGGTGGTTATCACGGCGGTGCCGATGTTCAGCATTTATGCGGTTGTCGGTGAAGTGTATGCGCGGCGTTCTTTTTGCGCCACAGCGCAGCTGGTGGCGACCGCTGCGTCTCTGGTGACGATTCCTATGATGCTGAGCATTGCCGGCTGGTGGCTGGCGCGCGGCTAAGGTGCCCGAGCAGAGATGTTGTGAAGCGAGGCGGCAAACTGTTACCATCCGGTTATTGATTATTTGTCGGGCGTGGACATGATTCCGCTGATTTATCACCCCATCTATTCGCAACTGCCGCTGCCGGCAGGGCATCGTTATCCGATCAATAAATATCGTTTATTGTATGAGGCGCTGCAGCAACAAGCACCTGACTGGTTAGCCGCGTTTGAGTTTTTTGCGCCCCAGGCGCTGACCTTGGATGATATTCTCCAGGTCCATGATGCTGAGTACGTTCAGGCACTGGCGACGGGCTGTTTGCCGGCGGCGAAAATGCGTCGTATCGGTTTTCCCTGGAGTGAGGCGCTGATTGAGCGCACCCTGACTTCGGCAGGCGGAACCACGCTGACCGCACAACTGGCGCTGCAGCATGGTCTGGCGATTCATCTCAGTGGTGGCTATCACCATGCGCACCATGATTTTGGCAGCGGATTCTGTCTGTATAACGATCTGGTGCTGGCGGCGCATCGCGCCTTGCAGCTCGAGGGGGTCGACAAAGTTCTGATTGTTGACAGTGATGTGCATCATGGCGACGGCACCGCGACCTTGTGCGCCGGGCGTGACGACATCATTACCTTATCTTTTCACTGTGATAAAAACTTCCCGGCTCGCAAGCCGGAGTCTGATCTTGATGTCGCCTTAAGCCGTGAAGCTGGTGATGATGAATTTCTTAGCCACTTTGTCTCTGTCGTCACCATGGCGGTCAATCTGCATCAGCCGGATCTGATTATTTACGATGCCGGCATCGATATTCATCAGGACGATGAACTGGGCTACCTTAATGTCTCGACGGCGGCGATCTATCAGCGTGACTGCTTTATGATGGAGCTGGCGCGCGAGCGGCGCCTGCCGATGGCGTGTGTGGTCGGCGGTGGTTACCGCAGTGATCATCAGACCCTGGTGCCAATTCATCTGCAACTGTTTAAAGCCGCATTTGACCGCTACAAGGAGTAACTATGCAACATCGTATTCGTGGTGCCGGTATTTTGATTGATAATGATGCGGTGCTGCTGGTGAAAATTCACGACTTTACCGGTGAGTACTGGATCCCGCCCGGTGGTGGGTTTGAAGAGGGAGACCGCAGCACCAAAGCGTGTGTGCAGCGTGAATTTCGTGAGGAAGCGGGGATTGAGGTTGAGGTCGGTGAACTGATTTGTGTGCGTGAGTTCCTTGAGCATGACCCCAAACGCTACCACGCTGAATTTTTCTATGCGATTGACCGTTATCAGGGCACGCCCAATACGGACAACCTGAAAGGACTCAATGATGAAGCAGTGATTCAGTCGGTGGAATGGGTGCCTATCGCAACACTGCCAACCTTGCGGGTCTATCCGGCGGAGCTGCATGGCCCCTTGATTGAATGGACCCGCCAGCGCCGTTTCAGCACGCACTTGGGCAGCTATATTCAGGGCAATGCAGAAGATATCAATCATCTGTGAGCCGTTATTTTTGCCAAGCGCAGACCCGGGACAGGAAAGGGGAGAATACCAAACGGTATTCCCCCCTTTTTATCTATAGCTGCGTGCAGCCTGATTGAGTAAGGCACTTATCAGCGCATCTGCAGGATAATCACTTCGCTGCTGGCCGGATCGGTGTCATGGCGCATCGCTTTGACGTCTTCAGTTTTCACCGTGGTGCCGTGGTTGCCCCAGGCGCTGCGCACAAACGACAGTACCTCGGCAATTTCTTTATCCGACAATTGCTGGCGGAAAGGCGGCATCCGGTAAGCATCCGGGACGCCATGAGCCACCGCACGGCCGGAGCCGTTTAATGTCACGTTAACCGCTGACGAATCATCGCTGACCAGCATCGAGGTTGCACCGGCCAGAGGCGGAATCCACGGACTTTGGCCCATACCGTCATCACCGTGACAGGCGCTGCAGCGGGTCATATAAATACCTGCACCGGGTTACCCGGCAGGGATTTGAGGTAATGGGCGATGGCAAACAGGTCTTCATCACTCATAAACTGAGTTGAGTTATTGAAGGCATCCGTCATTGAGCCATAAACCACCGCATGCTGATTGCGGCCATTCTTCAGGAAACTGGTAGATATCATTTTCGTTCCAGCGTCCCAGCCCTGCATTCGGGTCGTTTCGCAGGCTCGGCGCATACCAGCCATCCAGTGTGGCACCGGCCAGATACTGGTTGCTGCTCTCATCCAGAGCTTTCTCCTGCATCGCCAGGCCACGTGGGGTATGACAACTTCCGCAGTGCCCCGGACCTTGCACCAGATACGCCCCGCGGTTCCACTGTTCATCTTCACTGCTTTTGGCCTGATAGACGCCCGGTTCGGTGAACATTGCGCTCCACAGCGCCAGCGGCCAGCGCATGTTGAGCGGCCATGGAATATCTGAGCTGTGATTTTGCTGTTTAACCGGTTTGACCTCATTCATGAAGTAGGCGTACAAGGCTTCAATATCAGCGTCCGGCATTTTGACGTAGGACGGATAAGGCATCGCCGGATAGAGACGCTCACCCTCTTTAGCGACGCCGTGGCGTACTGCACGATCAAACTCAGCCAGTGAGTAGTTGCCGATACCGGTCTCTTTGTCCGGCGTAATATTGGTGGTGTAAATAGCGCCGATGGGGGTGCCCATCGCCAGGCCACCGCTGTAGGCTGGTTTACCCGGTACGGTGTGACAGGCAACACAATCGCTGAGGTGGGCGACGTATTCACCACGGGCAATCAGTTCAGCAGAGGGAGGTTGGCTGCTTTGAGTCGTATCGAAGGCTGATTCGGGTGTTCGGGTAACAAACCAGCCGGTGATTGCGGCCAGGGCAACGATCACCGCCAGTGTAGTGGTTGATTTTTTCACAAAATCCTCTTTCTTTTTGTCTGTCTGAGCCCGGCTCTGCACGTGTGGCAAAGAGCCGGGCGGACCAGAATATGACCCGTCATGGGTCAGGAAAGTCAGTGCTTAGAAACCGATCTTCAGGCGTCCAGAGAGACGCTGGACAACGGCATGCTGCGGATACGTCGGCCGAGTAACTGCGACACGGCATTGATCACGGATGGTGGCACGGCTGGTAGCCCTGGTTCACCGACCCCGCCCATCTTCTCACCGCTTTCGACAATGCTGACGTGAACTTGTGGCATCTGGTTACGACGTAAAATAGGGTACATGTCGTAGTTGCGTGCCGTTGGTTTACCGTCTTTGTAAACGGCTTCTTCAAACAGAACCTGGGAAACCCCCAGAGCAACCGCAGACTTAACCTGGGCCTCGACGATGGCCGGATTGACGACTGAACCCGGATCCAGAGCTTCCCACACTTGGTGCACCCGAACCTGACCGTTTTCGATAGAGACTTCGGCAATCGCTGCGGCATGAGAACCAAATGGCGATGCCATGGCAATCCCGCGCGCGCGCGTTGTGCCGTCCTCGGCGGTATAAGGACCACGTTTCCAGCCCCCGGATGCCTCGACTACGGTGTCGAGCAGATGGGAGAGGCGGGCATTGTCTTTAAGCAGCTGCTTACGCATCTGGTATGGATCTGTGCCGGTTTTGTCGGCGATTTCGTCAAAAAAGCATTCGTAAACGAAATCGTTCATCGAGTTACCCACTGAGCGCCAGTAAGCCAGCGTGGCCGGGTTTTTGACATAATCGTAACCGACACGCACGTTAGGTATCGCGTACTCTTTACCGGTCAGTCCTTCGACAGCTGTCGGGTCGACTTTACCCTTGGTATGGCCGGCAATACCGTCGGTCGGTCCTTCGGTGGAAGAGACGATTTCCAGTGCTTGCGGCTGGTTGTTTTCAATCGCCGCACGCAGTCTCACCGCGGCCATCGGACGCATCGGATCGCGCAGGAAACTCTTCTTCGCGGCTCCAGATCAGTTTGACCGGCTGGCCGACCGCTTTAGCCAGTTCAATCGCCTGTGGGTAAGGGCTGCCGCCCGCATAGAGGAAGTGACGGCCAAAAAAGCCGCCCAGCATTGAAGAGTGGAGATTGATTTTCTCTTCCGCCAGGCCGGTACGTTTGGCGATATCGCTCAGGAACATGTCCGGGGCCTGGTTAGGCAGCCAGATATCCAGGGTGCCATTCTGATTAAAACGAGCCAGAGCAGATGGCGGCTCCAGCTGGGCATGGTGAACATACTGGGTGCGGTAGGTGGCACTGAGCAGGTTATCATCCTCGGCCTGAGCCAGAACTTGCGCTGCGTTACCTTTGGTTTCTGCATCCAGACCACTTTCTGTTCGGTTGGCCAGCAGGTCGTTAAAGTCCTGGGTCGAGAAATCAGCTGGCATGTGGCGCAGGTTGTTTTTTTCTTCGCCTTGTGGCTCCAGCCACTTAACCTGAGCTCCTTCCACGGCGCGTTTGGCGTCCCACCAGTGCGAAGCCACCACAGCAACAGCACCTTCCAGCGTGTGTACTGAGTGCACGCCGCGCATGGCTTTGACTTGCTCCAGGTTGAGGATTTCACCGACAGTCATACCGAGGCGCGGAGCATGCTGAACAGCCGCATGCAGCATGCCGTCAACCTGCATATCGATTGAAAAGTCGGCTTTACCGGTTGATTTCATATATACGTCGAGACGATCAACGGACTCGCCAATCCAGCGGAAATCTTTTGGATCGCGCAGTGCAATGCTGTCTGGATCCGGAACGGAAATTTCCATCGCTGTCTGCGCCAGTTGGCCGTACGTCAGTGAAACGGCCGGTCGGGGCGTGAATGACTTTACCCGGCTCGGTGCTCAGCGTTTCGATGCTGACATTCCACTGTTTGGCCGCCGCCTGCAGCAGCATATTACGTGCTAACGCGCCCAGTTTTCGCATCACCGGATAGCTGAAACGCACCGACATACTACCGCCGGTAATACGGCCTGCACCGTTGGTCATCAGTTGAAAGTCCGGGCCGGTTGGCGCATTTTCGACAATGAAGCTGGCCGGTTCGGCGTCCAGTTCTTCACCGACGATTTGTGCCATGGCTGTAAAAATACCCTGTCCGCCCTCAACAAAGGGGCTTTGCAGGTAGATCTGGTTATCCGGTGTGATACGTAAAAATGCCGGTACCCGGGTGCCGGCCGCCATCGATTCCGGATTGGCTGCGCGCGCCTGGCGCAGCGGGATGCCCACGCTCAGTACAAATGCCCCGGCGGCGATACCCGCCGATGAGAGTAAGAAGCGGCGGCGTGATACGTTGACCGGGGTGTCCTGATTAATCTCAGCCAGAGTTTGTTCATCTATCGTCTTTTTCATGCGTTACTCTCCGCTGGTTTTCCGGTCAAATCTTCAATCGCGACATCAATCGCGTTGTAAGTGCCACAGCGACATAAGTTGCTGACGATGGCATCAACCTCGGCCTGACTCGGCGAAGGGTTAGATTTTAACAGCGAGGTAACGGCCATGACTTGACCGGACTGGCAGTAGCCACATTGCGGGACCTGGTTTTTGGTCCAGGCGGCGACGACACGTTTGCCGACATCATCCTGTTCAATGGCTTCGATGGTTGTGATCGCACGCTCGGCAACGGCAGCCGCTGGTGTGACACAAGAGCGCATCACCTGGCCATCGACCATGACCGAGCAGGCCCCACACTGTGCCAGGCCGCAGCCGAATTTGGTCCCTGTCATGCCAAGGTTGTCGCGTATAACCCACAGCAACGGTGTATCTTCTGCAACATCAACATCATAGGTTTGGTTGTTAATCTGTAATTTCATGCTGTTATCAAAGCTCCGTGTAATTGAGGCGCGAATAATTGTTATGAGTCATGCACGCTTCATGCGTGGCTGAAATGATGCGCCGAATACCATGCACCATATATTAGCTTAGCCAATATATTTACGTGTCGATGTGAAAAAGTGGTGACACCAGGAATGTAAAAGACCCAGTGATAATAATTTAGTTAAGCATAGTTAAAATAGCCCCTCAACTAATTCACTGCTTTTATTACTATTAATTAACAAGACTTATTAGCCCTATAAATTATTCGCGGCAATAGCTTGGCATCAGCGTATTGACACCGTCAGTGAGGCGGATATTGAGTGTGCGGTTAATGGGATGAGCGTAAGTAATAGAGAGTACCCATTAAATAAAAATGGATTTAAACAGAGTTGAAAATATTTAGATAACCAATAAAAGAAGTGATTTAAATAACCTAAGGAAAGGTATTTTCCTGCCAATAAAGGCGCTGGTCGGGTTATAGATTAATATGGTTTTATCTGCTGGCGGACTGGCGGTAGAGAGAGAAAGAGACAGGGACTGCGCTGTCAGGCAGCGCAGTCAGGCTGGCAAACCGAAGTACCGGCTTGCTAATTGGGTTGTATCACAGAGCAGCAAAAGCCGCGGCCACTTTAGCCACATTGCTTTCATTCAGTCCGGCCAGACACATGCGGCCGCTGCTGATCAGGTAGATGCCGTGTTTCTTCACGAAGGGTATCCACTTGCTCGGCGCTGAAACCAGTGTAGCTGAACATGCCTTTCTGTTTCACCAGGAAGCTGAAGTCTTTGTGCGGACAAAGCTGCTGCAAAGTCTTGTGCAGGGTTTCACGCATGGTGAGAATACGGCTGCGCATCTCTTCCACTTCGCTCAACCAAAGGTCGTTCAGTTGCTGCGTGTTCAGCACATTTGATACCACTTTCGCGCCATATTTAGCCGGGCTTGAGTAGTTACGACGTACGGTTGCCTTCAACTGGCCCAAAACACGTGAGGCTTCTTCGCTGTCGTTACACACCACTGATAAACCGCCGACCCGCTCACCATACAGAGAGAAAATCTTCGAGAATGAGTTGGACACAAAGCTGACTACATTAGGCTCAAGGGCAATTTTACGGATCACGTAAGCGTCATCGGCCATGGTGTCACCGTATCCCTGATAAGCCATATCAAAGAATGGGATTAGCTGGTTACGCTTAATCACTTCAATCACCTGGTCCCACTGCTCGTTGGTCAGATCAACACCGGTCGGGTTATGACAGCAAGGGTGCAACAGGACAATGTCCTGAGCTGGCAGCTGACTTAAAGCCGCGATGATGCCGTCGAAATCCAGCATTTTGCTCTGCGGATCGAAGTAAGGGTAAAAATCAACCTGGAAACCGGCGCCAGCAAAAATCGCGTTGTGGTTTTCCCAGGTCGGGTTGCTGACCCAGACGGTGGATTTAGGGAAGTAGTAATGCAGGAAATCCGCACCGATCATCAATGCACCTGAACCGCCGAGCGACTGAATTGTCGCTACGCGCTGCTCAGCCAGCGCCGGATGGTTAGCGCCGAACACCAGGTTTTGTACACCTGCACGGTATGGCGCCAGGCCTTCCATTGGCAGATAAACACATGGCTCGGCCTCGGCTTGTTGCAGCTGTACCTGAGAAGCGGCCACCGATTTCAGGGTCGGGATTTTGCCATTTTGGTCGTAGTACAAACCAATACTCAGATTGACTTTGTCAGATCGGTCATCCGCCATAAATTTTTCCATCAGAGACAGGATAGGGTCTCCGGCGTATGCTGTGACATGGTTAAGCACAGTGTTTCTCCTTAATTTTTTTATACTTGGTAACGATCTGAGCGATGGTTAAGCGCGATGATCAGGTTGAGCACCACGCCGCAAACGACAGACAGCGCCAACTCATACAGTCCGACCACGGACAATGACACTAACATGATGATCAGGTCAATCCCCATCAGCAGCCAACCGGCTCGCAGGCCAAATCTGTCCTGCACATATAAGGCGAGAATATTGAAGCCGCCCAGGCTGGCTTTGTGGCGGAACAGGATAATAAATCCGGTCCCGAATAAAAAGCCACCAAAAATCGCCGCATAAACCGGATTGAGGTTGCTGATCTGAATGAAATGGCTTTGGGTATTGGTGATAAAGGATACCAGACCAACTGCAGTAAAGGTTTTCAGGCAGAAACAGCCAACCCATGCGGCGCAGAGCCAGATAGTAGAATGGCAGGTTAACCAGGAAAAAGATGGTGCCAAACTCCAGATGATAATGGTAACTGAGAAACAGCGACAGGCCTGCGGTGCCACCGGTGACCATACCGACTTGCTTTAAAAATAGTACCCCAAAGGCGACCAGGCTGGTGCCCATCACCAGCGCCATGGCATCTTCAAACCACTTATGATGTGTGTTTGCGACAGCGACTCCCGACATCGTAATCATCCCTAATGTTAATGTTGAGCTAAATGCGTGAATTGTGCGTTATTAATAGCACAATGAAATATTCATGCAATAACTAATCAATTTTAGCTCAACTTGTGCATTTTATGCCGGTTTATTGCACCAGATGCGCGCCAGGATGCCTATCTTGGTGCAGGGTCTTCATTGGGAAATGACGTTACCGTGCTCTTTGACCCGTTCCAGCACCACCGAGGTTTTGATATGGGAAATCAGTTTGGTGGTGAAAATACGGTTAATTAGTGCGTTAAGCGTATCCAGGTCTGAGACCAGGCTTTTGACCAGATAATCAGCATCACCTGTGGTTTTAAATGCATCGATAATCGATGGCTCATTATTTATAAAATTCAGAAAGTTAAGTGTTTTTTCCTGTTCATGATTCAGCAGTTTAATCTCAATCATGGCGATCATGTCCTGTTTTAACGCCTGAGGTGAGATACGGGCGTGATAGCCGAGGATCAGTTGCTGGTTTTCCAGACTGATCCGGCGCCGTGAGCATTGCGAGGCAGAAAGGCCGATGATGTCGCTAAGCTCTTGATTTGTTAGGCGTCCGTTCTCCTGCAGTAGTTGCAGTATTTTGACATCGTAGTCGTCCAGTGTGTTGACCATTGTGTGTCCCTGTTAGCGGTTGCTGTTATCGGTGCATGAGCTCGAGTGTACCAACTCACCGTCAGGGCGACTACTTGAGAATCACGCTTGCTGGCACAGGATTTGCCTCTTCGCCCTTGGTTGAGATTTAAATAACGTTTCAGCACGACGCTGAATGGACGTCATATCGTTAGCAAGTTTTAGGGAAGAATTATGAAAGGACACTCACAACCTGAGCATCTGCAACGTGGCCTGAAAAACCGCCATATTCAGTTAATTGCTCTGGGTGGCGCGATAGGTACCGGGCTGTTTTTAGGGATCGCACAAACGATTCAGAGTGCAGGGCCTGCGGTATTGCTTGGTTATGCAATGGCTGGCTTTATAGCGTTTTTGATTATGCGTCAGCTGGGAGAAATGGTGGTCGAAGAGCCGGTCGCTGGGACCTTCAGCCATTTTGCCAAGAGTTACTGGGGTAATTTTGCCGGTTTTATGTCGGGCTGGAATTACTGGGTGTTGTACATCCTGGTGGGCATGGCGGAACTGACCGCGATTGGTATCTACGCTCAGTACTGGTGGCCTGATTTACCCGGCTGGGTGTCGGCGCTGGTATTTTTTGTGCTGATTAACCTCATCAACATGACCAATGTGAAGATGTTCGGCGAGCTGGAGTTCTGGTTTTCGATCATCAAAGTGATGGCGATTCTGGCGATGATCGCGTTTGGCGTGTTTCTTGCTGACCACCGACTATGGAGGTCCGGAGTCCAGCATCACTAACTTGTGGACTCAAGGCGGATTTATGCCCAACGGCTGGGGTGGCGTCGCGATGGCGATGGCGGCAATCATGTTCTCGTTTGGCGGCCTGGAGCTGATCGGCATTACCGCCGCGGAAGCGGAAAATCCGGAGAAAAGTATTCCTCAGGCAACCAATCAGGTGATCTACCGTATTCTGATTTTTTACATGGGCTCATTGGTGGTCTTGCTGTCACTTTATCCATGGCAAAAAGTGGCAGAAGGGGGCAGCCCGTTTGTGATGATTTTCCACGCCCTGAACAGTGAATGGGTGGCCAGCGCGCTCAATGTGATTATTCTCACTGCGGCGCTGTCGGTGTACAACAGTTGCGTTTACTCCAACAGCCGCATGCTGTTTGGTCTGGCCAAACAGAACAATGCGCCGAAAGCGCTGCTCAAAGTCAATAAACGCGGCGTACCTTTGCTGGCGTTGGCGGTGTCGGCATTTTCAACCGGAATGAGTGTGGTAATTAACTATCTGATGCCGGAAGATGCCTTTGGCTTCTTAATGGCGCTGGTGGTGTCGGCTTTGATCCTGAACTGGATCATTATCACCGTGACTCATATGAAGTTTAAGCTGCACAAAATTAAGCAGCGTGAGAAAACCCGCTTTCCTGCCTGGGGTTACCCGTTTACTAACTGGGTATGTCTGATCTTTTTATGTGGCATTTTGGTGGTGATGTACCTGACGCCGGGGATGCGCCTGTCGGTGTATCTGTTGCCGGTCTGGCTGGTGGTGATGGCGATCGCCTATCAGGCTAAACGCCTGTTTACCGCAGACGAACAAGCATTAAACCTGGTGCAAAGCCAATCGTGATGATGAGCATCAGCTAACAGCACGCAATGCTAAAGGCAAGCCGCTCATCTGAGCGGCTTTTGTATTTACACGTGGGCGATTTAACACGTTAACCCGCCGTGAGTGCTACTTTGCTTCGAGGCAGCGGGCAATGGCAGCACGGTCAAGCTGCTCTGTATCAGTGAGTTGCAGGCAATGCTCGCCCAGCAAACCGTAAACGGAGAGATCGGTATGGGTATAGAGACCAATACATTTCGCACCCGCCGCATCGGCCAGGTGCAACGGCCCGGTGTCACAGCTGACGAATCCGTCGCTATGGCGCAGGAAACAGGCCAGCTCACGCAGGCTGTTACTGCGGTACGTCAGTGAACCCGCAAACAGCGGCGCTTCAATTTCCGGTCCCATAATCTCAACCCAGTTGACAGGCTGATCCGTGCTGAGCTCAATCTGGTTCAGAATCTGTACCCACTGGCTTTCACTCAGTTTTTTATCACCGCGGGCGCCGCGGAAAAAGGCAACCAGCAAGCCTTGCTCCGTAGTTAATTGCTCTTTTGCCTCTCTCCCTTGCTGGCACTCGTCAGCGCTGATCGCCAGTTGATGGCTGAAGGCCTGGCGGCTAGCGACGTTCGAGTGATGAACCTGAGCCAGCAGACTCAGGTTACACAGCGCCGCATGGTTATGGTGGTGACGACGCGGGTAGGTATGGGTAAATGCATGATCGTATTTACTGCTGTAGGAGATTTTATTCCGCGCGCTGAGCAGGGCCGATAAGACAGAGGACTGAGCGGACACACTCGGTGATAAGCACAGATCAAACACTTTACCGCGCAGCTTCCTGAGGGAGCTCAGGCAGGGTAGCAGGCTCGATTTTGATAAGCGGGCAAATTCAAAATGATCGATGCCGAGATGCTCGAACATCTGCTGCTGCCAAGGCTTGTTGAGCAGTAAGGTTATCTTGGCGTCCGGATAGATCTGTTGTACCTGACGAATAAACGGGATGAGGAATACCGTATTACCGACCCGATCATTACTGCGCACTATGATAATGTCTTTCACTTCGCTGACAGGCAGTAACTGTGACTGGCAATGGCGTTTGTTGCCAAGGGCGGACAGCAACATATTCGCGCTATGGGCCATCTTGTTTTTACGCACACGGTCAAATTTACGCAGCTCATTTTTGAGCCTGAGTTTAGGGATATCGCCGACCAGTTGCATCATGACTTGCTCTCCAGATGTTTACCACAACACTTTGCATTAAGGGCATGCTAGCGCTGGTTTCTTAATACATCCTTAAGATGAGCAAGTTTTATGAAGTAACGATGAATCAGGGGTGTGAATATATGCTTATGTAGCAATTAACAACAATGATATTGAAAGAAAGGCCGGCCGGTAAAACAGCCGGCCGGGTAGGATCAGATAAATCGGGCCAGGAAACTTTGAGTGCGTTCCTCGCGTGGATTGAGTATGACTTCGCTCGGCGGTCCTTCTTCGACCACCACACCACCATCCATAAACATCACTTTATCCGCCGCTTCTTTGGCAAAGCCGATTTCATGGGTCACGACAATCATGGTTAGTCCCTGATCGGCGAGAGAAACGCATGGTTTCCAGCACTTCACCGACCAGCTCCGGGTCGAGTGCCGAGGTTGGTTCATCAAACAAAATCACGTCAGGTTTAATGGCCAGCGCCCGGGCAATAGAAACGCGTTGCTGCTGACCACCGGACAACTGACCGGGATAGTGACTCTCTTTATCGGCCAGACCCACTTTGCGCAGCAGTTCACGTGCGTAGCTGATGGCTTCCTGCTTCGGGTGTTTATGAACCCCGACCGGTGCTTCGATAATGTTCTCCAGCACCGTCATATGCGGATAGAGATTAAACTGCTGGAACACCATGGCAATTTTTTCCCGCTGTCGGGCAATCTGCTTGGTGGAGGCCTGATGCAGTTGACCATTTTTCAGGGTGTAACCTATCTGCTCTTCACTGACCGTGATATAGCCGCTGTCCATCATCTCCAGCTGGTTGATGCAGCGCAGGAAGGTTGATTTACCCGAGCCGGACGGACCAAGGATGACCACCACTTCGCCTTGCTGCACATCGAGGTTAATGCCTTTCAGCACTTCCAGATCGCCAAAGTTTTTATGCACATCCCGTGCTTCAATGACCGGATTACTCATGGGCGACTCCTTTGACTGCCAGGGGCTTCTCTTTTTTTACATTACCGAACAGAGCCGCTAGCCAGGACGTTTTATCGCCGTAGCGGTCAGACTTGTTGTAGTAGTTTTCCACACTGCTTTGCACCACGCTGAGTACTGAAGTGATTAGCAGATACCAGAGCACAGCCACCATCAGCAGCGGAATGACTTTAAAGTTGCTGTTGTAGATGTTTTGCACTTCATACAGCAGGTCGCCCATGGCAATCATGCTGACCATAGAGGTGGCTTTAACCATGTTAATCAACTGGTTGCTGGTGGGCGGTACGATAGACTTCATCGCCTGAGGAATGATTATTCGGCGGTAGACTCTGGCGCGTGACATGCCGAATGAGTGCGCGGTTTCAAACTGTTTGTCATCAACTGAGATCAGACCGCCACGAATGATTTCCGCCATGTAAGCGGCTTCATTTAATGCCAGGCCGGCAATCGCGGCGGTCAGCGGAGTAATTAAGTCATTGGTTTTCCAGACCGCGAGATCCGGACCGAAGGGAATGCTGAGACTAATTTGCGGAAACAGGCTGGAGAGGTTATACCACAGCAGAAGTTGCACCAGCAGCGGCGTACCACGAAAGACCCAGATATAGCCGGAGGCTATCGCTTGCAGCACCGGATTGCGCGATATCTTGGCAATTGCCAGAAACAGGCCAATCACGATACCGATGATCATACCGACCACGGTCAGGGCCAGACTCATTTCCAGTCCGCTGATGATCGATGGGTTAAACAGATACTGGAAAACGGTAGGCCAGTCGAAATTCGGGTTCGTCGCTATCAGATGGAGTGTCTTAACAGCCAGGGCAGAGACCAGTAATGCGGCAAGTAAAGTGCCAAACGGCACCTTACGTTTTACATTTGCTACATTACGCGGATGGCTGGCGATATTTTTTGAGTATTCATTAAACATGCCTTAATCCTCTTGCTTATTGGGTTTTACTGGTTGCCAGATTTACACCCGGTTGTTCCAGGCGGTTACCTTCCAGTCCCCACTTTTGCAAAATCGCATCGTAGGTCCCATTGCGGTGCAGTTTCTTCGTAGCTGGCTTTAATCACGGGGACCAGAGGTGAACCTTTGGCGACTACAGCGCCTTGGTAGAGATCACCAAAGCCATTGGCTTTGCCGGTTGCCGTCAGCTCAAGCTCACCGTTGGAGATGCTGACAAAATAAGACAGAGGGGCCTGCGAGGAGAAAAAGGCATCGGCGCGTTCCGATTTGACCGCCAGAATGGAGGTCGGTTGGTCGGTGTAAGAGAGCACTTTAACTTCCGGCTGCCCCTGTTCAGCACATTTTTGTGACTGGGTTTTAATGACCCGTTCTGCAGAGCCGCCCGCCATGACTGAGATACGTTTGCCACAGGTGTCTTCCAGGCCGTTAATCTGCGCCGGGTTACCGGCTTTGACCGCGAACACTACGTATTCCTGTACATAGTCGACGAAATCAACGCTTTCCTGACGATTAGGAAAGTCGCCGACCGGGCCTGAATCATAGGTGTAGCGTCCGGCTTTGATCCCCATCAGAATCGCCGATAAGCCACTAACGCTTTTATGCTCGATTTTGATGCCCAGCAGTTCGCCAATCGCGTTATCAAAATCGACAGCAGCCCCTTTGATGTTGTTGCTGTCTTCGACAATGGTATAAGGAGGAAACGAGCCGTTAACCACGGCCGTCATCACGCCGGCATCACGAATGTCCTGTGGCAGCATGGCGTTGAGCTGCGGGTTAAAAGTCTGCTGCGGAATGACGGTTGCTGCATCATTTGTGGTTTCCGCCACACTGGCGGTTTCTGCGAAACTAAGAGACGACATGGTCATCAACGCGCCCACTGCGGCGCGAACGAGTATGTGTTTTTTCATCGCTACTATCCTTGTAGATTTGAAGTTTAAAGTTGAATCAGTTCCGGCTTGTCGAAGCGGCGGTTTTCCAGTGCGGGCAAAATGGAGCGTGCGTACTCAATCCGTTCTTTGTTGATAACGGAGATAACCAGGCCATCTTGTTCGGTCGCGCTGGTGATGGTGACGCCGAGCGGATCAATCACTTTACTCAGGCCGATATTACGCGGGCCGGACTCACCAATGGCCAGCATGTAACAGGTATTTTCTAACGCACGGGCGGTGATCAGTGTGTCCTAGTGGTGTTCTTTGAGAGGGCCTTTGACCCAGGCGGCGGGCAGAACCAGTGCATCTGCACCATCAAGGACCAGACGACGACTGAGCTCAGGAAAGCGCACGTCATAACACGTCATCAGGCCAAGCTTGAATCCATTGACTTCAACCAGCGGCGGAACTTCATTGCCCGGTACAACATTAGTCGATTCTTTCATGGTAAATGCATCGTACAGGTGTAACTTTTTATACTTAGCAATAATCTGGCCACGATGTATGCCTAAGTGAATATTCCATACTTTTTCATCGGCTTCGTCGCTCGGCACATGTATCGTCATCAGCACAGTGATTGGCAACGGTCGGGAGAATTTCAGCAGTTCGCTGACAAACGGGCCGTCCAGGTTTTGTGCGGCGCGGCGCACCAGATCCGGATCGGCGATATCGCGGGCCAGAATACCCTCAGGCAGCACCAGCAAATCAACCCCTTGCTCAACGGCCTGTTCCATGTACTTTTTGCAGGTCTCCAAATTTTCCTGCCAGGTCTTGGCGACGGAAAACTGACCTAAACCAACAACTAATTTCATCTTAAATCCTTACCAATTTTCGCTTGGGAATAACATTTCCGGGGTGATGGGTTGGGCGACGATGCCTTGCTCAAACAGCTCCTGGCACCAGTCAGTCAGCATCTTCTGGTTGGCGACTAAGCCATTGTCGTTCCAGCTGGCCGGCAGATCGCTGTGCATGCGGGCAATATCATCCAGCAGCCACGGCGTGGTATCGGCATACTTAGTCCGTTTTTCCATCCACAGGTGATAAGCGTCTGTCAGTAGGTTGCTGATAGCGATGCCGATGTGCGGGTTGGCGGCGACATAGTCGCGTTTCAGCACCAGAATATGGATACCGGGTACATAACCATGCTGTGCGGCGTAGTCGCGTTTCGGTCGCGCGATAGTCGGTCAGTAGCGGGCGAAATGGTGACGATTCTGAGAAGAAACCTTTCGGCATGAACGGCGTACATACCGCATCCAGTTCACCCAGCTCAAGCAGCTCCATCATAGGTAAGTCGTCAGGACAGTTATCGATCCAGCCGGGTTGGCCAAAGCCCGCCAGGCGATCGGTAATCGGGTGGTCATGGGTGAGGCGTCCGACAAACCAGTGGATATCTTTCATATCAATCCCGGCCTGGCGAAAAATCGCCCGGGTCCAGGTATTACCGGAATCCTGCCAGCCGGTCAGGCCAATTTTTTTGCCTGCCAGAGAGGCGATATCCGTCAGCGGGCTCGACTTGGTCGTCAGGATGCAACGGTGTCGGAACCCGCGCATCAGAAAGTGGGGAATACCAATCAGGCTGTCGTCGCCCTTAGCTTTCATCTGGCTGTAACGGCTTAGAGACATCTCGCCGCCATCAAATTCCGGATGCTGATACCAGTCATCGACCAGAGTGTTGACCCGGGTAATGGTCATATCCAGATCCGGGCTGTTCACTTCATTCAGCCGAAGCGGAGTCAGGTAGTCCCAGTCTCTCACCGCGAGGTTAACGTGCTTGCTCAATGTCATCTCCTTTAACAATTACACAACATGTGGTTTAAAATCATACTAATTGTGATTTTTTGCATGTACAATGTGTTTATTGTTACTGTACAAAAATAATTTTATGAGCCGAGAAATCATTGATAAGCAACTGGTAGAAAGCCTCAAAGGCCTGAATCTGCAGGATATGACGGTTGAAATGACTGCGTTGATCCGCTCCGGAGCATTGCCGGTGGGAAGTAAACTGCCCTCGGTAAGAGGACTGGCGGAAGAGCTTGGGGTCAGCCCGACTTCTATCTCGAATGTCTGGAACAGCCTGAAAAAAAGTGGTCTGGTGGAGAGCGCCGGACGCAATGGTGTGTGGGTGAGTGGTAATGATCCGTCACCAAGACCGAAAAGGTTCGAAAGTGTAGGTAACTTCGGTAAAAAAGCAAAAATTGACCTGACTTACTCCGGGCCGGATCCAGCCTTATTGCCATCGCTGGAGCAGGCTCTGGTCAGCGCTTGTCAGACTCCAAACTTACACAGTTATCGGCGTGAAGCGATTACCGAAGAACTCAAGCTGGCGGTAGAAGGGAGCTGGCCGTATGCGGCGGAAGCTTTTGTTGCCAGTGATGGCGGTTTTGACGGGCTTCAGGCAGTGCTGAGTGCTCTGGTGCAACCCGGTACCTATATGGCGGTGGAAGAGCCGACGACGGCGCGCCTGCTGGATATTCTGGATAATCTGGGTATTCGTGTCATCCCGGTCGCCTGTGATGAGCAGGGGCCGAAGCCGGATTCATTGCAGCAGGCGATGGAGCGTAAACTGAGCGGTTTTCTGTTTCAGCCGCGCAGCCACTCGGTGCTTGGTATTTCGCTCTCTGCGCAACGGATGGACGAACTGACACCGCTGCTTGAGTCCTTACCGCTGATTATTGAAGATGATGGTCTTGGCCCCATTTCAGAGTCCCCTGATATCAGCTTTGGCGAGCGATTCCCGGATAAAGTGGTCCATATCCGCAGCTATTCGAAATCACTGGGGCCGGATTTGCGCCTGGCGGTGATGTCGACCACGGCGCAAAATGCCCAGGCGATTCAGGCTTACCGTAATTTCGGTGCCAGCTGGACCAGTCGTATTTTACAAAATGCGGCGGCCTATCTGTTGCGTGCACCTGACTATCCGGATTATGTCACCCGTGTACGCCGTGAATATGCCAACCGGCGCCGCTTGCTGACCGATGCGTTGGATGAACGGGGTATCACCTATTCAGGCCATGAAGGTCTGAGTGTCTGGATCCCGGTTCCTTCTGAACGTTATGCGTTAGTGACCCTGGCGGTGCACGGCTTTGCGGTATTTCACGGTTCGCGCTTTTTATCGGTTGAGAGCGGTGACAGTGAATATATCCGGCTTGCAACCAGTTTGCTGACCCCTGAACTGGTGCAGCCACTGGCCGATGCCATCGCACTGTGTTTTGAAATGTAGTCCGGGCAAGGGAAAAATCGCCAAGCTTATGTGATCTCAATAAGTTAACGGCCGTAAAACAGGGCATTGCTGTCTGATGTGAGAGAAGGAGCGCACAGTGAAACGCACTCTGGGGCTGTATTGGTTTACCAACGATTTGAGGTTGGGTGATAACGGACTGCTGCATCAAGCCGCGGCAGAGGTGGACGAGCTGGTGTGTGTTTATTGCTATCTGCAGGTCACGCCTTTTGTGCGTCATTATAGTCAGGAAGCTGGGCTTAACCCGCTGCGGCGTCAGTTTCTCGACCAGTCGCTCAATTGTCTTAATCAATCGCTGGGTGAGTTGCAGCAATGTCTGTATGTGCTGGATGCGCCCGCCCTGCCTGCGCTTGTATCTTTGGTTGAACATCTGGATGCGACTCACCTTTTCGTGTGTGAGCAGCCAGGCAGTGATGAACAGCAGTGGCCGCATTTAACGGTTGAGCAGAAGGTGATAAATCATCTTTATCAGCCACAGCAACTGCCATTTGAGTTAGCTGACTTGCCTGCCACTTTTACCCGTTTTCGCAAGCAGGTGGAATCTCTGGCGGTGGATTTACCAATCGACAGCCCGTTATCTCTGCCGCCGATGCCGGATGGGCTGCAAATCCCTGATCGCAGAGGGCAGCGGTTTACAGAGCCTGAAATCATGACGTCGTTTAGCGGCGGAGAGCAGGCCGGACTTGAGCACTGCCAGCGCTATTTTGACTCGCGGTTGCCGACTGAATATAAACAGACTCGTAATGGCCTCGATGGCATGGACTATTCCACCAAGTTTTCGCCCTGGCTGGCACTGGGTTGTGTTTCGCCGCGGACCCTCAACGCGATGCTTAAGAGCTACGAAGGTCTTTATGGTGCGAACGAGTCAACGTATTGGATTTATTTCGAGCTGCTGTGGCGTGACTATTTCTATTTTTACGCCCTGCGCTATGCCGAGCGGCTGTTCAAGTTTGGTGGGATCGACGATAAAGCACCGCTTACCAGCTACTATGCGCAGCGTTTTCAGGCCTGGAAGCAGGGGACTACGCCGTTTGCTATCGTTAACGCCTGTATGCATCAGTTGCGTGAGACCGGCTATATGTCTAACCGCGGTCGTCAGCTGGTGGCCAGTTGCCTGATCCATGAACTCCAGATCGACTGGCGTTATGGTGCGGCTTATTTTGAAACCCAGTTGCTGGACTATGATGTCGCCTCGAAACTGGGGTAATTGGCAGTATCTGGCAGGTGTCGGCGCCGATCCGCGCGGCTCACGCCAGTTTAATCTGGAAAAGCAGACCGAGCTGTACGATCCGCAGGGGCATTTTATCCGCCGCTGGCACGGGGATTCTTTACAGGCGGAGCTAGACTCTGTCGATATGGTGGATTGGCCGATTGCTACGATAAGAAGAGACGGATAAATGCAGTTTGATACTTTACGCCTGATTCTGGGCGACCAACTCAACAGCGAGCATTCCTGGTTCGAACAGGTCGATGAGCGGGTGCTGTACCTGATAGCCGAGCTCAGGCAAGAGAATACCTACGTTAAACATCATATTCAGAAGAGCTGTACGTTTTTTGCCGCTATGGAGCAGTTTGCCCGTCAAAAGCAGAGTGAAGGTCATCAGGTGTTGCATCTCACCCTGGATGACACGGCGCAGTTTAGCGATTTGGCCGCACTGCTTCAGCATTACGTCCGAGCAGTGGGGGCGACAAAATTTGAATACCAGCGCCCGGATGAGTACCGCTTGTTAGAGCAGCTGGCCAACCTGAAACTTAACCAAGCAGTGATGAATTGTGTTGATACTGAGCATTTCCTGCTGCCTTTTGCCGAGATAGAGCAACAGTTTCCACCCGGTAAGCATATTCTGATGGAGCACTTTTACCGCCGGATGCGCAAGCGTTTCGAGATCTTGATGCAGCAAGGGAAACCAGAGGGTGGTCAATGGAATTATGACGCCAGTAACCGCAACAAACTGAAAGCGAAAGATATTGAACAACTGCCGCAACCACTGCTGTTTGCGTTGGATGTGAGCGAGATTCAACAGCGCTTACAGCGCCATCAAATCAACACCATCGGACGCCTGGATGGCAAGCTGATATGGCCGGTCAACCGGGCGCAGAGCCTGTCACTGCTGGCGCATTTCTGCCGGGTGTGCCTGCCGCATTTTGGTCAGTTTCAGGATGCGATGACGGCGCAGCATGAGGCCAAATGGAGTTTGTACCACAGCCGCTTATCTTTCGCGCTGAACACCAAGCTGCTGCACCCTCGCGAGGTAATCGACGCGGCGCTGGCGATGTTTCGCGCCAGTCGTGCAGTCGATATCGCTCAGGTCGAAGGCCTCATCCGTCAGATCCTCGGCTGGCGCGAATACATTCGCGGTGTCTACTGGGCCAATATGCCGGCTTACCCGCTTAAAAACGAACTGGAGGCCGCGCGGCCGCTGCCGCACTATTTCTGGAGCGCTAAGACCAGGATGGCCTGCATGCAGCAGGCGATAGGGCAGTCACTCGATTATGCTTACGCCCATCATATCCAGCGTTTAATGGTGACCGGTAATTTCTGCCTGCTGACCGGAATCGACCCGGATCAGGTCGACGAATGGTACTTAGGAATTTATGTCGATGCGATTGAATGGGTGGAAATGCCGAACACTCGTGGGATGGCGCTGTTTGCCGATGGCGGGATTGTTGGGACCAAACCCTATGCAGCCAGCGGCTCGTACATTAACAAGATGAGTGACTACTGCAAAAGCTGTCATTATGATCATAAAGCGCGCAGCGGAGAGGGCTCTTGCCCGTTCAACAGTTTGTACTGGCAGTTTATGGATAAACACGCTAAGCGCCTCGCCACGAACCCGAGAAACCGGGATGATTTTTCGCTCCTGGGACAACATGGATCCGGAGCAGCGTAGCGCGATTCTTGACACGGCTGAATTTTATCTGGCTAATCTGGAGCAGCTGTAATGCATATTGTGATTATCGGCGGTAACGGCGGAATTGGATTTGCCATGCTGCAGCAAGTGCTGCAGCGTTTTCCTGAGGCGCGAATTACCGCCACCTTTCGCCGTCGCCAGCCGGACTGGCAGCATCCGCGCGTTAACTGGCAGCCGCTTAATGCCAGTAACGAAGAGGAGGTACGCAGATTAAGTGATACAACGGACTCGGTCGACTGGCTGATCAACGCGGTCGGATTGCTGCACACCGAACAGCAGGGGCCGGAGAAGAGTCTCAATGCGCTCAACACGGCGTTTTTTCAGCACACTATGATGGCGAATACGTTACCCACGTTGCTGCTGGCTAAGTATTTTACCCCGCTGCTAAAACGTAGTCCGGCCCCCAAGTTTGCCGCTTTGTCGGCCAGAGTCGGCAGCATCAGCGATAACCGTCTCGGTGGCTGGTACAGTTATCGCGCCTCGAAAGCGGCGCTGAATATGGTGCTCAAAACCTTATCGATAGAGTGGCAGCGCACCCTCAAACACGGCACGGTTTTGGCGCTGCATCCCGGCACGACAGACACTGCGCTCTCTGAGCCGTTCCAGACTAACGTACCGCCCGGCAAGCTGTTTACCCCAGCGTATGTCGCACAGCAACTGATTGATATCATTGCAAACGCCACCCCTGAGCAAAGCGGTTCGTTCCTGGCCTATGACGGTCAACCCATCCCTTGGTGATGTTTCGCACTTTTTTCGAGACCTTTTTATGCTTAACGGGACACACACCGTTAGTACCTTTTTAAAAAGGACACACATCACCGGTTAGGGAATATAGGGCTGACGAGATGCTTTTTGTTGCGAGGACACACACCGTAACTCTTGGCAGAATTTTGAACGGGAAGAATGTAAGTAGGACACACACGGTTAGCGACAGGCAGAAACGAAAAAAGCCGCTGATAAATCAGCGGCTTTTCGAATGTGGCGGAGAGATAGGGATTTGAACCCTAGGTACGCTATTAACGTACGCCGGTTTTCAAGACCGGTGCTTTCAACCACTCAGCCATCTCTCCGTTGTTGAGGCGCATATTAGCGACCCGATAAAATGTTGTAAAGAGCCAATTGAATCGTTTGCTGAAATTATGCGCATTTGAGCCAAAAAACTTGTTCTAACTGGCATTTTTCTCATTCTCTGGCACGAAAAAGAATCACCTTAGCCCACTTAAGCGCTATCAGAGTCCAATAGGCTCAGAACCAACTACTTATAAGAACGGCGCAGTCTTGCATCTGATGGCGAAACGCAGGCCATCATGCGCGAAATCGTTCGCAATCAACTGATGACCCGTGAACAGGTGATTGAGCTGTATAAAAAAGCGCTGTAATTGTCGTTAATTTTAATTCCACCGCAATGGTATGAAGTCGCTCCTGACTTCATACCATTTTCTTTGCCCTGACGTTTTCTTTACAAGGACACTCACCGTTATCTTCGCTTGTAGCACTGAGCAAGCAGGTCCGCCCCTGTATAAGCGACATCCACACGGCATGGTCTTTTCTGACCTCTTTCGGTTGTTATTCCCGGGACACACATCACTTCATAAAAAATGATGGGATGTTGATCTCATATATGGTTGGATTTATTCATACTATTAATTTTTTCTAAGACCATTCTGTTTGGAAGGATTTAATATCATTTTGGATCTTTGCTTTAAACAAACTCACTAATTAAAACCGAATTATTGGTTAATTTATTTAAATGTTATGTTTGCTTTTTAGTTTAAGCCCTGACTTAAAAGTAACCTTACAATAACAATTCCCTATCTGATTCAGCTAACTTATTAAAGCGTTATATTGATTGAATAAACTTTTTAATCATTAATCACAACCATGCTGGTGTGAACAACGAAATTGATAAACAGAGCACGCCAATAATATTTTGACAAAATCACTAGGAGTAAAAGATGAATAAATACCTTCCAATTCTAGCGAGTGCCATGGCATTAACTGCATTCAGCGCGGCATCACAAGCTGCGGTAATGGATGATGAAAGTGGCTTTTATGTAGGTGGTAACTACGGTTATGTAAAAGTAGACGGGCAAGATGATTTTGATGATGACAATGATGTCATGCAGGCGTTGGCAGGTTACAAACTTAACCGCTATGTAGCGGTTGAGGGAAGCTACATCGATTTTGGTAAATATGGTGGTGGTATTGCCAAAGCTGAAACAGATGGTTACACAGCCGCTTTAAAACTCACTGCGCCAATTGCAGAAACGTGTTGAGTTGTATGCGAAAGGCGGTCAGCTGTGGTACACCACGGATTACGATATTGCCGGAGTGCATGGTGATGAAGATGATGAAGCGTTATTCGCTGGTGCAGGTGTTGGCTTTAAAGTGACCAATAATTTCCTCGTCAATGCTGAATATACCTGGTATGACGTTGATCTTGATGCGAATGATGCGCTGAATGGTGCTGATACTAATACTGATTTTAATCAGGTTTCTGTCGGTGCAGAATATCGTTTCTAATCAAAATATATAATTTTTAGGGTACAGGTATTTTTTATTAACTGCCTGTGCCCGATTAATATTCTTTGGCTAGTCTATTAATATAACCTTCCCTTTATTAAGAAATGGTAATGGCTGTCATACGCTGACGATTTAATCGCGTCTTTGCTATGGTTAAATTTTCTTTGGTTCCAATCCAGAGTCGTGAGCGCATTTCTAACGCCGTGCAGAGGGTAAGACATTCCTTATGCGGTAAAGATAGCCGGGTCAGGATTTGTGGTGTATTGGGCGCAATATAACCTGCTTTCCCTACGCGAAACTTGTCGCCCCAACCAGTCGAGCAATTGTAGATAGTCCATCAGGCGGAATGGGATTCCTGTTTTGTCATGATTGTCATAACCGATAAAATCCAGCAATGGTGGGTTAGAGAGCTGATTGTGTTGTAATTTTTCCAACTGCATTTTGATTGAGGTGTACTCTGATTGCTCCGGTGTCGCGGCAATATTGGCACGCAGCGGATTAAGGTCAACATAAGCCATTGCGGCTAACAGAGCTTTTTCGTCCAGCAGCGCCTGTGATTTAAATCTTCCTTCCCAAAATCGTCCGGTACAGTTGTCTTCTCTGTTGGCATGAGTGGCTACGTGCTGATTGAGTTCACGCATAAACCAGCTAAGTGAATAGAGCCGTGCACGCCATATTTCAATCATCTCATGGCAGGCGTCGATTTCAGCTTGAGCCGTCACCTGATTATTGCGGAAACGTTGGAGCAGTGCGGGAATATGATGACCTCTCGACCAGCGCTCGATAACTTGTTGATCAGACAAAGCGAGAGCGCTTTGTTTATCGATAAAAGCGACCAGATGGTAGTGGTTGCTCATCACGGCGTAAGCACAAATCTGAATGCAATAGATGGAGGCCAGGTCGAGCAAACGCTGCTCAACCCAGTCGCGTCGATGTGAATAGGAAACGCCGGTGAGTGGATCGTCGCCACATAGAAATGAGCGTCGTACACAGCGAGACACGCAGTGATAATAAGGGGTGATATCAGGGCATATCAGTTGAGATCGGGCAGTCGTCACAAGCGTAATTCATGGTGAAACATGCAGTGATTGTGGCTGACATGGCGGTAATGGCAATGGTGACTCTAGGTTTAAGCGAGAGGTGTCCCGTGAGTCTGTAATATCGGGTGTCGAGTGAGCATGGTGAAATACCAACCAGCGCGTAAAATATAAGGCGAAATGGAGTGAGTGTCCCGGTTAAAGAAGAGAATGAGCTTGGGCGTATCTGGATAACACAGAGGGTGAGTGTCCTGCTTAGAAAGGGGAGTTGGTGGCAGCGTAAAACAAAAAAGAGAGCCGAAGCTCTCTTTTTCAGGTGTATGGTCGGACTGAGAGGATTTGAACCTCCGACCCCCGACACCCCATGACGGTGCGCTACCAAGCTGCGCTACAGTCCGATGACATTAATCTAATCAGTTTTTACCTGAACGTCAACTGACTATCGCCATAAGATTCTGATTTAATTGTCCTTTGAGTAGAAACGCTGCAATTCAGTCAGACCTTGCATCAGAATAGGCAGAGTTGGGTTCTCTTCGCTCAGGCGTTGGTAGTTATCATCGAATAACTTGAAGTTACCGAACTTGTCAATAACTGTGGTTTCTTTATCGGTAATCAGCGCTAATTCGCGTGAATCACCGGCCAGAATCCATTTGCGGTTGCTTTCGTTGAAAAGGTTACGACCGCTGCTGAAATCATTCGGATTGGAGGAAACGCCCAGTAAATCCTGTAACAGAGTGACACTGAGATCCAAATGGCTGGATCTATGGGTGAAGTTGGCGGCAATTTTGCCAGGCCAGTGGATCACCATAGGGACCTGCAGTTGGTAACGACTGTAGTTGCTGTTGGCGCCCCAGCTGTTGGTTTTGGTTTCGTTGAATTCAGTACCATGATTGGAGGTAATGACCACGACAGTGTCATCCAGTAGTTGCAGGTTTTGCAATTGGCTGAACAGCTGTGACAACTCCTGGTCGGCTACATTGACCGAGTGATGGTAATTGTTACGCAATTTGTCCGTCGCAGACGCTTTGCTGTCCTGGTTCGGTGCGTAGTTACTGAAATTGTCGACTGTGGTCAGTTCCAGATAGCTGAACCATGGCGCGCGGTTCTGTTCACTGACCCATTGCGCCCAGCGTTGAATGGTTTGCTCATCTGCCGACTGAGTTGGTTCGAACGGAGCCTGTGACAGAGGCAGACCACGGAAAATGGTTTCCTGGTACAGATCATCACTGAAGTTATCGCCACTGAACAAGCCAAACTGGTAATCCTGAGATTCCAGCACGTCAATCAGTACCGGAGAGGTACCCTGCACCTTGATACTGCTGGCATAACTGCTTGGCAGGCCGTAAAACAGGCCAAAGATACCGAAGGCGTCATTACTGGAGCTGTAATGATTACTGAAGTTGAGGTTGTTCTGCGAAAAGTGATACATGTTTGGCATCAGTTCTTTGGTCAGGGCATCAGCGCGCAGGTTGTCGACGCTGACCACTAAAATATTGAGATTATTCGCCCGGCGGCCAAAGCGGATTTTTTCCAGCGGGTAACTGACTAAGTCCACATTGGTGCGGTTTTTCTCTTCCAGACGCTTGAGGTACTCTTCCCGATCTAGCAGGCCGTGTTTTTCCATAAAGGATTTAGCCGTCATCGGGTAAGAAAGCGGGAAGTTAGATTTCTGGCTGGTAACCGGCGTGTACAGGTACGCATCCGACCATACATAAATCAGATGGCTGGCGATGAAACTAACGAAGAACACCGCAGCCAGAGGCCGACCGATACGCTTATGCGACAGTTTACGCTGTTTGCGCCAGACCCATTCGGAGAGTCCGAGCTGCAGCAGGAAAATCAGCGGCAAAACCACGAACAGATGCTGCAGATCGGCACTGACACTACTGTCGTCAGCGAACAGCAGTTCCCACACCACAGGGGTAAGGTGCAAATTGATGGTCTGATAGGTTTGAGTATCGATCAGCAGAACCGTCAGGCCAAAGGTGGCAAAGCAGACGGCGACAAACCGGAACAGTGTCCGCGACGGAATCAGAAACGTCAGCGGAAACAGGATCAACAGGTAGAGGGCGAAAACCAGAAAGCCAAAGTGACCGACCCAGGAAAAAGTCAGATAAAACTGACCCAGGAAGGTGTCCGGCCAAGGAGACTGGGCAATGTAGCGTGTCCCGATCAGCATCGCAGCGATGATATTGAAGAACGCAAACCAGTGTCCCCAACCAACCAGACGTGATACTCGTTCGCCGTATGTGTTTCCGCTATCTACCATGAATTTTTCTATTTATCCGGTGTTAAGTATGAAATTAATCTTTCAGCGAAGACATTAAAGCTTGCGCAAACTTTTCTGCAATCGCTTTTCTCTGTGCCTTAGCTACGTTCTGATTGATGACATTGGTGGCTACGTTTCCTGCAATCATCAGGGTAAGCTCTGGTGATGCATCATGTTTATCAAGAACGGCAGCGATTTCAGTCAGGATAGTTTCAACTTTTTCGTCACTGTATTTAGATGTAATAGGCATAAAGACTCTAATGATGATAGTAAAAGCGGCTTATGATAACCTACTATGCCTTACAACTGAAACCAGTACGACGATTATTTCACTATGAGTTTGCACCTTTCTAATGTCATTTTGCATCAGTTGCGCAAAAATGATAATGACGAGCTGATGGTTAACTACCGCGCTCAATCTCTTGATAATGATACCTCAACCGAAAACTTAGTCGCTGAGTTACATCGTGTTTTCAATTCGAAAGCGGGCAAAGGCTTCGGTTCGTTTAAATCGGACAGCGAATTTCAGCACTGGTTGCAGGAGTTACGTAAGGGAGAGCGTAATTTTTACGACTTTTCCCAGGTCAGTGCCCAGCGTCTTAAAGATGAGCTGAGCAAATACCCGTTCGCGGACGAAGGTATTCTGGTCATGGCTGAGTATCAGTCATTGGCGACGGACTATCTGTTTATCGCACTTTTGCCGTCTAACCAGAGCCTGAAAGTGACCGAAGGACTCGATATCAGTGCGACGGATTATCTCGATATCAATAAGATGGATATCGCGGCACGCATCGACCTGTCGAGTTATGAGACGGATAAAGACTCCAACCGCTACCTGTCTTACATTAAAGGTCGCGTGGGTCGTAAAGTTGCCGACTTCTTCCTTGATTTTCTGCAGGCTGACATTGGCCTTGATCCTAAGCAGCAGAACCAGGTTCTGATGCAGGCGGTTGAGGACTTCGTGACTGATGCCAAGCTGGAAAAAGATGACGCCATCAGCTACAAAAAGCAGGTCTACGATTACTGTAATGACCAGATTAAATCTGGTGAAGAAGTGCAGATTCAGGAGCTGTCCGGTGAGCTGCCAGCCAGCGAGACCGGCACCAGTTTCCTGGATTTTACCCGTGAGCACGGGTATGAGCTGGAAGAGAGCTTCCCTGGCGATCGCAGTACCGTTCGCAAGCTGACCAAATATGTTGGCGCCGGCGGCGGTCTCAACATCAGTTTTGACAGTCTGCTGATGGGCGAACGGGTGTTCTACGATCCGGAGACGGATACCCTGACCATCAAAGGCACACCGCCTAACCTGCGTGACCAGCTGACACGTAAAAACGGCTGATTGAGTCAGATCCAGATGAGCTAAATCCCGAATTGACAGAAAGAGCGCTGCGGCGCTCTTTTTTTATCCCCTTTGCGGCCTGTAGCACGACAGTGAATCTATTTAGATATATGCTTGTATTTAATAATAAATCGTTCAGCAGGCTCACAGATGGTCAGGCAAAGGCTCGGTGGTTTTTTTAAAAGTAAGTGGTATTTTGCAATCATGGCGCTTTGGGCCGTGGTGATGCTGTTTGTGGTGCTGCAATACCGGGCGCTGGAGAACAGTAACCGCAGTGTGACTGAACTGCAGGATAGCGTCTTTCATCTACGTAGTATGCTCTATTTCCGAGAGCCTTACCGAACCAACCGTTCCAGCGATTTGGCTTTGAATATTCAGCAAATTTACTCGTTACGCCGTCAGCTTGAGCTCGACTGGCAAGGACGCTGGTTGCAACCGGATATGTCTCAGTTGCTGTATGTGACTGACCGGTTCGTTGAATTGACTCAAAGCTTTGTTGCGATTGAGCTGTCAGTCAGTGACTTTGTCAGTCGGTTAAATCAGTCGCGAGATAAGTATGTGTCGCAGCCTGAATTACAGCGGCGTTACTGGCAGATTGGCTCTTATGTGCTGCAGGCTCTGTATACCCAAGGGCAGCAAAGTCCGCAACTGTATCGCACTTTCGACGACATTTTGCAGTATTCCTACCAATTGCCGGAGCAGGAGAGAAACGAACTGCAACGCTCTCTGGCATCAGTTTCTTCATTGCTGAGTAAATACGCAGAGTCAGACAATCAGGTCAATAAACTGCTCGAGCATCAGGTGCATGATGAAGTCACGCTGGTTGCAATCAAACTGCAACAGGATTTCAAGTGGTTAACCATACTGGCGATGGCAAGTAGTGTCGCTGCGTTAGTTCTGGTGGTGTGGCTGCTGATGAGACGCGAGAAGCAGCTTATTGTGGAAAGTCATGCTTCACCAGCCAGCAATGAGCAAAGCCAAAGCCCTGTGTCTCAAACGGAGGTGACAGCAACTGGAAACGCAGCGCCGACTTTTTCTGCAGTAGCCAGTGACAATGCCGGGTTGATCGAGCCGCAAGCATTGTCCTCAGAAGTGGATATGCAGGCGATGCTGAATACTCTGGATAACGATCAGGCATCGGTTTATCTGTTGCTGGCGGTGTTCGTCGAAGATCACCAGCATGATGATCAGCAGATCAGTCAATTGTTGGCCTCAGATCGTGAAGCTGCCGAGCGGAAAGTACATAGTCTTAAGGGCGTCGCCAGTAGCCTGGGAGCCAAGGGTTTGAAAGAGATTGCCACCGACATCGAACTCAAGCTTAAACGGGGCGGTACACCGTCGGGTGGTGAATTACAGAGTTTAGCCAAACAGTTGCAGCAGACTCTCGCCAGTGCCAGAAGCTTGCTGAGCTTGCAGACGGATGGCTAAAATACTCAAAATAGACTTTATTTTGCGTGTTTTTGCTTTAAATGCTAGTTTTTCCGATTCTTTGTCGTGATTAAAGCCATTTTCCCAGAGCCTTAAATAAATTGTGCGCAAAAAACGCCCGTTGTTTTTTCTATCTAACATCCTCAATTTAATGGTGAAGGTATGTTAGTTCTTCGCGTGGCTTTTTCACTGTGAACGGAATTTGCGCTGTCGCGCACTAAAACGGTGACTTCTACGCTTTACCCGTAAAAAGATCCTGCCGTTAGAGCGCCTGACCGGCGTTCCACAACGGTGCGCGGTATCGGATGACAACCCGGACAAGCAGCCTTACATAATAATCTTGTTGAGGTGATAAGGGGATTCAAACTCTGACACGCGGGTCAACTGACTGTGCAAACTGTGGCAAAAAATTGCTGATTTCTGTGGCTTGAATGTGAAATTGGCGTAAATAGCGAGGCTGAAAAAGAAAAAGTTACAACTTTTGCCAAGAAAGGGTTGAGATTTTTTTCTGAACCACTTATAGATGGTAGACTGAATTTTTAATTGAAATACACGGAGAGTTAGTGCGATGAGAGTAGGTTTAGTGGGTTGGCGTGGTATGGTTGGTTCTGTACTTATGCAACGTATGGTTGAAGAAGGCGATTTCAACCTGATTGAGCCGGTATTCTACAGTACGTCTCAAATCGGTATCCCTGCTCCTAATTTTGGTAAAGAAGCGGGTTTACTGCAAGACGCATTTGATATTGATAGCCTGAAGCAACTGGACGCAGTTATCACCTGTCAGGGTGGCAGCTACACAGAGAAAGTGTACCCTGCTCTGCGTCAGGCTGGCTGGAAAGGCTACTGGATCGATGCAGCTTCTACCCTGCGTATGGCTGAAGATTCCATCATTACTCTGGATCCGGTTAACCTGAATCAAATCCAGCAAGGTATCCATGGCGGCACTAACACTTTTGTTGGCGGTAACTGTACTGTCAGCCTGATGCTGATGGGGCTGGGTGGTCTGTTCGAGCGCGGTCTGGTTGAGTGGATGAGTGCCATGACTTACCAGGCGGCGTCTGGTGCCGGTGCACAGAATATGCGTGAGCTGATCTCCCAGATGGGCGTGATCAATGACTCCGTCAGCTCTGAGTTGGCGAACCCGTCGAGCTCTATTCTGGATATTGACCAGAAAGTAGCGGAAACCATGCGTTCTGCAAGCTTCCCGACTGACCAGTTTGGTGTACCTCTGGCCGGCTCTCTGATCCCTTGGATAGATGTTAAACGTGACAATGGCCAGAGCAAAGAAGAGTGGAAAGCAGGCGTTGAAGCGAACAAGATCCTGGGCTCATCTAATTCTCCGGTGCCAATTGACGGTACTTGTGTCCGTATCGGTGCGATGCGTTGTCACTCTCAGGCACTGACTATCAAGCTGAAACAGAATGTGCCACTGGATGAGATCGAAGAGATGATCGCGACTCACAATGATTGGGTTAAAGTTATCCCGAACGAACGTGACATCACTGCACGCGAGCTTAGCCCAGCGAAAGTTACCGGTACACTGTCTGTGCCAGTTGGCCGTCTGCGTAAAATGTCGATGGGTGACGATTTCCTTAACGCGTTCACCGTTGGTGACCAGCTGTTATGGGGTGCGGCAGAACCACTGCGTCGTACACTGCGTATCATTCTGGCTGAGAAGTAATAACACTTCGTCCCAGACTGAAAAACAAGTCTGTTTCGGAAAAAGCGCCTGCGGGCGCTTTTTTTATGACTAACAGTTCGTAACTCTCTTTGGTTACGGCCTGCCATTCCTTTGGTTACGATCCCTTTCGTTGGCATACCTTTCCTTTGGCATACCGAGTGTTCACCCCATCACGGCGCTCAACATCCTCAACTGGGCGAAGTGGTCATGACTGACCGTACTTACCTCAGTTAGTCATCGGGTGGCTGCACGTTTTTTTGCTCTGAGCCTGCGGTAACTTTTGGTGGCAGCCTGGTTGGTACCACACGTTTATCCGGGTCAGCCAGTTCACTGCCACAATGTTTACAGTACATGGCATCCGGATCATGGCCTGCATGGGAGCAGTTGGGGCACTTCACCAGTTCACGATGTGAGTTCATTTCCTGATTGAGCTCTGCGGTAATAATGCCGGTTGGTACCGCGAGGATCGAATAACCGAGCAGCATGGTCAGAGCGGCCACTGCTTTTCCGAGCGGAGTTTGTGGTGCGACATCGCCATAGCCGACGGTGGTAATGGTGACTATCGCCCAATAGATGCTCTGCGGGATACTGGTAAAGCCGTTTTCCGGTCCTTCAATTACGTACACGATAGATCCAAAAATGGTGACCAAAACCGCCACAGTACTGAAAAAGATCAGAACCTTACGTCGGGCTCCCAGCATGGAGCGCATCAGAATGTTGGAGTCTTGCAGATAGCGCACCAGTTTAAAGATCCGAAAAATACGCATTACACGTAATAAGCGGATTGCGCCCATAAAGGTGGCGGAAGGAAACAGCAGGCTGAAGTAAGTCGGCAGGATAGACACCAGGTCGATGACGCCGTAAAAACTTTTTGCGTAGGCTTTGGGCTGAGGGGAACAATACAGTCTGAGCAGATATTCGATGGTAAATAATGCAGTGAAGACGTATTCGATGATGCGGATTTCCTGCTTCCAGACGGCGGCCACCTCGGGGATGGATTCGAGTATCAGCGCCAGAATGGAGGTCAGAATCGCAATAATCAATGCGATGTCAAAAATACGCCCGCCGCGGGTGTGAGTACCGAAGATAACGACGTAAAGCTGGTGTTTAAAGGTATTGTCCGTCATGATATTGCAACCTGTGTCACTCGTTGCAATATCATAACGTTATGTCGGGCGTTAGGCTAATCCGGCCAGCGGTTTACGCCAGTCCCGGAAACAGGCTGCGTAATCCGTTGGCGATAAATTCAATCCCCAATGCGCCCAGAATCAGGCCCATGATACGAGTGATGACGTTGATCCCGGTCTGGCCTAATAAGCGCACGATATAAGGTGCGGAGCGGAACAGAACCCATGATGCCACGCAAAACAAAATAATGGTAACGACGATACCTAAGGTATCCATCATCGCCGGATAACGCGAACCATAAACAATCGTCGAACTGATCGCACCCGGACCTGCCATCAGCGGCATGGCCAGAGGAACCACACCTATCTGCTCACGGCTGATGTATTCGGTCTTTTCCTGTTTATTCTGCTTATCTTCACCCAGTTTACCGCTCATCATCGAAAATGCGATGCTCAGCAGCAGTAAACCACCTGCCACGCGGAAAGAGTCGAGTGAAATGCTGAACATATCCAGCAGCATCTGACCACCAAGCAATGCAATGATCAAAATGACCGCAACGGCTGTATTGGCAGTGGCTGCGGTTTTATTCTTTTCTTCCGGTGTCATGTGGCCGGTCAGCGACACAAACACAGGCATGATACCGACCGGGTTAACGGCGGCCACAAGGCCGAGAAAAAACTGCAGAAAAATAGCGAACTCAAATTGCATTAAGGATTCTCTTGAAATCACAGGGTTGACATAAAAAACAGGCTTAATGTAGTGCAAAGCCTGTTAAAGCACGAATGAAAAAAAGTATCGCTGCAGGCCTCTGATGATTAAGAAAAACTAATCATTATGACTCAGTGTGAACCAAGAGTTTCGTTATTGTTGGTTTTGTATTCAATTTGAGGCTGGCATGTTAACCAGAGCACAGTTTGGCTAAAATTTATCCAGTGGTGTGGAGGCATATCGCTGAAAAGATATACTGCTTAGTGGCACATCAATCCACGGGTACATGTAGTGCGGTTGTACAAAAATGAAACTTTTTTACAAAGCTGTGTAGTTTTTTTAGTTTTTCTTATCGGGTGAAGCAATATTTTAGTGAGTGGTGATTTTTTATTTGTATATAAAATTCAATAATTTAAGTTTGTTTTTTCTGGGTAAATACCCCTAGAGTAGTAATTACTTTTTCATAACTGATCTGAGTCAATATTTGTCACACAGTGAAAGATTATACTCAGCCATGAAAGCAATTTACTAAGCCTGTCGTCAGATAAATGATTGACGAAATGGCCAAAACTTAAAGACACATGCTTAATAAAGAGTTTTTAACATTTTTATATTTTTAGGAGATTCATTATGCCTGTAACTAACTTGGCTGAACTTGATGCTCTTGTAGCACGTGTGAAAGCGGCACAAGCCGAATTTGCTACTTACACTCAGGAACAAGTAGACAAAATCTTCCGTGCAGCATCGCTGGCAGCTAACCAAGCTCGTATTCCTCTGGCGCAACAAGCGGTAGCGGAATCTGGCATGGGTATTGTTGAGGATAAAGTAATCAAGAACCACTTTGCGTCTGAGTTTATCTACAACAAATACAAAGACGAAAAGACTTGTGGTGTTCTGGAAGAAGATGACAACCTGGGCACTATGACTATCGCTGAGCCTGTCGGCATTATCTGCGGTATCGTACCAACCACTAACCCGACTTCAACTGCGATCTTCAAGTCTCTGATTTCTCTGAAGACACGTAACGGTATCATCTTCTCTCCACACCCACGTGCGAAGAAACTCTACTAATGATGCAGCGAAACTGGTTCTGGATGCTGCAGTAGCAGCGGGTGCGCCAAAAGATATCATCGGCTGGATTGATGAGCCATCTGTTGAGCTGTCTAACGCGCTGATGAAACACGATGGTATTGCGCTGATCCTTGCAACTGGTGGTCCGGGCATGGTGAAAGCGGCTTACTCTTCAGGTAAACCAGCTATCGGTGTGGGTGCGGGTAACGTACCGGTTGTGATTGACGAAACTGCCGATATCAAACGTGCAGTGGCTTCAATCCTGATGTCTAAAACATTCGACAACGGCGTAGTGTGTGCTTCAGAGCAGGCCGCTATCGTGGTTGATTCAGTATACGATGAAGTGAAAGCACGTTTTGCTTCTCACAAAGCGTACGTATTAAGCAAAGCTGAAGCGGAAAAAGTACGTAAAGTACTGCTGATTAACGGCGCACTGAACGCGAAAATCGTAGGTCAGCCAGCAGCGAAAATTGCGGAAATGGCGGGTGTGACTGTTCCTGCTGACACTAAAGTACTGGTTGGTGAAGGTCTGGGCAAAGTCTCTCACGACGACGAATTTGCGCATGAGAAATTGTCTCCGACTCTGGGTCTGTTCCGTGCTGATGACTTCGAAGATGCGGTTGCACAAGCAGTAACCATGGTTGAAATCGGTGGTATCGGCCATACTTCAGGTCTTTACACTAACCAAGACGTGAACGCAGACCGTATCCGTTACTTCGGTGACAAGCTGAAAACTGCACGTATCCTGATCAACATCCCAACCACTCACGGTGGTATCGGTGACCTGTACAACTTCAACGTTGCGCCGTCTCTGACTCTGGGTTGTGGTTCTTGGGGTGGTAACTCTATCTCTGAGAACGTAGGTCCTAAGCACCTGATCAACAAGAAAACTGTAGCGAAACGAGCTGAAAACATGTTGTGGCATAAACTACCTAAGTCAATCTACTTCCGTCGCGGTAGTCTTCCAATCGCACTGAGCGACCTGGAAGGTAAAAAACGCGCGTTTCCTGGTAACTGACCGCTTCCTGTTCAACAACGGTTATGCTGATGACGTAGTACAACTGCTGAAAGCGCAGGGTATGGAAGTTCAGACTTTCTTTGATGTAGAAGCAGATCCAACTCTGTCTGTGGTTAAGAAAGGTGCTGAAGCGATGAGCAGCTTCCAGCCAGACGTTATCCTGGCGCTGGGCGGTGGTTCTCCAATGGACGCAGCGAAAATCATGTGGGTAATGTACGAGCACCCAGAGACTCACTTCGAAGAACTGGCAATGCGCTTTATGGATATCCGTAAACGTATCTACAAGTTCCCTAAAATGGGTCAGAAAGCTGAGCTGGTATGTATCACTACCACTTCAGGTACAGGTTCAGAAGTCACTCCGTTTGCCGTAGTAACTGACGACAAAACTGGTGCGAAATATCCACTGGCGGACTACGAACTGACTCCTAACATGGCTATCGTTGACGCTAACCTGGTGATGAACATGCCTAAGTCTCTGACTGCCTTCGGTGGTTACGACGCGGTGACTCACGCTCTGGAAGCTTATGTATCTGTTCTGGCGAACGAATACTCTGACGGTCAGGCTCTGCAAGCGCTGAAAATGCTGAAAGAATACCTGCCATCAAGCTACGCAAACGGTTCTAAAGACCCGATTGCACGTGAAAAAGTACACAACGCAGCGACTATCGCAGGTGTCGCGTTTGCTAACGCATTCCTGGGTGTATGTCACTCAATGGCACACAAAATCGGTGCTGAGTTCCACCTGCCACACGGCCTGGCGAACGCACTGCTGATTTCTAACGTGGTACGTTACAACGCGAACGATAACCCGACTAAACAGACTGCATTCTCTCAATACGACCGTCCGCAAGCACGTCGTCGTTACGCAGAAGTTGCAGACCACCTGGGTCTGAGCCAGGCTGGCGACCGCACTGCGCAGAAGATTGAACGTCTGCTGGCATGGTTGGATGAGCTGAAAGTGAATCTGGATATCCCAATGTCTATCCAGGCTGCAGGTGTCAACGAAGCTGACTTCCTGGCGAAACTGGATGAGCTTGCGGTTGAAGCGTTCGATGACCAATGTACTGGTGCGAACCCACGTTACCCTCTGATTTCAGAGCTGAAAGAAGTACTGTCTGCTTCTTACTACGGTAAAGCGTTCGTTGAAGGTGAAACTTTCGAAGGTACCACTGTTATCAAGAAAAAAGCGGATCAGGAAGCTGCAAAAGTAGCTGCTCCAGCCGCAGCGCCTAAAGCGAAAAAAGACAAAGCTGAAGCGTAATGAGATAAGTTTTCGCTAGCACGAAAACCTAGCCATGAAACTAAAAACCCGCCATCCGGCGGGTTTTTTATTGTCAGTGTTAAACCATCGCTTCATGCGCTGGTGAGAGCTTTCCTCTGCCTTGGGCCGACTGACGTCAGATAGGGGCAAGAGGAGCGGTTGGCTGGCGTTATTACTGTATCTGGCCGGATTTAGGTTGCCGATAAACCACAGTTTGCATAGCATAGCGCTTTCGCTCTTTATCGGATCATCGCCCATGACATGGATTTTCTTTACTTTTCTCGCTGCTTTCATGCAATCCTGGCGTAATGCCTTTCAAAGCCGTCTTTCCGGCGATGTGAAAACTGCTGGTGTGACCCTGGCGCGTTTTCTGTGGGCAAGCCCGATCGCTGCGCTCTATCTGCTCGGACTGTATCAATACCAACCCGATGCAGCTCTGCCGACTTTTAATCTCAGCTTTACCGGCTTTGTGATCGGAGCGTCCGTGATGCAAATCATCGCCACGGCTTTGATGGTGAAACTGTTTAAATTCAATAACTATGCAGTGGGGGCCGGACTTGCCAAAAGTGAAGCCTTGGTGGCCGCCATTCTGGGGATGATTTTCTTTGGCACCCACCTGAGCCTGCTCGGATGGAGCGGGGTAGTGATTGGTGGTGTCGGAGTGTTCATGATGAGTACTCAGGGCGGCTGGCGTCAGTTGTCGGTACCGACTATTTTACTTGGCCTCGGCAGCGGCAGCGCTTTTGCGTTAACGTCATTGTGGATTCGTGAAGCCAGTCTTGCACTCGGGTTACCTTTCCCGTACAGCGCTGCCTGGGTGTTGCTGTCGGTCATATCGCTCCAGACTCTGATGCTGGTGGTGTATCTGCTGGTGCGCGATCCGGCGACGCTCAAAGCTCTGTGGCAGCGGCCTAAAATTGTCGTGGCGACCAGTGTGTGCAGCTGTATCGGTTCGCTCGGCTGGTTTAGTGCGATGTCGCTGGAAGCGGTACCGTATGTGAAAACGCTGGGCCAGGTGGAGATCTTTTTCACCATGCTGATCTCTGTATTCTGGTTACGACAGAAAGTACGCATTAAAGACGGGCTGGGACTGATTTTAGTGGCCCTGGCTGCAGTATTAGTGATGTGGACCTGATGCTTAGTCTTTAACCAGTCAGTCTCTTTCAGGATGCAACAAATTAAAAAAGCCTCTCGGCGTTAAACCGAGAGGCTTTCTAATTATTTACTTACGTACGTACTTTGTTACGTACTAACTTTACTCATCAAGTGCCAGCGAGGTTGATTAGCCAGCCAGTGTGTCGGTCGCGACCTTGTAGCTTGGGTCTTCTTTGACGTTAATCTCGACCAGGCTGCCTGCTTTGTGCAGCAGGGCACGACAATCTTCACTCAGGTGACGCAGGTGCAGGGTTTTACCGACCGAGGCGTAACGCTCGGCGATCGTCTCAATCGCTTCAATCGCGGAATGGTCGGCGACGCGTGACTGGGCGAAATCAACAATCACATCTTGCGGGTCGTTTCTGGGCATCAAACAGCTCGAGGAAATTAGCCGCAGAGCCAAAGAATACCGGGCCGTTGATCAGGTAAATTTTTGAACCTTCCTCGTTGATTTGGGTGCTGGCATAGATGTGCTTGGCGTGCTCCCAGGCAAACATCAGAGCCGAGACAACCACACCCACCAATACTGCAATCGCCAGGTCAGTAAACACTGTTACCACGGTCACCAGTACGATAACAAAAAAGTCTTGTTTTGGTACGCGGCGTGCCAGTTTGAAGGTGGCCCACTCGAAAGTGCCAATCACGACCATAAACATCACACCAACCAGCGCAGCCAGCGGGATCATTTCAATCAGTGAGGAAGCAAACAGAATAAAGAACAGCAGCATGACTGCAGCAACGATACCTGACAGTCGGCCACGGCCGCCTGAGTTAACGTTGATCATAGACTGGCCAATCATGGCACAACCACCCATAGCGCCGAAGACGGAACAGGTCATATTCGCCAGGCCCTGACCCATACATTCACGGTTTGACTGACCGCGTGTGTTGGTCATTTCATCCAGAAACCGTCAGTGTCAGCAGGGATTCGATCAGACCGACTGCTGCCAGAATAACCGCATAAGGCAGGATGATTTGCAGCGTTTCCAGTGTCATAGGAACTGTTGGCAGAGCGAAAATCGGCAGATTGCCAGCCAGGGTAGCAGCATCATTACCTGACATTGAGCGCAGGAAGTCGACTACAGTACGAGTTTCCAGACCCAGGCCTTGTACCAGTAAGGTAATAGTGACTATCGCAACCAGGGAAGACGGCACTGCGGTGGTCAGCTTTGGCAGGAAGTAAATGATAGCCATGGTCAGTGCGACCAGACCCAGCATCAGCATCATCTGATCTTGCGGCAGCCAAGTCAGGATGCCGTTCAGATCCGGTGCTTTAAACTGGCCAAGCTGAGCCAGGAAAATCACGATAGCCAGGCCGTTGACGAAACCAATCATCACCGGGTGCGGCACCATACGGATAAACTTGCCGAGTTTAAACAGACCGGCACAGATCTGCAAAACACCCGCCAGCATAATGGTTGCAAACAGATACTGAATACCATGGGCAGCTACCAGGCTGACCATGACCACAGCCATCGCGCCGGTTGCGCCGGAAATCATGCCCGGACGACCACCAAAAATAGAGGTGACCAGACCGACGATGAAGGCGGCATACAGACCAACCATAGGATCCACGCCTGCCACAAAGGCAAACGCGACGGCTTCGGGAACTAATGCCAGTGCAACCGTCAGACCGGATAACACGTCATTTTTTACCGAATGCTTGGAAAATTGTGGGAATTCAAACATGAGTACTCAGTTTTTCGCTGTCGTTAAATGAACGGCGACACTAGTGCGTGCTGTGTTTAGCAGTGCCTGATGACAACTGGCATCATCCGGGACCAACCGAAACTGGGAAATCAAAAAGTAGCAGCGTTTAGGTGTCGCTAGTTGAGCGCAGAATGGTACTGAATAGTGTGATTAAGTTCAACAATTAACCGGCCGAATGTCTGAGCAGGGATGGAATTATCACTGTGATGAATGGTCGATCAGCAGCAGTTATCAGGAAGCAATTATCGGGACACACATCCTTGCATGTGCAGTTATCAGATGCATTATCAGGACACACATTCTTGCGAGGGTGAGGGATGGGAAACTACGTCGCGTGTCAGATCAGAGTGTGCCGATAGCGATGTTTGTAAGGCTTTTTGCTTATTTTCTCGTCAGTTAAGTAAAGTTCTGACTGAAAATTAACGGAGTGATGTGACTGGTGTCATATAGTGATGACTTTGCCATTTTTTCAGTTGGAGGTTATCCATGCCATTGTCAGCAAGAAATACGGCACTGACGGCGTTAATCAGTGCACTGTCTTGTTCTGCCTATGCTGCTCAGGAGCAAAGCGCAGAAGAGACACAAGGGGGACAATTTAGCGGGGATGCCAAACTAGGCTTTATCTATTCCAAAACGGATAGTACTTCGATGTCGATCAACTCGGGCGCCACACTTAATTATGATGAAGAGATGCGTAAGCAAAAGCTCTCTCTGGCGACCTACTATTCACATAAGTCCGATAGTGACGATGATGATGACGGTACCAACAAATATCGTGTGATCTACGATATCAAACACACCTTATCGCAAAGCTCTTTTGTGTTTGGTAACGCCAAGTACGAGCATGACCAATATGCGACTTATCGTCACCAGGCGCTGTTAGTCGGTGGTTTTGGTTATACCTTAGTTGATACCGAAACATCAAAACTGGAAGTTGGTGCTGGTCCGGGTTTCCGTTATTCGAAACGTCAGTCTTTTGATGAAGACCATCCGAACCGTTCAGAGGATGAAATCATTGCCAACGGCTTTATTAATGGCAGCTTGAAAGTAAGTGACGCACTCGATATTGGTGGCGGTGTACGGATGGACTACGGTGATTCAAACACAACCACAACAGCCAATGCGTATCTGAAAAACAAACTGGCCGAGAGACTGGCCCTGGTTTTGGATACAGAGTACATCTACAACACGGAAGTTGCGTCTGGCAAAGACCATGATGAAATCTACAGTACCATCAGTCTGAATTACGCTTTCTAATCGGCGTATTTGTCCCGTACTTTGCGACGCAGTTCGTTTAAAGAGACATCGCTGGTTTCTGAGCGACAAGTCTTAATAAAAAAGCCCACCTTCTCAGGTGGGCTTTTACTTTTCAACGTATTAGTGCGTAAACCGCAACTTTAGCCAGTTATTGTGGCTTAGTCATTGCTGCACCGGCCTGGTTGCGGGCAACTTGGCTGCCGGCTCCGCGAGGCTGGTAACGTTCAACGCGGAATGGCGCTGCCACGACGGCAATCTCTTTCAGTTCACTGCTGCCTGGCGCTTTGGCCATTGGTGCTGATGCACGGCCGGACGTCACGGCGATCGCTTTCGGCGCTTTAATAATCACAGGCGCTTCTTCAATCACTGGCTCGATCACTTCTGCAACAGGCGCTGGTTTTGCGCTTGGTTGCGTAGTCGCCTCTTCAGCAGCGGCTTGTGCAACTGCAACTTCTTCTGTTGCTGGTGCCACTACTGCTTCAGGTGCCACTTCTGCCACAGCGACTTCTTCTGTCGCTACCGTTGGTGCGGCTTCCGGAGCACTGGCTTCAACGGCAGGTGCTTCTACCACAGGGCTTTCAACTACCGGAGTTGTAACGACTGGAGTCTCGGCAACCGGAGTCGCAACAGCTGCAGTTTCAACCACGGCTGCTTCAAGCGCTGTATTGTCTGTTACCAGCTCTGCCACCGGCGCTTCACGACGGATGATCACTTTACCCATTGCCATTTCCGGACAAGCGAAACCGCCCAGCGTGACATTAGTTTGCGTCTGTTGTTCTGCTTTTGCTTTCTTCGGCTTCGGCAGGTCATAACGAGGCATCACTTTACCCATCGCCATTTCCGGTGATGCTACACCACCTTTACGCAGACGGAATGGGTTAGGACGGCGATCGCGACCGCGACGACGACGCTGACCACTGGCACGCAGGTGACGTGGTGAACGGCGGTTACGGCGTTGTTTCTGCTCGTCTTTTTCAGTGTTTTCCGCGTCAGTTTCAGCAACCTTGGTATTGTTATCTTTTACCGAGGTATTGTTATCTTTCACTGATTCTGCCTCTGCTGCCTGCTCTGGTTGAGCGGCTGCAGTGATGGCTTCTTCAGTCTGATCCTTAATACGGATTTGCTTGGTCAGTTTACGGCGCTGGCGACGCTCTTTCACAACGGCCGCTTTTTCCTCTTGCGCTTCCTGACGAGGCGCTTCGGTTACGTCTTGTTGCTGAGCATCGGTCGCCAGTTTGCGACCCTGTTCCATCACCTTACTGGATTTCGCTTCATCGCGTTTGCTGTCGTCACGTTTGTTACGACGCTGATCGTTAGCATTGCGGTCGTTACGTTCGCTACGCTCGTTACGATCTGTGCGTTTCCTGCTTCGGTTTACGCTCTTGCTTACGATTGCTTTGCGCGTCTTTATCCGCAGGCTTATTGCTCTCTTGTGGTTTCGCATCTTTCACGTCATCCGCTTTGCGTCTGTTTTTATCACGCGGGTTGCGGCGGCGATCGTTATTACGTTCACGGCGAGGCTGGGAAGACTTGTTGCGGTCACCTTGCGGTTTCTGCTGTGGTTTTTCCTCAGTCTCCTGAGCTTGTTTTGGCTCTTCTGCCTGAGGCGCTGCAAACAGGTTTGACAGAGCTTTCAGGAAGCGGGAAATCAGGCCCGGTTTTTGTTGTTGTACAGGAGCAGCAGGCGCAGGTTGTGGTGCTTCTACCGGCTGTGGTTTAGGAATCGGAGCCGATTGAGTCGGAGCTGCAAAACCTTTCAGTACTGGTTCTTCCAGACGCTTAGGTTTGATATCGGCATCACCCAGATCTTTGCCTTCTGCTTCTTTCATTGATTCCAGCTTACGCGGAATCAGGTAAGACAGCATTTCCTGCTCTTCACCTTCACGGATACGGATAACTTCGAAGTGCGGAGTTTCCATATCAGAGTTTGGTACCACAGTGATTTTCACATCTTGGTGACGCTCAATGTGGTTAACTGAACGACGTTTTTCGTTCAGCAGGTAAGAAGCGATCGAGACCGGCACAACAGCCAGTACCTGAGAGGTATTGTCTTTCAGAGCTTCTTCTTCAATCAGACGCAGTACAGACAGCGCCAGAGATTCGTTGTCACGCACCACACCAGTACCGGTACAACGCGGACAGATGTGGTGGCTTGCTTCTGCCAGTGACGGGCTCAGACGCTGACGCGACATTTCCAGCAGACCAAAGCGGGAGATACGACCGATCTGCACGCGGGCACGATCCAGACGTACGGCCTCACGCAGACGGTTTTCTACTTCGCGTTGATGGCGAACAGGCGTCATGTCGATAAAGTCGATAACAACCAGGCCGCCCAGGTCACGCAGACGCAGTTGACGAGCAATCTCATCGGCCGCTTCCAGGTTCGTGTTCAGAGCCGTCTCTTCAATATCGCCGCCTTTGGTTGCGCGTGCTGAGTTGATATCGATAGAGGTCAGAGCTTCAGTCGGGTCAATAACAATTGAACCGCCGGAAGGCAGACGAACTTCACGTTGGAAAGCAGATTCGATCTGGCTCTCGATTTGGAAGTGGCTGAACAGTGGCACTTCACCATCGTATTTCTTGACTCGGTTAATGAAGTCAGGACGCACCAAACGGATGTGCTCCAGAGCGCGTTCATAGATGGTGTTGCTGTCGATAAGAATTTCGCCGATATCGCGACGCAGATAGTCACGAATGGCACGTACGATGACGTTACTTTCCTGGTGAATCAGGAATGGGGCCGGGTTAGAGTCAGATGCCTGTTTGATTGCGCTCCAGTGATTGATAAGCACATTCAGGTCCCACTCCAGCTCTTCCGCACTTTTACCTACACCTGCGGTACGAACAATCAGACCCATACCTTGCGGTAGTTCCAGTGTGCTCAGTGCTGCCTTAAGTTCAGTGCGTTCATCACCTTCGATACGACGTGAAATACCGCCGGCTCGAGGGTTATTTGGCATCAGAACCAGGTAGCTACCAGCCAGTGAGATAAAGGTAGTCAGAGCCGCGCCTTTACTGCCACGTTCTTCTTTCTCTACCTGTACGATCACTTCCTGACCTTCCGTCAGCACTTCTTTAATGCTTGGTCGGCCTTGGTAACTGTAACCTTCTGGGAAGTATTCGCGGGCAATTTCTTTAAGAGGAAGGAAACCGTGTCTTTCAGCGCCGTAGTCGACGAATGCGGCTTCCAGACTTGGTTCAATGCGGGTAATACGTCCTTTGTAGATATTCGCTTTTTTAGATTCATGTCCAGGACTTTCGATATCCAAATCGAACAGTCGCTGGCCATCGACCAACGCGACACGCAACTCTTCTTTTTGAGTTGCGTTAATTAACATTCTTTTCATTTAAAAATCTCGTTATCTTTTCTTCATTTTGATTGTTGTTCTTATTGCTTTTGTTTCGTTTTCACGGTGCCTGATCCCATGGCTTGGTTATTACAGCCTCCCGGCTGGAGGGGGATGCTCTGAGGGCACTTCAGTATCACAAGCGTTTCACTCGCCTGTGATCCGCGTAGTGGCGGAGGATACTCAACATGAAATGACGATGAGTAGAGCAACAAGAACGCCTTAATCAACTGTGTCTTACGCCGTGTGCAGCACATCGGTTTTTGGCTTAGCTACTCATAAACTTGCGTTAATCAAACGGCTACAGATAATTTGCCACCTGTTCGATTATTGCAGCTGTGAACTATAGCAGTGACTGGTAAACTCAGCAATCTGCTTTATTAGAAAGCGCTTAAAATTTTGGGGCTCTGTATAAAAAATGTCAGTGAACACGCAAAATTCTCGGTGAAAAGCAGTGACAAATTTGAGTTTTGCGCGTATTCCAGGCTTGAACTGTCGGAGCAGTGCGTCGCATTGATGTGAGTTTCAACAATTTAGCTTAAGTTTTAAGCTGAAAGCGTTTTTTTTGTTACCAAGAAAATGTGAATTTCATCCTATTACGGTTAGAATAGCCGCCATGAGCGAAATAAGAACCCAAGTCCAGTTCGTTGATATCGACGAAGACATGGCTGGTCAGCGCATTGATAATTTCTTGCGCAACCAATTAAAAAACATTCCTAAAAGCGTGGTTTACCGAATCCTGCGTAAGGGCGAGGTGCGCGTCAATAAAAAGCGCGTCAAAGCCGAATATAAGCTGGCAGCCGGCGACATGGTGCGTATCCCGCCGGTGACCATGGAAGTGAAAGAAGAAGAGGTCGCGGCACCGAGCACTAAGCTCAATAAGGTCGCAGAAACTCGAGCATTGCGTACTGTATGAAGATGAGCATCTTTTGGTGCTCAATAAACCATCCGGTACAGCGGTGCATGGCGGCAGCGGCTTAAAGTTTGGCGCGATTGAAGCGCTGCGTGCGCTGCGTCCGCAGGCCCGCTTCCTTGAGTTGGTGCACCGGATTGATCGCGATACGTCAGGCATTTTGTTGGTGGCTAAGAAGCGCTCGGCGCTGCGTCACCTGCAGAGCCAGTTCCGCGAAAAAACGGTGCAGAAGTACTACTTCGCGTTGGTGATGGGTGAGTGGAAAGCCAGCTGCAAAGCGGTCAATGCGCCATTACTGAAAAACGAAGTGAACAGTATTGTGCGGGTTAACCCGAACGGTAAGCCGTCAGAGACCCGTTTTAGAATTCTTGAGAAGTTTTCACAAGCGACGCTTGTGCAGGCAAGTCCGATTACCGGCCGAACTCACCAGATCCGCGTGCACACTCAGTACACGGGCCACCCGATCGCCTGGGATGATCGTTACGGTGATCGCCGTTTTGACGCCTATACCGCTAAGTTTGGCATTGACCGCCTGTTTTTACACGCCGCCAACATTCAGTTTGTTCATCCGGGCAGCGGCGAAAAAATGGAAATTAATGCGCCGCTTGACGATAAACTGGAGCAGGCACTGGCCAAAATGCGTCAGGAAGGCTAATTCTTTCAGTCCGGGCGACTGATGGTGTAGCAGAGCGACTGGTGTTTTAGCAATGCAAAGGCTTGTCGGATGACAAGCCTTCGTTATTTGTGGCTGAATTAAAATATGCAGCGGAATTAGGATATGTGGCTGAATCAGATTTCAGCTTCGCTTAATGCTTACAGTACCGGAAACTGTTCGTTTTCCAGCAGGCGGATAAGGCGAATCAGCGGCAGTCCGACCAGACTGTTCGGATCGTCGCCTTCCAGGCGTTCAAACAGGGCGATACCGAGTCCTTCACTTTTGAAGCTGCCTGCGCAGTGCAGCGGCTGTTCCTGGTCAACGTAACGGCTGACCATCTGCGGGGTGAGCTGGCGAAAGTGAACGGTAAAGGTATCTAAAACCACCTGAGCCTTGTCGGTGCTGCGGTTATAGAGTGCCAGGCCAGTGTAGAAGGTGATTGCCTGACCGCTCTGACTGAGCAGTTGTGCGATGGCTTTATCACGGGTGTGGGGCTTGCCGACAATCTGGCCGTCAATCACACACACCTGATCCGAGCCAATCACCAGGCTGTTGTCGGTTACCTGGCAGGAGCGCGCTTTCGCCTCCGCAAGGCGCAATACCAACTGCTCCGGACTCTCACCGGCCAGCGGGGTTTCATCACAATCCGGGGTGGCAGTGGTAAACGGGATCTGCAGTTTGGCAAGCAGCTGTTGACGGAAAGGGGATGTTGACGCTAAAACAAGTTGGTAATTTTGCATCTTTTTATACGCTTCTTACTGTACAATTATCACGGGTTTTACGGCAGCTTATATCAACAAACAGGCTGCTCATAATTCTCTATACGGAAAGGGAAAAAAAAGTAACTTTTTTGCCTTTTTCTTTGACTAAATCTATTTTGGAAGATAATATTCGCGCCCTATGCAAAAGGTAAAAATACCGCGAACGATTGATCCGGGTAAAGCCGCTCAGAAACGACTTGATTACGATGGCATCATCCAAATGAGTCTTTTCAAGCGCTTAGAGGAGTCAGTCGAAGGCGTTAAACGCGACGCTCAAGTCTCATTGTCATTTGGGCTTGATGAACAGCGACTTGTTGTTATCTCTGGTAAAGCTAACATCGAAGTCGATTTAGAGTGTCAACGCTGTAATGAGGTTTTCACACACGAGTGTGAAGTTGAATTCACTTATACCCCTTATAAAGGGCAACAAAGTGAAGAAGACGCCCCCGACGAGTACGATTTGGTAGATCTGAACGAGTACGGTGAGGTTGACCTGATTCAGTTAGTTGAAGACGAGTTCATCATTAACTTGCCCCAGGTTGCGATGCACGACGAAGCAGATTGTAGCGTTACTTCAGACAATATGGTGTTTGGTGAACTTCCAGACGAAGTGTTGGAAGAGAAGCCGAATCCGTTCGATGTTTTAAAAAGTTTAAAGAAGTAAATCTTTAAGCAATAACATAGGAGTAGGGTCCATGGCCGTACAACAAAACCGTAAAACACGTTCTAAGCGTGGCATGCGCCGTTCACACGATGCGCTGACTACAGCTGCACTTTCTGTAGACGCGACTTCAGGTGAAACTCACCTGCGTCACAACGTGACTGCTGACGGTTACTACCGTGGCAAAAAGGTTATCAACAAGTAAGGTTGACCTTTGCAAAATTTAACCGTTGCACTTGATGCAATGGGCGGGGATTTCGGTCCTCGCGTTACAGTGCCTGCCGCCGTGCAGGCACTGTCGCATTTCCCAGAGCTAAAAGTGACTCTCATCGGTGATCAGACTGAGATCGCCCAGCAACTTTCTCTTCTAGGTTACGAATCAGATGCCCGTTTGTGCATTCTGCACAGTGACCGAGTTATCTCTAACTCCGAAAAACCTTCATTAGCACTACGTCATTGTCAGGGCAGTTCGATGGCGATGGCCATTGATCAGGTCGCTGAAGGTGAGGCCCATGCCTGTGTCAGTGCGGGTAATACCGGAGCTTTGATGGCGTTATCCCGTTTTCGACTCAAATTGTTACCTGGTATTGACCGTCCTGCTTTAGTATCGGCGTTACCCACCGCGTCCGGCGGTAAAGTGTGGATGTTGGATTTAGGCGCCAATGTGTCAAGTGATGCCGATTCTCTGTTCCAGTTTGCCGTTATGGGTGCTGCATTGGCGGAGCAACATTTGTCCCGCATTCCCCGGGTCGCTATTTTGAATGTCGGCGCTGAGGAAATAAAAGGTAATGATCTTGTCAAACGTTGTTCAGGAATGTTGCAACAGACTAACGCAGTGAATTTTATCGGTTATATTGAAGGTAACCAACTGCTGACCGATGCAGCGGATGTGATCGTCTGTGACGGTTTCGTCGGCAATATCTGTTTGAAAACCTGTGAAGGAAACTGCGCAACTCTTTATCGATAAGTTAAAAAGTAAGTTTTTAGCCTCATCCATAAAGGGTTGGATTGCCAGAAAGCTGTTTTCTGAACTATTTACTGAACTAAAAACACTGAACCCCGACCAGTATAACGGTGCAAGTTTGCTAGGATTGCGCGGCATTGTCATTAAAAGTCATGGAAGTGCTGATGTATCCGCTGTCGTGAATGCCATTTCCGAAGCGGTACATGAAGTGAAACGACAAGTCCCCAGCCGTATAAGCGATCGTTTGGAAGCGGTTTTACTCGAGAGGCATTATTAGTCTTCATGTATAGCAAAATTTTAGGTACAGGCAGCTACCTGCCATCTCAAGTGCGTACCAACGCCGATCTGGAGAAAATGGTAGATACTAGTGATGAGTGGATTGTCACTCGTACGGGTATTCGTGAGCGTCGGATTGCTGCCGAAAATGAAACGGTTGCCGATATGGCGTTTTATGCGGCTCAGAATGCAATTGAGATGGCTGGTATTGATAAAGAAGCCATCGATCTGATCATTGTCGCCACCACGAGCGGCAGTCATACTTTCCCGTCTTCTGCTTGTCAGGTACAAGCGAAACTGGAGATTCAGGGCTGTCCGGCGTTTGACCTGGCTGCAGCCTGTTCGGGTTTTATGTACGGTTTGTCGGTGGCAGATCAACACATTAAATCGGGTATGTGTAAAAATGTGCTGGTGATTGGCGCAGATGCGTTGTCAAAAACCTGTGATCCGACCGATCGTTCAACCATCATTCTGTTTGGTGACGGTGCCGGTGCCGTGGTTGTCGGTGCCAGCGAAGAGCCGGGTATTCTGTCGACCCACATCTACGCTGACGGCCGTTTTGGCGATCTGCTGAGCCTGGAAGTCCCGGAGCGCGGTGGTGACGTAGACAAATGGCTGCATATGGCCGGTAACGAAGTGTTTAAAGTCGCCGTGACACAATTGTCAAAGCTGGTGAAAGATACACTGGCTGCCAACAATATGCACAAGTCTGAACTAGACTGGTTAGTGCCTCATCAGGCGAACTATCGAATTATTTCAGCGACGGCGAAAAAACTGTCGATGTCGCTGGATCAAGTTGTGGTCACTCTGGACCGTCACGGCAATACCTCTGCTGCTACTGTGCCTACTGCACTGGACGAAGCGGTTCGTGACGGACGCATTCAACGTGGCCAGACTCTGCTGCTGGAAGCCTTTGGTGGTGGTTTCACCTGGGGTTCTGCATTGGTTAAGTTCTGATTGATTCAGAGCTGACGGTTGAACTTAGCAGCAACGCGCGATAAATATTCAGACTTAAGGAGTCGCAAGACTCCTTATTCATTATTAAGTTAAGGAAAAAAACATGAGCAAGTTTGCTATCGTATTTCCAGGTCAGGGCTCTCAGGCAGTGGGTATGCTTGCTGAGCTTGGCGAACAGTATGATGTAGTTAAACAAACTTTTGCAGAAGCGTCTGACGCTCTGGGTTACGATCTTTGGGCTCTGGTTCAAAATGGCCCTGCAGAAGATCTCAACCAGACTTTCCGCACTCAGCCTGCATTGCTGGCGTCATCCGTTGCTATCTGGCGCGTATGGCAGGAGCTGGGCCTGGAACAGCCACAAGTGCTGGCCGGTCACAGCCTGGGTGAATACTCGGCACTGGTTTGTGCCGGTGTGATTGACTTTAAAGCGGCCATCAAACTGGTTGAGCTGCGTGGTCAACTGATGCAGGAAGCCGTTCCAGCAGGTACTGGCGCTATGTTTGCTATCATCGGCCTGGACGATGAAGCGATTGCGAAAGCGTGTGAAGAAGCAGCGCAAGGTGACGTTGTGTCTCCGGTGAACTTCAACTCACCAGGCCAGGTGGTTATCGCTGGTCAGAAAGACGCAGTAGAAACGTGCCGGTGCACTGTGTAAAGAAGCGGGTGCCAAACGTGCACTGCCGCTGCCGGTTTCAGTACCGTCACACTGCGCTCTGATGCAACCTGCAGCCGATAAACTGGCTGTGGCACTGGAAGCACTTGAGTTCAATGCGCCACAAATTCCGGTGATCAACAACGTAGATGTTGCGGCTGAAACGGATCCGGCAAAAATTAAAGATGCGCTGGTTCGCCAACTGCACAGCCCGGTTCGCTGGACTGAAGGCGTGCAGAAGATGAGCGAGCAAGGCATCGAGACTCTGATTGAAGTTGGCCCGGGTAAAGTATTGACTGGTCTGACTAAACGTATTGTGAAAACGCTGAACGCGCAAGCAGTGAACGATATCGCTTCACTGGACGCAGTTAAGTAAAAGTAGGAAATAGACATGAGTGATTTCATGAACCTGGAAGGCAAAGTTGCCCTGGTTACTGGCGCAAGCCGTGGTATCGGTAAAGCGATCGCGGAACTATTGGTAGCACGTGGTGCGAAAGTGATTGGTACTGCAACCAGCGAAAGCGGTGCAGAAGCGATCAGCGCTTATCTGGGCGACAATGGTAAAGGTCTGGCACTGAACGTGACCGATGTTGAATCTATCGAAGCAGTACTGAAAAACATCAATGACGAATTCGGTGGCGTAGACATCCTGGTTAACAACGCGGGCATCACCCGTGATAACCTGCTGATGCGCATGAAAGATGATGAATGGACAGATATCATGGATACTAACCTGACATCTATCTTCCGTCTGTCTAAAGCGGTTTCTGCGTGGTATGATGAAAAAACGTCATGGCCGTATCATCAACGTAGGTTCTGTTGTTGGTACTATGGGCAACGCAGGTCAGACTAACTACGCAGCAGCAAAAGCGGGTGTAATTGGCTTTACTAAGTCAATGGCACGTGAAGTTGCTTCTCGTGGTGTGACTGTGAACACAGTTGCACCAGGTTTTATCGAAACTGATATGACAAAAGCGCTGAATGACGAGCAACGTGCTGCTACACTAGCACAAGTGCCGGCTGGTCGTCTGGGTGACCCACGTGAAATTGCTTCAGCAGTGGCTTTCCTGGCATCTCCGGAAGCTGCGTACATTACTGGCGAAACTCTGCACGTTAACGGCGGAATGTACATGGTTTAACGCTAAGTTTGCGGCGAAGTGAGCGCAAACTGTGAAGTTAATGGTTGACTTCGTCTGAAACTTAACGTTTAAATGCGCAAGATTTGTGCATGATATAAGTCAAAAATGGTGTGAATTTCGGTTAAAATCGCCAATTTTGTGGTTTGACCAGCAAGGTGCCCCTTGCAACTTTCACTAGTTCGAATAAACTACGGCATCATCGCATTAGGCGAAATCTGTAAAGGAAAAGTAAAAATGAGCAACATCGAAGAACGCGTAAAGAAAATCATCGTTGAACAGCTGGGTGTAGACGAAGCAGAAGTTAAAAACGAAGCTTCTTTCGTTGAAGACCTAGGTGCTGATTCTCTTGACACTGTTGAGCTGGTTATGGCTCTTGAAGAGGAATTCGACACTGAGATTCCTGATGAAGAAGCAGAGAAAATCACTACTGTTCAAGCTGCGATCGACTACGTAAACAGCGCTCAGTAATGCTCTCCCCAGGCGGCCCTCTGGCCGCCTGAGTTTTTCTCACTCATCTATTATCTCTCATAGAATTTTCATTTCCGGAGAATATGATCGTGTCCAAGCGTCGTGTCGTTGTCACTGGCATGGGTATGTTGTCACCGGTAGGCAACACAGTAGAATCTTCTTGGAAAGCCCTGCTAGCTGGTCAAAGTGGTATCGTGAATATCGAGCACTTTGATACAACAAATTTTTCTACTCGTTTCGCAGGTCTGGTAAAAGATTTTAACTGCGAAGAGTACATGTCTAAAAAAGATGCCCGTAAAATGGATTTGTTTATCCAGTACGGTATTGCCGCGGGTATCCAAGCGCTAGACGATTCAGGTCTGGTCATCACTGCAGAAAACGCGCCTCGCGTTGGTGTTGCCATCGGTTCTGGTATCGGCGGTCTTGATTTGATCGAAACAGGTCATCAGGCGCTTATGGAGAAAGGTCCACGTAAAGTGAGCCCGTTTCTTCGTTCCTTCTACCATCGTTAACATGGTTGCGGGTAACCTGTCTATCATGCGTGGTCTGCGCGGTCCTAACATCGCGATCTCAACTGCATGTACTACAGGTCTGCACAACATCGGCCACGCTGCTCGTATGATTGCATACGGTGATGCAGACGCCATGGTAGCCGGCGGCAGCGAAAAAGCGTCAACCCCTCTGGGTATGGCGGGTTTCGGTGCAGCAAAAGCGCTGTCTACTCGTAACGATGAACCACAGAAAGCGTCTCGTCCTTGGGATAAAGACCGTGATGGTTTTGTACTGGGTGACGGTGCAGGCGTGATGGTGATCGAAGAGTACGAACACGCGAAAGCTCGTGGTGCGAAGATCTACGCAGAAATCGTTGGTTTCGGTATGTCTGGCGACGCTTACCATATGACTTCACCAAGTGAAGATGGTTCAGGCGGTGCGCTGGCAATGGAAGCGGCGATGCGTGATGCTCAGCTAACTGGTACGCAAATCGGTTACGTGAATGCACACGGTACGTCTACACCAGCTGGTGACGTTGCGGAAGTGAAAGGCATCAAGCGTGCACTGGGCGAAGCAGGCTCTGAGCAAGTACTGGTTTCGTCGACTAAGTCGATGACCGGTCACCTGTTGGGTGCTGCGGGTTCAGTAGAGGCAATCATTACTGTGATGTCTCTGGTTGATCAGATTGTTCCACCGACCATCAACCTGGAAAATCCAGAAGAAGGTCTGGGTGTGGATCTGGTTCCAAATACTGCGCGTAAGGTTGAAGGTATGGAATACGCTATGTGTAACTCGTTTGGCTTTGGTGGCACAAACGGTTCACTGATTTTCAAACGCGTATAAAATCCTGACCGCAACAGTTAGCGAAAATATTTGAGTTGAAACGGCTTGATGCTTAGCATTAAGCCGTTTCTTTTTTTCAGGGAGTAGAATATGTTCTGGCACAATGGCGAACTGACGGATGTGGTCTCGGTTTCGGATCGCTCGTTTCAATATGGTGATGGCTGTTTCACCACTATGCTGACGAGGCAGGGCCAGATTGAGCTCTGGGGCTATCATGTTGAACGGATGGAAGCGTGCCTGAACGTGTTATCTATTCCCCTACCAGACTGGGAGCAGATCAGCCTGTGGCTGCAGCAGGCGATGCTGGCTGATGACAAAGCGGGACTTAAGCTGCATATCAGTCGTGGCCAAGGCGGACGTGGTTACAGCCCGGCCAATTTACTTCATCCTGACGTGACCATCAGTCATTTTTCATATCCTGCTCACTATGCTGCCTGGCAGCAAGAGGGGATTCGTCTCGGCGTTTGCCACCATCGTATGGGGCTCAACCCGATGCTGGCGGGTCATAAACATAATAACCGCCTGGAGCAGGTGCTGCTCAAAGGCGAAATGGACCAGGCCGGTTATGCCGACGGCGTTTGTCTTGACCTCAATCAGCATGTGGTCGAAACCACCATGGCGAATTTATTCTGGCGTAAAGGCGATACCTTGTATACACCGGATCTCAGCAACTCCGGGGTAGCTGGTGTTGCGCGGCGGCTGATTGTTGAGCAAGCGCCCGATTTGGGATTGAACCTCGAGAGCGGGGCGTTTAAGCTCGACCATCTTGCGGATGCCGAAGAGGTGTTTATCTCTAATGCTATTATGGAAACCGCTCCGGTAATTGAAATATCCGGACAGACATACCCAATCGGTCACTACACACGACGCTTTCAGGAGAGCTTTCATTCGTGATTAAAAAAATTGTTTCACTGCTGTTTACCCTGCTGGCACTGGCAGCAGTCGGCTATTTCTATGTCACTAAGCAAGTTGAAGATTATCTTACTCAGCCTCTGAGTATCGAAGGTAAACAACTGTTCACGGTCAACGCCGGAACCAGTCTCAATAGTGCGCTGACTCAGATGACTCGCGACGAGTGGATTGCGCCTAGTTTTGCCGCCAAATTGGTGCGTCGTTTCCATCCGGAACTGGTTCAGATAAAGAAAGGTACTTATCAGGTAGAGCCGCAAAGCACTCTGCGTGATGCGTTGAATTTGCTGGTATCCGGCAAAGAGCACCAGTTTGCGATCACCTTTGTTGAAGGCAGCCGTTTTAATGAGTGGCTGGCGATGCTGGCACATGATGAGCAGTTGGAACATACACTGGCCGGCAAATCAGAAGCCGAGATTGCGCAGTTACTGGGTGTCGAGCAGAAAAAACTGGAGGGTTTGTTTCTGGCCGAGACGTATCACTTTACCAAGGGCACCAGCGATCTGGACATTCTGAAACGGGCACACGCTAAACTGGAAGCCATTCTGGACAGCGCCTGGCAGCAGCGTCAGGCTGATTTACCTCTCAAATCGCCTTATGAGGCATTGATACTGGCGTCCATCATTGAGAAAGAGACGGCACTGGAAGAAGAGCGTACCCGGGTTGCTTCGGTGTTTGTTAACCGTCTTAACAAGCGGATGCGTTTGCAGACGGATCCGACGGTAATTTATGGAATGGGGGAGAGTTATGATGGCAATATCCGTCGTAAAGATTTGCGCACAGCCACCCCGTATAATACTTATGTGATTAACGGTTTACCGCCAACACCGATAGCGATGCCGGGTGAGGCATCTATCGCGGCAGCTCTGAATCCGGAGCAAAGCGCGTATCTGTATTTTGTCGCCAGCGGTAACGGTGGCCACGTATTTTCTAAAAGTCTGACCGAGCATAATCGCGCGGTGCGTGCGTATCTGAAACAGCTCAGACAGCAGTAAACATAGCGATTAGCAAAGATAAAACCCATGAATGCAAAATTTATCGTAGTAGAGGGCCTGGAAGGGGCCGGTAAAAGCACGGCCATTCAGGCTGTGGTTGAAGCGCTGCACGCGCAGGGTATCGACAATATAACCCGTACCCGCGAGCCGGGCGGTACTGTGCTGGCGGAAAAAATGCGCTCGCTGGTTAAGGAAGAGCATGACGGTGAAGTGCTGCAGGACATTACAGAGCTGCTGCTGATGTACGCAGCGCGTGTGCAGTTAGTTGAGAAACGTGATTAAGCCGGCGTTAACCCGAGGCGATTGGGTAGTGGGTGACCGTCATGATATGTCCTCACAAGCGTATCAGGGCGGCGGTCGGCAAATAGCAGCCGAGACCCTGCATAATCTTAAACAGACCACGCTCGGTGATTTTAAGCCGGATTTGACGCTGTATCTGGACATTGACCCTAAGCTTGGCCTCGAACGCGCCCGCGGCCGTGGCGAACTGGATCGGATAGAAAAAATGGACATCAGCTTTTTTGAACGTACCCGCGAGCGTTATCTGCAGATTGCCCGCGCGGATGATTCGGTGGTGATCATCGATGCCGCTCAGAGCATGGAAGACGTGGCCAGCAGCATTCGCCAGGCGCTGAACTCCTGGTTCAAGGCGGTTTAGGCGATGCAACCGATTTATCCCTGGCTGAATGATGCCTGGCAGGCCTGGCAGGCCCGGCTTAAAAACCAGACCTTTTCTGCTGCGACCCTGATTGCAGCGCCGGCTGGCGTGGGCGCATTTCAGCTGGTTGAGCCGTTTGCCGCGGCACTGATGTGTTCCGCCCAGGACGGCGAAGCGTGCGGGTTTTGTCACAGCTGCGATTTGATGCAGTCGGGCAATCATCCTGACTACCATGTGGTGCGGCCGGAGAAAGAGGGCCGTTCCATCAGTGTTGAGCAAATCCGTCACTGTAATCGTCTGGCGCAGGAATCGTCGCAACTGTCCGGCTACCGCCTGATTGTGATTGAACCTGCCGAAGCGATGAATGAATCGGCGGCCAATGCGCTGCTCAAAACGCTGGAAGAGCCGGCAGGTAAGTGCGTGTTTGTGTTAGTGACGACGCGCATCAGTCATATTCTGCCGACCATAGTGAGCCGCTGTCAGCAAATCAACGTCGCAGAGCCAGCGACACAAATGGTGTCTGGCTGGCTGAGTGAGACTCTGGATAAAACCGTGCCGCCTTATGCAGCGCACATACATGCCAATGCGCCGCTGACTACTCAGGCATTCATCGCCGAAGGCGGAGTGGCGGATTACGGCACGCTGGAAAGTCAGTTTATTGCTGCGCTGCAAGGTGATGTCAGTGCATTGCTCAATTGCGCCAAAGCGGCGGCAGCGCAGCCGGTGCAACGCTTAAGCTGGTTATGGTATTTGCTGACGGATGCGCAGAAAGTGCAGTTTGGCATTCGTCAGGCGTACTTTACGCCCGGCTGTGAACAGGTTGCCGGGCTGATGAACTTGGCTCAGTTACAGCAACAGACTGACCGCCTGGCTAAACTGATAGAACAACTAAGAACGTTCACCGGTTTGAACGGTGAGCTGCTGATCACTGATTGGTTACTGAAATTAAATGAGGAAGCATGTTTGTAGATTCGCACTGTCATCTCGATAAACTCGATTATGATGAATTACATAACGGCATCGAAGATGTGATAGAAAAGGCCAGACAGGCTAACGTAAAACAGCTGCTTTCGGTCGGCGTAACCCTGGATTCATTTTCCGGCATGCTGGAAATGATCACGCCCTACGATAATGTTTACGCTTCCTGTGGCGTACACCCGCTCGATGTTGCGAGTGATTTTGAACTCGCTCGTTTTCAGGAGTATGCATCACATTCCAAAGTGGTTGCGATTGGTGAAACCGGCCTGGATTACCATTATGAGCCGGAGACGGCGCCGCTCCAGCAGGAGCGATTTAAGCAGCATATTGAAACAGCGGTAGCACTCAACAAACCGCTGATTATTCATACCCGAAATGCCCGTCAGGATACACTGGATATTCTGCGTGCAGGCGGAGCGGAGCGCTGTGGTGGTGTCATTCACTGTTTTACTGAGGATCTGGCGTTTGCTGAAGCGGCGATGGAGCTGGGTTTTTACATTTCCATCTCAGGCATCGTTACCTTCCGTCAGGCACAAGAAACTGAAAGACGTGGTGAAGCAATTACCACTGGAACGTCTGCTGATTGAGACAGACTCGCCTTATCTTGCTCCGGTGCCACACCGCGGTAAGCAAAACCAACCGGCATATGTGGTTGAAGTCGCGGCTTATATTGCGCAGCTCAAAGGTGTATCTCTTAAGGAAGTTGCCGAAAAAACCACCCAAAATTTTCAGCAACTTTTTTTACGATGAAAAATAAATCGGTATAAAAAACGGCCTTTTTGGGGCCGTTTTTTATACCTGATAGTCTTGGTGTGCATTTTTATACTTGTTGTTCACCAAAAATGTTGGAAATACGGTCCTAAAATGCTGAAATGAAATTTTGTTACGTAAAATAACAATTAGCTCTATTTTATTTACTGCATAAAATTAATGGTTAGTTATTTTTATATCATTAAAAACAGCGAGATAGGTGGAATGTAAAGGATTTCACTCTGTGACAGGTATTGTGATCTGTCTAATAATTTGAAACTAAATTTCATTAGTCGCTAGAAAGCTTGAGGGGCATCAAGATATATTTAGAGCCGGAAAATATAATGACATTCGCGTTACATTTTCATTGAGAGCCAACACTGAGGCTACGGGGGTGTGCCGTTGGAACTCAAGAATACTAATAACTTAATCAGGAGCATAAACGTATGAAAGGTTTCTTTAGTAAACTTTCACAGTCCATTATGTTACCCATCGCGCTGTTACCAGCGGCGGGTATCATGCTGGGTATCGGGGGTAGTTTTACTAACCCAACAATGATCGAAGCGTACAACATCAGTGTGCTTCAGGACGGAACTATTCTGAATAGCTTCCTGCAAGTAATGACTGCTGCTGGCGGCATCGTATTTGCTAACCTGCCAGTTATGTTTGCTCTGGCAATCGCCGTGGGTTTTGCGCGTGCTGAAAAAGGTGCTGCTGCACTGGCTGCGTTGATCTCATACCTGGTAATGAACGTTGCAATCGCGAAAACGCTGACTGTAGCGAACATGATCAACCTGGACTCTAACACAGTAGTACTGATGGGCAGCGAATACCCGGGCGTACTGGCTGATGTACTGGGTATCAGCAACACACTGAGTATGGGTGTGTTTGGTGGTCTGATCGCAGGTGCTATCACTGTTGTTCTGCATAACAAATACCACGACGCAAAACTACCGGATTACCTGGGTTTCTTCGGTGGCGCACGTTTTGTTCCAATTATTAGTGCATTTGCTGCGCTGTTCTACGGCATCGTTTCTGACCTTTATCTGGCCATTCTTTGGTGCTGCGTTCGGCGCAATCGGTGCGGCTCTGGGTGAGATGACTGCAAGTGGCCACGGTTACGTTGCGTCTCTGATCTTCGGTATCATCGAGCGTTCTCTGATCCCTGTTGGTCTGCACCACGTATTCTACCTGCCACTATGGCAAACAGAAATCGGTGGTACTGCAACTATCGCTGGTGAAGTGATCAAGGGTACACAGAACATGTTCTTCGCTTCTCTGGCAAGCGGTGACTTCTCTCAATTTACTTCAACTAACTTCATGACTGGTAAGTTCCCGTTCATGATGTTCGGTCTGCCAGCAGCAGCGTACGCGATGTACACTCTGGCTGATGACGAGAACAAAAAAGCAGCCGGTGGTCTTCTGTTCTCAGTTGCTCTGACAGCATTCCTGACTGGTATCACTGAACCAATCGAATTTACCTTCCTGTTCCTGGCTCCAGCTCTGTACTATGCAGTGCACGTGCCTCTGGCAGGTCTGTCATTCCTGCTGATGGATATGCTGAATGTTAAAGTTGGTATGACGTTCAGTGGCGGTTTCATTGACTTCGCTCTGTTTGGTGTACTGCCAGGCGTGACTGGTGTTGAGAACAACTGGTACTTCATCCCACTAGTTGGTATCGCTTACGCGTTCGTTTACTTCTTCGTGTTCCGTTGGTTCATCGTGAAGTTCGACATCAAGACTCCAGGTCGTAAAGGCAGCGCAGTTGCAGTGGTTTCTAAGAAAGACTACCACGCAGCAAAAGGTGGTGCAGCTGGTGACAACCAGAAAGCGAAAGACATGATCGAAGCTCTGGGTGGCGCAGAAAACATCGTTGATGTGGATGCATGTATCACTCGTCTGCGTATCACTGTTAAAGATGGTGCACAGGTGAAAGGCAACGAACACTGGACTCAAGAGCTGGGTGCTCGTGGTCTGGTTAAAGTTGGTGAAACTGGTATCCAGGCAATCTACGGCGCAGAAGCTGCAGGTTACAAAGCACAAATCAACTCTCTGCTTGGTAAGTAATGAATAGCGGAGACAAATTCAGAAGAACCGGCGCCTTTATCATCGATTTGATGGTGGCCAAGATGTTCACGCAAGCGGTGATGTCGGTTCTGATGGTGGTGGTAACAGGTGTCTTCGCTGAGAAGAGCGGAGGCATGTCATTGAATGACAATATGGCTCTGCCAGTTCTGTTACTGATTGTACTGGCGATGCTGTTAATCTTTATCGGGATATATCTTGGATTCAGTACTCTCTGTTTTAAGCTGATAGGGAAGTCTCTGGGAAAATACCTGCTGCGGGTCGACAGTGGTCAGTGGATCAAAGCTAAGGATTTGTCGACGTACTTATCGCGCGAAAAAGAGAAAATCGTCTTTTTTTGTGCCACGTTGGGATTGTATGCCGCCTACTCGGCGATTCAGCTCTACATGTACAATGTTGAGCCGTTGCATGAAACCCGGGCACGGAAAAAGGACTGACTCAGTAGTAACAAGCCCGCTTAATTGCGGGCTTTTTTTTGTCTTATGTACCTCTTTTGGTATCTTCGCCAGTCTTATTGCTGTCCCGCTGACATCCTGACCAGTACTTCGGTTTGTGAACCTGCCCACGTCAAGCACATAAAATCCCCGAAATTGTGATGCAGACAAAAAAGTTGTCATAAATAGCGCCCATCCTGAGCAAAGTTTGAGAATTATCATTAATTGGCTGGCGCCGGAAAATATAATACACAGGTGGTTACATTTTTACCGGGTGCTAACATTTAGGCTATGGGGCAAGACGTATAGAACCCAACAATTCTAATAATTCGTTCAGGAGCATAAACATGTTAAAGAACTCGTTTGCTAACCTGCAAAGAGTCGGTAAGGCGCTGATGCTTCCAGTATCAGTTCTGCCGGTTGCGGGTATTCTGCTTGGGGTAGGGGCGGCTAATTTTAGCTGGCTACCCGAAATCGTTTCCCATCTGATGGAGCAGGCCGGTGGTTCAGTATTCGGCCAGATGGCATTATTGTTTGCGGTGGGGGTATCTTTGGGCTTCACCAACAACGATGGTGTGTCAGGTTTATCGGCCATCGTCGGATACGGTATTATGGTCGCTACCCTTAAAGTAATGGCAGCTGCTATGGGGGTCGACAGCATAGATACCGGTGTGTTGGGGGGTATTCTTGCTGGTGGTGTCGCTGCGTGGGCTTTTAACCGCTTTTATAAGATTCAGTTGCCTGAGTACCTGGGCTTTTTCGCCGGGAAACGCGCGGTGCCGATTATCACCGGCTTCTTATCGATTATTCTGGGTGTCATCCTCTCTTTTATCTGGCCGCCAATCGGTGCTGTGATCGCTTCGTTTCTCAGACTGGGCTGCCCATCAAAACCCTGTTCTGGCATTCGGTATTTACGGTGTGGTTGAGCGCTCTCTGATCCCGTTTGGCCTGCATCATATCTGGAACGTCCCTTTCTTCTACGAAGCCGGGACTTGTGTTAACGGTGCTGGTGAAACAGTACACGGCATCATGACTTGTTTCCTGACCGCCGACGATGCATCTCGTGCTGCCGGGAATGGTTTTGGTCAGCTGGCGGGTGGTTACCTGTTTAAAATGTTTGGTCTGCCTGCCGCTGCCTTTGCGATAGCACATTGTGCCAAGCCTGAAAACCGGGCTAAAGTCATGGGTATCATGGCTTCAGCGGCACTGACGTCGTTTTTGACCGGTATTACAGAGCCGATCGAATTCTCGTTCCTGTTTATTGCACCAGTGCTGTACGGCATTCATGCGCTGCTGGCGGGGTTAGCATTCGTGCTGACTAACTCTCTGGGCGTGGTGCATGGTCATACCTTCTCGAACGGTTTTATTGACTTTGTCGTGCAGTCCTCCCGTGCAGATAACATGTTACTGCTGGTCGGTCTGGGTGTGGCCTATGCGGTGCTGTATTACGTGGTATTTACTTTTGTTATTCGCGCACTGGATTTGAAAACGCCGGGGCGTGAAGATGAAAGTGCGGACACCACCACATCATCAGGCACAGAAATGGCTGGTGAGTTGGTGGCGGCTTTCGGTGGTAAAGCCAATATTACCAATCTGGATGCGTGTATCACTCGTTTGCGGGTCTCAGTGGCAGATACTGACGCAGTGGATCAAGACAAGCTGAAGAAACTCGGCGCAGCGGGTGTGGTTGTGGTATCCGGCGGAGTTCAGGCGATTTTTGGTACCAAGTCAGATAACCTGAAAACCGATATGGATGAGTGGATTCGTAACCACAGTTAAGCCGTGTTCACTGCCGGGCTGAATCTGCCTGGTGGTGTTCAATATGCAGTAATGTTGAAAGGAGGCTTGGCCTCCTTTTCTGTTTCAGCGATACCAGTTCTGGCGTTAGTAATAGCCTTAGTTACCCCTCAACAACCCTTGTAAAAACCCTGATGCTACTCTGATGGTTTCTCTACAGGAGCCTTGAATTCCCTTTACCCTTGGTTGACATATCCCCGCCGGACCTGAACTAAAGTTTGTAGTGTTAGAACAATTAATAAAGGGTATCAATAAATGAAAAAACTAGGGATGACAGTGGCACTGCTTAGCTTATCGGCCGCAGCGTATGCTCAGCAGGATCCTAACCTGAAAGTCGGCCTGGCGGTCGATCAGCAGTTAAGTGCTGTGCTGGAAGTCAACAACCAATATCGTTTTACTCTGGGTAACCAAGGTGCTGCGTTCGATTACATTGCAAAACGTGGCAGCTTTAATAACCCGGATGTCCCTTTTGACTGGTATGTTGGTGTCGGTGGTTGGGCTGAGTGGGATGATGACTTTGGTGCACGTGTGCCGCTGGGTCTGGACTGGCAAATTAACCAGAATCTGAATGTTTATGGTCAGGTTCACCCTGAACTTCAGTTGCATGATGATACCGAGCTTCAACTTGGCGCAGCTCTGGGTGTGACATACCGTTTCTGAGTGGTTGGCTCTGACTGTATGACAGGTCATGTCACTACGAGTCAGAGAGCACAACCACTTAAGATACGAATTAATAAAAAAGCCGGCAACTGGGTTGCCGGCTTTTTACGTTCAATGGAACTTAGCGTTCAATAAACGTGATTACTCTGATTTATTCATCGCTTTACGGATACAGATGGCTGCGCCACCCCAGGTAATCCCTAAGCCCAGAATCATCATGATGATTGCACCAGTGGTCATGCGTTATTCTCCTTGCGGCTCATCGCGTTCACAGCGACACCAATGATAAATAGTACGCCAATCAGCGCCCAGCCCAGTGTTAGATCGTAACCGCCGTAGCCTTCGGTCATCAGAGTTTTCACCTTGGTCACGACAATGATGGCCAGAATGACTGGTGAGATAAAGCGCAGACAGATATCGAACCAAACGCCAACTGCGAAATCTGATACTGAGTTAACGTATTTACGCGCATCAGACACTTTAACCAGCCAGGTCATCAGCACCAGCTCAACCAGACAGCTCGACATGATGCCGATGTTGTTAGCAAAGTGGTCAACCAGGTCAAGCAGCAGCAGGCCGCCGTTGGTTGCAAAAGCCATGGATACGATAAAGCTGACACCGATAACAATGTTGGCTGCTTTCTTACGGCTCCAGCTCATTTTATCGATCACGGCTGAAGTCACGGCTTCCAGAATCGAAATGTGTGAGCTCAGACCGGCGACGATCAGTGCCAGGAACAGCAGCGGGCCAAATACGTAAGGCAGTGGCAGCAGGTTAATCGCTGCTGGCAGAGTAACGAACGCCAGACCTACACCGGCAGAGACGACTTCTGTCAGCGGTTTACCTTGCTCTTGAGCCATGTAGCCCAGTACCGAGAAGATCATGATACCGGCCAGAATCGAGAAACCACAGTTTAGCAACACCGTCATAAATGCGTTGTTGGTGATGTCTGATTTTTCCGGCAGGTAGCTGGAGTAAGCCAGCATGATGGCAAAGCCGATACTCAGGGTGAAGAAGATCTGACCATAAGCGGCTGCCCATACTTTTACATCCCAGATTTTGCTGAAATCTGGCTGGAACATGTAGTTCACACCATCCAGTGCACCCGGCAGGAACAGCATACGACCGATAAGCAGCAGTACCATGACAAACAGTACCGGCATCATCACTTTAGAAGCACGTTCGATACCGGATTTAACCCCGCCAACGATTGCAGCGTAAGTAACAGCCCAGGCAATCACCATCGCCAGCACGATCTTCCACTGAATGCCGCCCAGGTTGGTCGGGGAGTTGTCACCCAGTCCCAGGTATTCACTAAAGAAGAAGGCGTTAGTATCTGTACCCCAGCTTTGGTCAAACGACATGCCAAAGTAGGAGATCGCCCAGCCGATAACAGCGACGTAGTAAACGCCAATCACAGCGGCAACACCAACCTGGAACCAGCCCAGCCATTCAAATTTTGCGTTAATACGTGACAGAGTTGCCGGAGCTGAACCGCGGTTACGCTGACCCATAGAGAACTCCAGGATCATAAACGGAATACCGGCGGTGATCATGGCAAACAGGTAAGGAATGAAGAAGGCGCCGCCGCCGTTTTCATAGGCCATGTACGGGAAACGCCAGATGTTTCCCAGTCCCACTGCTGAGCCCACAGCAGCCAGAATGAAACCGGCTCGGGAACCCCATTGTTCTCGCTTCATAAGTTACTCCTTAATAATCCCTGAGGTATGAAGCATCTCTTTCACTACAGCTAATAAGGACTAGGATAGGATATAACCAATCAGAATATGGCTAAATTGTTAAAAAAATGGCCTATCATCCAGTAATTAGCAAAATGTTAGTTATAAGTTTTGTAAGCTAGTCGAGATCTCAGAATATTGTTCTTAGTTTTACGATGTGTGTTTGCGGAATCTGAAATAATCAGCTACGCATTGCTATCGAGACTACAGATATCTGCCGCTCATGGCAATAGATTGTAAACATGATGTTGTGCTGGTTTAGTGGTTTTTTTGTTGTTTTTTTTGTTCTTTGATTAGTGAAAAGTTTTATACAATTAAAAATATCCAGACCATGAAACTGGACTGAGGAGCTATAACAATTGATAAAACTGTATTTATCGCTAGAGCGTATGACTGAAATATATACACACACTAGTGAATCTCTCCAATCCGGTGCTATTAACTCAGAAGCGTATGGTCAGTCCCAGATTGGCGGAGAACTGGTTCATCCAGTCAGATTTAAAGCGCACGATGCAGCGTCCCGGCTCAGGCAGGCTGCACAACGCGCTGGTTTCATTATCGACCACGGTTCCGAGCCAGCGAATCTGACTGCTGAGTGATACGGATGAAGTCATATGATAGTCGAGCCCGGTGAAAATGCTGGCTGCAAATCCGGATTTGTTGTCGACCCAACTGACATCAAAATAAGAAGCGCCCAGGCCAGCGCCCAGATAACTGCTCCAGTCGGGAGCAAACGGATAATTGATCCGGCTCTGAAACAGCAGGTAGTGCAGAGTCGCCTTATCCTGGACGATATCGACATCGGCAGACTGCCGGGCGTAGAATAGGCCTATCCGGCCGGTCTCAAACGGCACTTCCAACGTGATGGCCAGAGCAGAAGAGGCGTTGATGTCGTAGGACTCTCCGGTATTGTCTTCCACTTTGCCGCCCAGTACATAACCGGCAGCAGGCGTAAGGTAAACGTCAGCGGATGCTGCGGCGGAAAACCAGCAACCAAACACAAAAACAATAAATTGAAGCGAGCGCATCACAAACCTCAAAATTTTTTTCGGATGGTTGAGTAATTGTGATAGTAACTTCATAATCATGCACGAAAAACCAGCAATTCTTGAACATGCGTCGCACCACGGCTTATGCTTTAACAGACGCTATCGCGTGCCTGTATCCAACCCGGCTCGACTTTCCTTGTTAGCTATCAAAGTGTTAGCGGGGTCAGGATAGCGTTGTCTGACTAACGCGTGGAGGTGTGTATGGAATACGATTTCAAATTTGCACTGGGTGTGGTGGTGACCGTGTTTGTGGTACTGATTGGCTTTGGAAACGATAGCTATTTCAAGTTAAGTAAAAGGGTTCTGCTGATGAAAAATAGTGGAACAGTCTCTGAATTGGATACTCAGGTTGATATCAGCCGGTTGTCTAAATTTATTGGCGGAAAAAAAGCGTTGGTTGCACAGGGCGGTGGACAACGCGGTATCTTCACAGCCGGGGTATTTGATGCCTTTATGCTGTCCAATTTTGACCCGTTTGACGAGTTTTACGGAACCTCGGCGGGCGCATTAAATCTCAGCTCGTTTTTGTGTCGTCAGCCTGAGCTGGGCAAATCTTTTATCGTTGATCTGACCACTGACCCTCGTTTTTTCCATCTGTTCAGTTATATCCGCCGTAAGCAACATATGGATCTTGACTGGGCGCTGGACAGAATCTGTGATTTTCCTTATCGGCTGGATATGGATATGGGACGTCGGGTGCTGGGGCAACGTAAGGCGTTTGCCGCGGTGACGTCGACCCGGACGCTGAGCGATTTTTATTTTCCGATTCTCGGCCCGGAATGGCGTGAAGTACTGATTGCAACGTGCGCTATTCCCGGTCTGTATCCTCGTGAAGTGGAACTTGCTAATCAACATTATATTGATGGCGGGGTCTCTGCATCCATACCGGTTCAGGAAGCCTGGCGGCGTGAAGCGCGTTTTATTGGCGTCATTCGCACGGAAAGTTTTTCCGAAGAACCTGACATACCGCTGGAATCGGTGCAGCCGACAGAGCCGGTGAAATGGTTTCGTGATTCGGTCAACACCATCCAGACTCAGTGGCAGACTAAACTGCTGCAATGGAAACAAGACTGGAACGGATTTTTTAACCAGCAGATCGAAAAGGCGAAACAGCAGAAAATTGAGCAGAAGCATCTCAGTACCCTCAATGGCGGGCGCTGGCTATTCGGTGCGGACGACATTTATCGTCTCAGCCATTTGATTGGTGATAAATTTGATTCAGGATTGGCCGATATGCTGATGGTGCACTATCAGACCTATTCACTGACCTGTGACTTTTTGCGCCATCCGCCCGACGATAGTTTTATTGTCCAGGTCGCTCCGAGCGAACCACTGCGTTCCAGTTCATTGCTCAGCAATAAGGATGATCTGCTGCACGATTATGAACTCGGGCTTGAAGCAGGGTATCGTTTTGTTCGCATGTATCAGATTGCTGAAGATGTGCAAGGTGAACGTATCAAGCAGCACAAGTCGGTACAGCCGGATTTGGATGAATAGCCCGCTCGATACCAATAAGTCAGCATCTCGCAGCTGTTGCTTTCACTGTAAAAAAAACAGGGGCTTTGAGCCCCTGTTTCAGTTATTACGGATGCTACAGGACCGGTAAAATACGCATGCAGTTGGTAGAGCCTTCTACATCCATGATATCGCCCTGAGTAATAATCACCAGGTCACCAAACGCCAGCAGTTTTTTCTCTTTCAGGGCTTCCAGCGCAGCCTGAGCCACTTCAAAGCCTTCACCTTGTTTACTGTCGAAATAAAATGGCATGACGCCGCGGTACAGAGCACAACGATTGAGTGTACTGTCATTGCGTGACATGGCAAAGATAGGCAAGATGGAATTAAGACGTGAAGTCATCAGTGAGGTCCGGCCGGATTCAGTCAGATTGACCATGGCTTTAACCCCTTCCAAATGGTTCGCCGCGTATATTGTCGACATTGCTACCGTCTCTTCGGCGGTCGAAAATGAGCGGTCAATACGGTAGTTTCTGTTGATTAGCTTCAAACATTTTTTCTGCGCCGATACAGACTTCGGCCATGGCTTTGACGGTTTCTACCGGATATTTGCCGGCCGCCGTTTCTCCTGACAACATCACTGCATCGGTGCCGTCCAGCACCGCGTTGGCGACGTCCATCACTTCCGCGCGGGTTGGCATCGGGTTGGCGATCATCGATTCCATCATCTGGGTCGCCGTAATGACCACACGGTTGAGCGATTTAGCGCGGGTAATCAGTTTTTTCTGCACCCCGATCAGCTCCGGATCACCAATCTCAACCCCCAGATCGCCGCGCGCGACCATAATGACGTCGGATGCCCGGACAATGTCATCAATGTTTTCATCGCTGGCGACCGTTTCGGCCCGTTCGACTTTCGCGACCATACGCGCTTCAAGGCCAGCATCACGTGCCAGACGGCGGGCGTAATCCATATCGGTGCCGTTACGTGGGAAAGAGACCGCCAGGTAGTCGACTTTGATTTCTGCCGCCAGCAGGATGTCGCGTTTGTCTTTTTCGGTTAATGCATGGGCAGAGAGTCCGCCGCCTTTCTTATTAATGCCTTTATTATTTGATAATGGTCCACCGACCAGAACGCTGGTATGGATTTTATTGCCCTCAACGGCAATCACCTGCAGCTGTACCCGGCCGTCATCGAGCAGCAGGATATCTTCCCGTTGTACGTCATTGGGCAGCGCTTTGTAGTCGATGCCCACTGCATCCTGATCGCCTTCACCCGGCGCGAGTTCGGCATCGAGAATGAATCGTTCGCCTTCGACCAGTTCGATTTTGCCTTCTTTGAAGGTCGAGACGCGGATTTTTGGCCCTTGTAAGTCACCTAAAATGGCGACGTGTTTACCTAGCCGGGCGGAAATTTCACGCACTTTCTGCGCGCGTAGTTTGTGATCATCGGCACTGCCGTGGGAAAAGTTCATGCGTACCACATTCGCGCCGGCACGAATGATGGCTTCCAGTATTTCCCCTTTATCGGTTGAAGGCCCTAAAGTTGTGACAATTTTCGTTCTGCGTAAAGCTGAGGTCATAGTGATCTCCTGAAATGTTCGGGCGTGATAAAAGTTCAACTGTGTTTAAGTATATGCAAGATATTGGAATTGTTTGTCTTTTATGGCGGATATTTGCACTGTGTCATGCTTGGTCGAGTGGATACCGATTCAACCGCAGGTCCGTCAGTTAAGTTTGCTGATGGGCTTGAATCCGGCCGTTAAGAGCGCGGCTTTGACCCGGATAGCGCATCGCCCTGTTGCTGCTATTTCATCCAATGCCAGGCCAGCCTGAGTACGGGTAAGGAATCGACATTTTGACTGAAAACACAAACTTCTATGTATATGCGTGATGCTTGTCACGGCTATTCACCAAAGCGCTTCACAATTAGTTCGCAAAGTAAAAAAATTAGCATGTTGTTGAATTCTGGAGCGCCCTATGTATATGGCTCAACCAGGCCATATTGATCACATCAAACAGGTCAATGCTGGCCGTGTATATAAACTTATCGATCAAAAAGGTCCCATTTCTCGTATCGACTTATCGAAAGAGAGTGAACTCGCCCCCGCCAGCATTACTAAAATTACCCGCGAATTAATTGATGCCCATCTGATTCATGAAACGACGGTCCAGGAAGCGATCAGTCGTGGTCGTCCGGCGGTCGGATTACAGGTCAACAACCAAGGCTGGCAGTTTTTATCCATGCGTCTTGGGCGCGGTTATCTGACCATCGCGCTGCATGAACTGGGCGGCGAGGTGTTGATCGATACAAAAATAGACATCCATGAAATTGACCAGGATGACGTTTTGCAGCGTCTGCTGTTTGAAATTGACGAATTTTTTCAGACTTACGCCGAGCAGCTCGGACGGGTAACCAGTATCGCGATTACTTTGCCGGGTCTGGTCAATTCAGAGCAGGGTGTGGTGCTGCAAATGCCGCATTACAACGTGGAAAATCTGGCTCTCGGTGAAGCGATTTTTCAGGCGACCGGCTTACCGGTCTTTGTCGCCAATGATACCCGTGCCTGGGCATTGGCAGAAAAATTGTTCGGTCATTCCAAAGATGTCGACAATTCAGTACTGATATCAATTCACCACGGCTTAGGTGCTGGTATTATTCTTGACGGCCGGGTCCTGCAGGGCAGACACGGCAACATCGGTGAACTGGGGCATATTCAGATCGATCCGCACGGCAAGCGTTGTCATTGTGGCAATATCGGTTGTCTGGAAACGGTCGCTAGTTTCTCAGGCAATTCGTGAGCAAGTTACCGAGCGCATTGCGGCCGGAGAAGCCTCGTGTCTGAGTGAGCAGGAAGAGATCAGTATCGAAGACATCTGTCTGGCAGCGGCCGAGGGCGATCCGCTAGCGGTCGATGTGATTGAAAAGCTGGGACGTTATCTGGGTTCGGCGATTGCCATCGTCATCAACCTGTTTAACCCGGAAAAAATATTGATTGGTGGTGTGATTAACCAGGCGAAGAGTGTTTTGTATCCGGCCATCCAGCGCTGTATCGAAGAACAAAGTCTGCCGGTTTATCATCAGGATTTACAACTGGTGGAATCACGTTTCTACAAACAGGCGACCATGCCGGGAGCTGCACTGATCAAGCAGGCGTTATACGATGGTTTGTTGCTGATGAAAGTGGTCGAAGGGTAAGTTTTTCTTCGTTTTTTCATCTCTCCGGTTTACATTTGCCACTCTGATTATATTTACCTGCGTGAATATGGCTATACTGTGTAGCGATGTCATGTGTCTATTTATTGGGATTTTGTATGTCGGGTATTTTGAATACGGTCGATCAGCGTACCAATCTGGTAGGTGAGAACCGCCTGGAATTGTTATTGTTCAGTCTGAATAGCCGCCAGGTGTTTGCTATCAATGTGTTTAAAGTTCGGGAAGTGATTAAAGTTCCGAAAACCACAAAGATGCCAGGCTCTCATCCTAACATTATCGGTGTCGCCTCTTTACGGGGGGTATCAGTACCGATTATTGACCTGAGGCAGGCGATTGGTTTCCCGCCATCGCGCGAGGAAAACCCGGAGCAGAACCTTATCATCACCGAATACAACCGGACCGTGCAGGGTTTCCTGGTCGGGCAGGTGCGTAATATTGTTAATACCGCGTGGACCGAAATTCAGCCGCCACCAAAATCGGCCGGGCGTTCGAACTATCTGACCGCGATTACCCAAATCAAAGAACAGGATCAGACCAAGATCGTCGAGATCATTGATGTGGAAAAAGTGCTGGCCGAAATCATTGAGTATGATGTGTCGATCTCCGAAGAGGTTCTGGATCCGACCCTGGTCAATGAAATGGTCGGTCGCAACGTTCTGATCGTGGATGATTCCTCGACAGCGCGCAACCAGATCAAGGGGACTTTGTCTCAGCTCGGTCTCAACATCATTGAATGCAGTGACGGCCTGGAAGCGCTTAATTTCCTTAAGGGGTTGTGCGATAAAGGTAAGAACATCAACCAGGAATTGCTGATGTTGATCACCGATGCAGAGATGCCGGAGATGGATGGCTACAAGCTGACCTATGAAGTACGTAATGACCCGCGTATGGCCGATCTGTTTATTACTCTGAATACCTCGTTAAGTGGCAGCTTTAATGAAGCCATGGTGCAGAAAGTCGGTTGTAACCGATTTATCTCCAAGTTCCAGCCGGATTTGCTGGTGGAAGCGGTGCAGGATCGCCTGCGCGAACTCATTTAAGCGCTATTTGCAGAAGCTATTTTTAAAGCGCTGATATTCAGCGCTTTTTTATTACCAGCTTGTCAGTGGAAATCGCGTGAACGGGTCTGTAACTGCTCCAGCTTAGGGGTCAGATCGATAAGACGTCCGGCGATGACGTGAATCACACTGCCTTCCCGCTCTAATATCCCTTTTACCATCAGCATCTTAGCACCGATGTAAGCACTTTTTTGTGCCCGTGCGGTAGCCTGCCATACCACCACATTAATATTGCCAGTATCGTCTTCCAGAGTGAAAAAGGTCACGCCAGCGGCGGTGCCCGGTGACTGACGACCCGTGACTACACCGACCACGGTTACCAGAGACTGATGAGCCAGACCCGTCAGATCGCGCTGGCGAGTAAAGCGCCCCAGTTTCTCCGGCCTGGTCAAGCAGGGTGACCGGATGCTGAGTCAGCGACAGTCCTAACGCGGCATAGTCTTCCAGCAGGGTGTCGAAATCACTCGGCTGGTGAGCCAGCGGCGGCGCTTCTTCTTCCAGGTTGGCAAACAGCGGCAGATCGCTGAGTGAGTCCATTATTGCCCAGCGCGTGGCATAGCGGTTATCGGCGATAGCGTGCAGCGCATTGGCTGAAGCCAGCGCTTCGAGATCGCGCTGGTTAAGCGCACAACGTTTCAGCTGCCCCGGATGATGAAAGCCCTGAGGCGGGCGCTGCTCAATGAGTGCCTGAGCACCACCCGAGCTGAGCCCTTTAATCTGGCGCAGACCCAGCCGTATTGCCAATTGCTGCTGATGCTGCACGACCTGATGATCAATGGCGGAATGGTTAACACACACCGGCAGGACACAGATGCCATGGCGACGGGCATCCTGAATCAGCTGTGAAGCGCTGTAAAACCCCATTGGCAGGCTATTGAGCAGCGCGGTGTAGAACGCTTGCGGGTAATGGTACTTGAGCCATGCGGAACAATAGGCCAGCACGGCAAAAGACGCTGAATGGCTTTCCGGAAAGCCGTATTCACCAAACCCACAAATCTGTTGATAAATCCGTTCGGCAAAGTCTTGCTGATAGCCGCGTTGTCGCATGCCATCGACCAGTTTGTGTTTGAACTTGGCCAGTTCGCCGTTTTTTTTCCAGGATGCCATGGCGCGGCGCAGTTGATCGGCTTCACCGCCGCTGAATCCGGCGGCAACCATGGCCAGTTTGATCACCTGCTCCTGAAAGATAGGCACACCCATGGTGCGTGTCAGCACCGCTTCCACCTCTTGGGACGGATAGGTGATGGGCTCAAGGCCATCGCGCCGTTTGAGAAACGGGTGCACCATATCTCCCTGAATCGGCCCGGGTCTGACAATGGCGATTTGGATCACCAGGTCATAATAGCAGCGCGGTTTAAGGCGCGGCAGCATGCTCATCTGTGCGCGTGATTCTATTTGAAATACCCCGACCGTATCAGCACGCTGAATCATGCCATAGACATTGCTGTCATCCTGCAAACGGGTGATAGCGGCAATGCTCAGACTGCGCTGGTGGTGCTCTTCAATCAGGGCAAAACATTTTCGAATTGCAGTCAGCATGCCCAGCGCCAGGACGTCGACTTTAAACAGTCCGAGACTTTCCAAATCGTCCTTATCCCACTGAATAATGGTGCGCTCCGGCATGGCGGCATTCTCGACCGGCACCAGCTCGTGCAGTGGTCCGGAAGAGATAACAAAACCGCCGACATGCTGAGATAAGTGACGAGGAAAACCGATCAGCTCACTGACCAGTTCAATAAACTGTTCACCTTTGAGTGATTGCGGCTCCAGCCCCAGTTCGGTCAGTTGTGCCTGCCAGCCAAGGGCTTTATCCCGTCGATTGACGTTTTTGATAAAAAAGTCGAGCTGTGCCTGATTGATGCCGAGTGCCTTGCCGACATCGCGCACCGCACTTTTAAAGCGATAGGAAATGACGGTGGCTGCCAGTGCGGCTCGCTCACGGCCATATTTTTGATACAGGTACTGAATCACTTCTTCACGGCGTTCATGTTCAAAATCGACATCAATATCGGGCGGCTCGTCGCGTTTCTTTACTGATAAAACGTTCGAACAAGACACTGATCTGGCGCGGATCAACCGAGGTGATTTCCAGGCAGTAGCACACCACGGAATTGGCCGCTGAACCACGGCCCTGATAGAGAATGCCACTGCGTTTGGCAAACATCACAATGTCATGGATGGTGAGAAAATAGTAGGCCAGGTTAAGCTCATTAATCACAGTCAGCTCTTTTTCGATCAGCTCATCAATGTCTTGCGGCACACCGTCCGGGAAACGCAGAGTTTTACCGCGCGCCACCAACTGACGTAAATAGGCGATTGGCGTCGTATCTTGCGGCACCAGTTCGCTGGGGTAATGATAGTGCAGCTCGCTAAGCTGAAACTGGCAGCGCCTGGCAATCTGCACACTCTCTGCCAGCCATTCGGCGGGAAACAGCTTGCTGAGTTTATTCTGACTGCGCAGTGCCCGCTCTGTATTGCTCAGCAGATGAGCCTGCACTTTTTCCAGCGGCTGGCTATGTGAGACGGCGGTCAGCACATGTTGCAGGGGCAAGCGGGTTGCGCTGTGCATCAGCACGCCACCACAGGCGGTCAGCGGCAGAGTCAGTTGCTGGGCAAGTTGCCGGCAATGGCTCAGATATACCTGATCCTGCGGGCCAAGATGGCGCTGTACTCCAATCCATAACCGGCCGTTGTGATGCTGTGTCAGCCAGTGTCCCCAGTGAGTGTCACGTTGATGATGTCCCGGCAACCATACCAGCAGGCAGTGGCGCGCGGACATTACATCCCATTCGGACAATTGATAGTGGCCTTTTTCGCTGCGGCGGCGGGCGTTGGTAATGATGCGGCACAATTCAGTGTATGCCTCGCGATCCGGGCACAGCAACACGAAGCGGCACTCATCATGGAGCGTAAATACGCTGCCGACAATTTGCCGGATGCCAAGCTGATGCTGCTTGATCGCTGTGTGAGCACGTACTACGCCGGCCAGTGAGCATTCATCAGTGATGGCAATCGCATCATAACGCAGAAAATCAGCCTGCATCACCAGCTCTTCCGGATGGGACGCGCCGGTCAAAAAAGAGAAATTACTCTGACAAAACAATTCTGCGTAAGCCATGCTGCCTCTTCAATTTAAACAGGTTGTGAAGTTAACTGAACTGCCCGTGCACAAACCACTGCTGTTCGGGGGTACGAAATACCCATAACCAGCGTCCCTGAGGAGTGCGGGCAATGAAATAGTCACGAATAATGTTGTGGCCGTCCCACCATCCGGTCGCGATGCGCTCCGGACCATGGATAAGCGAGACCGGTTTCGTGCAGTAGTTGCGGCTCAGGCAGACGCAGACTGGGCCTTAAACGGACGCCGCCGTTATTCCGGGCTGCCTTGGCCGCTTGAGTGGTTTCGTTTCCCGGGCTGAATGGCTGATCGGCGGTAAGATAACGACTGCGTAGCTCAGGGCGGGGATCGTCACTTAACTGCAGTTTACATACTTGATCTGTACCCAGTTTGGCCTGTAAAACAGTGATCAGTTCTGCGGGGCTCTGCTGGCCCTGGCGGATCCGAAAAAAATCGCCGGGCGTCTGCTCGGCCAGGCCGGAGCGAATGACTCGCAGACTGAGGCTGAGTACCGGCCGTGCCAGTTGCAGCGACTCCATATTCAGGCGGCACAACAAGGCCCACTTTTGCGCCTGATATTCCCCTTGCGCGGAAGTAAAGCGCATCAGTTCACTGGTGTTATCACGCTGTTGCAGCGTCAGCTCCAATTCAAACGCGACCTGATTACGCAGGGTGAGAAAGGCTTCCAGGCGCTTGAGCAGGCGCTGGAGGGGCTTTTCCAGCCACTGTACATTGTCTATCTCATACAACAGATCGAGATGGGCATGAAAAGCCTGCGGCGGATGATAAAAGCTGAGCGGGTGTTTAAAGCGTCCGAGCAGGCGGCCGACATAGTTGACCAGGTCGATATCAAAACGGCGGGCTATCTCTTGCATGGGCAGCGCCAGCAGGGCCTGAATATCGCGCATCCCCACCCGGGCCAGTTTGTCGATCTGCTTGGCATCCAGCTCGGTAGCACTGAGGGGATACTGCTCCAGTCGCTGGAGCAGCGCTTGCTCTTCGCAGCAGATCCAGTCGGCAGCGCTTTTGGCGAGTAACATCGCGGCAAGAGGAGAGAAACCGCTGGCGTAGTGATAACGCACCTGACGCTGGTTCAGATGCTGACTCAGTGCCTGCCAGTAATTATCCAGTCCGGCGTACAGCGACAGCATATTGGTTACTCGCAGCAGCAGTCCCTGCGGCGGACAGAGCACGATATCGCACGTCAGCAGATACAGCCACTGAGCCAATTCCTCAATTGCTTGTTGCTCTCTGTCCGCTTCATACGGGTAGACCTGAAGGTCGCTGCACAAGGCCGCCGCACTGCCAAGTCCCATGCCCGGTATGATGCCCTGCTTAAGCGCGGCCTGACTGGCCTGCACCACCTGATGAGCAGGTCCGTCGACGATTATCACCGGTGCGGCAGCCCGGTCTGCTGCTGTTGCAGACGCAGCCTGTGCCGTATCTGCGGACATGTTCTCAGCGGGCATACTGACGGCCGTCATATTCTCGGCTAAGGGGGCCTCCGCAAACATCGTATCGAGCTGCAGGTTAGGAAAATGCAGATAGATCCATAGAGTCATGGTCAGCCCTGTTTACGCAGCGGAAATGGCACAACCACCGAGGATGGCAGCGGCAGAGCAAGATGCGACCAGCGTTCTGCCATCGAGAGCGCAAACGCACCCAGCGGCCAGCCGCCTTTACGTTTTGGTACCCGGATTTCAAGCCCCTGCGGATGAGGGCTCAAAGTTAACGTGAGAGTGACTGGTAGTGAAAACAGGCTATCTTGCGCCGAACGGAAGATAAAATTAAGACAACTTCCGGACTCGCAGGCGACTTGCAGGCGACGGGCGTGATGCACTTCCAGCTTATCCTGCCACAGCAGAACCTGACTGCAGGCTCCGCTTCTGGCACACTGTTCAGCTGACCATAATGCTTCTTTGGCTGATTTTGGCGTCACAATGAGTACGTTTTCGATGTTAATTCCGTCATTTTTCAGACTTTCAGCATCGACAATGCCCGGCGGATTGATCAGCACGGTCAGGCGCTCACCATGTTGCTGCAGGTAAGGATACAGCAGGCGCAGTTCACCAATCCCGCTCTTGGACTGGATATCAATTACACCGTGTGCCGGAAAACCGCCGCACAGTTTGCTATCCAGTTCGCTAAAGCCGGTTGAATGGGCATCCGGCTCAGTCTGGGTTTGCGAACCCTGCCAGAGCCAGTGTTTATTTTTGAGGTGTTCGATCAGTTCATACATAACAATTTACCTGTATATATATACAGTATATTTTGTTGTGTTGAACATTCAAGAAAAATGTCGGCTCTGAAAAACACAAAGCCCTGCTCATAGAGCAAAGCTTTGAATTAATAAGATCTTTTGTGACTTATTTTTTTGGCTGCGCGTCGATACATTCGCCGTGTACAGCTTTGCCTTCCGGCGCCATCAGGTACAGATAGAGCGGCATAATATCGAGTGGTGTCTTCAACTGATTAGCATCTTCCGCCGGAAATGCTTTGGCGCGCATGCCGGTACGTGTGCCGCCCGGGTTGATGGCATTGACACGAATCCGGGTATCGCTCAGCTCATCGGCCAGCACCTGCATCATGCCTTCGGTGGCAAACTTGGAAATAGAATAGGTGCCCCAGTAAGCGCGGCCAACGTGGCCTACGGTTGAGCTGGTAAACACCAGGCGTGCATCGTCTGATTTGTGCAGCAGTGGCAGCAGTGCCTGGGTCATCAGGAAACTGGGCTCTGACGTTGACCTGCATCACTTCATCAAAAGTCTCTTCACCAATTTGATCGAACGGGCTCAGCACACCCAGCAGGCTGGCATTGTGCAGCACGCCGTCCAGACGACCAAACTGACCTTCAATCGTATCGGCCATATCGAGATAATTCTGTTTGCTCGCGCCTTTCATATCGAGCGGAATGATGGCCGGTTGCGGGTAGCCTGCGGCTTCGATTTCATCGTAAGTCTGTTCAAGCTTTTTCACTGTGCGGCCGAGCAGGATCACGGTCGCGCCGTGTGCGGCATAAGAGAGTGCCGCTTGTTTACCGATGCCGTCACCTGCGCCGGTGACCAGAATGACTTTATCTTTGAGGGCATCTGCAGAAACTGAATAATCCACGTTACGTTTCCTTATTCTTATGATTTGCTTTAAGTCTTCGTGACAAGGTGGTTACAATACACCAATTCGCATTGAAGAGGATGAACACATTGGAATTTTTATTAGACTACGGCCTGTTTTTGGCCAAGATTGCGACTGTCGTCGTCGCTATCGTGGCAGTGTTAGTCATTGTTAAATCCAGCGGCGGAAGACAAAGCTCAGCCAAAGGTGAACTGGAAGTGACGAATTTGACTGAGCAACATAAACAAACCGTTGAGCAGTTGGAATCGCATCTTCATGACGACGCCTTCCTGAAAGCCCGCCATAAAGCGGACAAAAAAAGCGAAAAGGAAAAAGCCAAGGCACGGGAAAAAGAGATCAAAAAAGCGGCCAAAAGTGGTGAACTGGAGGCGAAACATGAGCCTCATCTGTTCGTACTGGATTTTCACGGCAGCATTGATGCGAAAGAAGTTTCAGCGCTGCGTGAAGAAGTCACCGCGATTCTGGCGGTGGCTAAACCCGGCGATGAAGTACTGCTGCGACTGGAAACCGGTGGTGGCATGGTGCATGGTTACGGCCTGGCGTCATCTCAGCTGGATCGTCTTAAAGCAGCCGGCCTGCCGCTGACGATCTCGGTCGATAAAGTTGCTGCCAGCGGTGGTTACATGATGGCGTGTATCGCTGATAAAATTGTGTCTGCGCCGTTTGCGATTGTCGGCTCCATCGGGGTGGTCGCTCAGTTGCCAAACTTTAACAAGCTGCTGAAAAAGCACGATATTGAGTTTGAACAGCTGACCGCCGGTGAGTACAAACGTACTCTGACCATGTTTGGTGAAAACACGGATAAAGCGCGTGATAAATTTAAGCAGGAGCTGGAAGAGACTCATGTTCTGTTTAAAGATTTTATTCGTGAGCATCGCCCGGCGCTGGAGCTGGATAAAGTCGCCACCGGTGAACACTGGTTTGGTACTCAGGCCAAAGAACTGGGTCTGGTCGATGAGATCAAAACTTCAGACGATCTGATAGTTGAAGCGTGCAAAGACAAAACCGTACTGGCTATCCATTACGTGCAGAAGAAAAAACTGACCGCCAAACTGGCTGGCGCAGCCGCTGAAACTGCAGATAGTGTGCTGCTGAAACTGGTCAGCCGTGGCCAGCGTCCTATCGTGTAACCCACACCAATATCCATATGAAAGCGCCTTCTTGAGGCGCTTTTTTTATCGGCGCAGAACCATAATAAACGGTAATAAACGGGACACACGGTTGTGGACGGTGTTCTTAACCGACTGGACAGGCGTGTTCCTGCTGATACGGTGAAATGGGTGTGAGCCCAAGAAAAAAATTAAATATTCAAGCAACTTATCTTAATTATTTTATTGATTGATTTTATTGCTTTAAATAAGATACGTCGACTAAAGTTAATGATAACAATTATCATAATTATTTTTATTGAGGTAGTGGTGCGTAATTATCTGGGTTTTATGCTCTCGGCGGCTGTGCTTTCGGGGTGTGGTGATGCTTTAAATGAACAAGACGCTGACGAGAATGTTTCAGCAGCGGACATCACCTTTAGTGTGACAGTGTCAGAAAATTTACAGGCGGTGTTTGCCAATGCTTCGGTGAGCGCCAGCCAGATAGAGTCAGGCCTGACTTATCTCAGTACAATGGACTCAGATGCGCTGGCCACATTTTCTGTGGCGGCTTATGACAGTAATGATCCGCTGGAAATTACCATCAGCAATGGCAGTCAGGTATTGAAAGGCTTGTCGAGCAGTACCAGCGTGATGGTGGCTCAACAGGCCCGGACAGAACAAAATAATATCGCCGTGACGATTACGCCGGAATCGACCGCGCAATTTGCCTACCTCGATACGGACGCGGACGGCAAACTCAGCAGCAGCGAACTGACTGACCGAACCATGAAGTTGGCGCAAGCGGAAGAAGAGGGCTTACTTTATGTCGTCGCCGCGATGGAAATTTATGCCATCAATGGCTCGGTGGAAGGAACACAAAGTCACAGCAGTTATCAACTGGCGCTGGATATGTATCGCTCTGAAAACCTGACTAATCTGGTTAAAGTCAGTAACCAGAGTGCGATAAAAGCGATCATGGATCGTGATTATCCGTCAGCGGTGTCAGTGGGTGATCCCAACCCGGAGTCGGAAGATTTCTTCCGTATCGACCAAGCCGGTAATTTGCTGACCTCACAAAGTGCTGATTATGCTCAGGAACCGTGGAGCTGCGTGGATGATCTGCGCAGTCGTTCCAGACCGTTACGTAATTACGGTTACGGTGTCAACATCTGGCACTATCCGGATGCTGCCAGCGCCAGTTTGTTTCAGGAGTGGGCCGAGGTGGAAGAAGGCATTCAGGACTTAAATGATCAGGCCATGTGTAATGTGGTGAACTGGTCTGTGCCTACGGTTGAAGAGCTGCAGTCCGTGATTGAGGATAATCAGGTCCAGTATCCGTTGTCTTTTCCATTTATGAACGCTGCTTATTATTGGGTCAACCGCGACAATTCGCGCGCGACGCTGGATGCGGCTATTTTCGATGTGGCCAGCGGCGCGATAACTGCTGATGTTACAATGAGCAGTGCTGCTGTTATTTATAAGTCGTTTACTCGTCTCGATAAAGATAGCCTGCAACGTCAGACCGACCAAACCAGTGATGAAATCAGTCAGGCATACGCAGAGGTTACGGCTCTCTACGCCAGCCGCGATCCGGCGACCTGGCCTGCACCGAGTGTGGATGACGGAGTCACATGGACGCCGCTTGGTCAGTTGCCGGCAGTCGAATATCCCAGTGATAATCCGTATTCTCTGGCTGCCCATAATCTGGGTAAACGCCTGTTCTTTGATGCCCGGCTATCACAAAACCGGGACATTTCCTGCTCCACCTGTCATGCGCCGGCGCAGGGCTGGGATGACAACCTCACCGTCTCTGTCGGCCATGAGGGGCAAAAGGGCACACGCAATGCGCAAAGCATCATCAATGCCGCCTTCCAGCATTCACTGTTCTGGGATGGGCGAGCAGCCAGTCTGGAAGAGCAGGCGTTGCAACCGATCGCTAACCCGATAGAGATGAACCTGTCTCTTGAGGAGCTCGAAGCCCGTATTCATCAGGGTGACTTTGCCGATTATCAGGCCGATGTGCAGGCGGCGTTCGGACAAGATCAACTGACCACGGAGATGATTGCTCAGTCACTGGCTACTTTTCAGCGTTTCTGTGGTCTCGCGTGACAGCAAATTTGATCGTTTCCTGCGCGATGAGACTAATCTGACTAACCGTGAGTTATGGGGGCTGCATCTGTTTCGCACTAAAGCCAAATGCATGAATTGCCATTCGGGCCCTAATTTTACCAATAATGAGTTTGAAGATATCGGCTTATCTGATTACGGCCGCAGCAATCAGGATCTGGGGCGCTACGCCGTGACTCTGGCAGCGGAAGACTCCGGCAAATTTAAGGTGGCATCGCTGCGGGAATTGTTGCACACCGCACCGTATATGCACACCGGCCGGTTTGATTTAGAAGAAGCCGTCACCGCCTATAACAATGCGATGGGTGTTCATATTGTTTCCAGTAAGCTCAAAATCAATGAATACCGCTATGACCCTCTGTTCCCGCCGGGATCCGATAAATTGCATGTTTTGAGCCTGACCGCTTCGGAAATTACCGCCATCGTTGATTTTCTTGAAACCTTAAGCAGTGATGAGCCGCCACTGGTTAACTGATGGCGATGGGTTACAGTCCCTGATGCTGGTCAGGGACTGTTATGCCAACCACGGATATCAGTGCTGTCTTTATCTGCTGGTATTAGTGAGCGTCATGCTGTTTGAGTCGATAGTCGGCAGAGTAACTGAATCAACCAACTGACTTTGGCCTCTTTTTCACGCACTTTATGCCAATATAATTTTATCTGGAAGTCTGGGATAGCGATGGGCGGTTCACGATAAATCAGACCGATCGAGTCGCTCACCGTCTGAATATACACTTCTGGTATCGCGAGAAAATACGGGGTGTTTTTCAGCAAATAAGGGGCACTGAGCACGCTGGGCAGTGTCATCGCTACCTGGCGTTTTTTGTTTATTTTTGCCAGCGCACTATCGACAATTCCTCGTGACTCATTCCAGGGAGTCACAAGAATGTGCGGATAGTCCAGAAAGTCTTCAATCCGCAGCCCTTTCCTTACATCGGCCATTTTATGTTGTCTGTCCATGGCAATACAGTAACGACCTGAGCTCCAGACCGCATTACCGATATGGGCAGATTGTTCCGCTGCATGGTCAAATCCTAACGCCAGATCGACGTCTCCGGATTCAAGTTTTTCTGCTGGGATCTGTTCACTACTCTGCACGACCCGGACACTGATATTCGGGTAGTGTCTGGCAAGGTAAGCATTCAATTCAGGCAATACACACCAGATACTGAAATCGTAGCCGGAAATAATGAACTGATGTTGCCCGATGGCTGGTTCAAAGGGGACGGCATTATTCAGGCCGGACTGCAGCAAATTGACAGCCGGTAATACCGATTCCGCCAGTAACATGGCGCGCTCTGTTGCCACCATTTTGCCGTTAATACGAATAAACAGCTCATCATCAAGTCGCTCACGCAGACGAGCCAGACTATGGCTGCAGGCCGACTGGCTGAGATGCAGTTTCTCTGCCGCCAGGTGAACAGACTGTGTCTGATAAATGTAATAGAAGACCTTGATCAGATTGAGGTCCAGATTTTCCAGCGTCGCCATAAGCTTCCTTCATCACCTTACCGAGTATGTGAATATGATGCAGATTAGATATGAACACAATGCACTTAAATCATAATGTTCGGGTCGATATACTGTTCATACACCACAGAAAAAGGAAAGTAGTAATGAATATTCGAACTGCAACCATCGGCGATGCCCGAGTGATTTTGGGCTTTATTAAAGAGCTGGCGCAATATGAAGAGGCTCTGCACTGCGTCCAGGCTACAGAAGCGGATATTGTGGCCAGTCTGTTCAGTTCAACCGCCACCGCAAAGGCACTGATCTGCGAAGTTGAGGGGCGCCCGGTCGGGTATGCGGTTTACTTTTTTAATTACTCCACCTGGCTGGGTAAAAATGGTCTGTATCTGGAAGATCTCTATGTAACGCCTGCGTACCGGTCCTGCGGAGCAGGAAAGCGACTGATGAAAACGCTGGCAGAGACCGCACTGGAAAATAATTGTGGACGGTTTGAGTGGTCGGTATTGCACTGGAATCAGCCAGCGATTGACTTCTACCGCCATATTGGTGCCGAAGAGCAATCCGAGTGGCGAATTTACCGCTTGAGTGGTGAGGCATTGCAGCGGTTTCGCCGAGGCGTAACTAACGTTCAGATGCCACGTTGAGAGGGGATTGGTTAAGAGTATTTAAGAGAGTGTTGATTGTTTAAGAGGACACACACCCTTGTTGAGTGAAGTTTGGTGTGTGTCCTGGTTAGCACGTTCTGGTGAGCAAATTGGTGTGTCTGTTTTGAGCGAACCACTGATTACGACTGCTTCTTCCGGCTTGGCATCTGATTAAGCAGTAAGGCCAGCAGTATCACACTCAGTGCTAACCAGGTTGTAAAAGGTAGCGCCTCATCGCTAAAGCTCATGCCAAAAACAACCCCAAATGACGGAACCAGATAGTTGGTCATCGATGTAAACACAGCACCAGCATTTCTCACGCTGAGCATGTACAGGTAATACACGACACCAGCGCACATGATTCCGAGGTAGAAAACGGAAAAGACGCTAAAGGCAGATAGCTGATTGAAGTGCAAAGAAACTAAATCAGTGGGAGCCTTAAGCAGGGAAAGAACAATAAGTTGCATGCTAGCCATTATCAGCACATTCCTTGCGACCATCAACGGGTGTTCATCATAGACGCGGTTAAGCAGAAGCAGAGCGATGGCAAAACAGGCGGCAGCAAGCAAAATAGCCCCCGCGCTGGTAAACGGAATGGCCTGCTCTTGTGAAGACAGATCCGGATAAAACAGCAACAATAAACCGCAAAAACCTATTACTACACTGAGTAAACTGTACACACCAATGGTGCTCCCCCTGATCAGCAGCGGGGCTAACAATAGGGCATAAAAGGGAATTGTACCCATTAATACGGCGGTCGTTGCGCTGCTCAGTTGCAATTGTCCCCAGGGAACAAGAATAAAAGGTATCACTGCTTCCAGCAGGCCAATAAGGCAAAACAACCCCCACTGCTTATTTTCGCTCTTCAGACCCAAGCACTTACACAGAATTATCAGCGTCAGCGCTCCGAGTAATGCCCGTAAAGTGGCTATCCACAGCGGAGAAAAGAGGGTCAGTGCCTGTTGCTGGAAGACGAACTGTGAGCCCCAAATGCCACCGATGGTGAACAGGACTGCATAATTCTTCACCTTCATGATTTCTCCTCATTGGTGGGAGAAGCGCAATCATTCGAGTTTGGTTTAAAAGCGGTTGCGTCGACTTCCACCTTCATTCCGTCCAGAGCAAGGCGAGGTACCGGAATGAGTGTACTGGCCGGAAGCTGATTTTGCGGCCAAGCTCGTTGTACGGCTTGGCTCCAGATAGCCAATTTATTGGCATCATGATCAACAATTAATACGTTGATCTTGAGTACATCACCAAAACTCAATCCATGTGCGTTTAACGCACTTGCCAGATTGGACAATGCGACATTAACCTGATGTGCAAAATCATCACTTAAATGATGCTCTGGTCCTTCACCACCACTCTGTCCGGAAATAAAAATCAAGCTGCCATTGTCAGGAGCAGATACGGTGTGGCAAAAGCCGAAGGGTGTCGGGTCAAACAGAGTATCGGGATTATGAAATACGGGCAGATGACAGTTCATGAGGTAACCTTTTAGGATGATTAAAAATAAGGTTGGCCAAGTATAAAAGTTCAAGTTAACTTGAAGTCAATAAAGGATTTAGAATTGGCGTTAGCTTGTGACAAATAAGGTAAGAACAAACTATCTGACTATCGGTCAGCTTGCTGAGCGCAGTGGGGTCGCTACTTCAGCACTGCGTTTTTATGAAACTAAAGGTCTGATTGCTTCGGTCCGGACTGAAGGGAATCAGCGCCGCTATTTGTCATCGATGCTACGCCGGATTGCTTTGATTCAGGTCGCGCAGTCAGTTGGCTTTACTCTGGACGAGATCACGCAAGAAACTGAGTGGATTACCGTTACATAAAGCCGCAACAAAACGGGACTGGGAGAGGGTAGCGAAAAAATGGCAAGCTGACTTAGACCGGAAAATGGCTCAAATACAATCTTTAAGAGCGAACCTGACCGGCTGTATCGGTTGTGGGTGCCTGAGTATGAAAAAATGTCATCTGTTGAACCCGGAAGATGAACTCCACCTACAAAGAAGCGGTGCACAACGCATCGGAATGGAATAATTGTGAAGGTGTGGCTTTGGTACGCACCGTAAGGGCATGTTGATAAGCAAAGGAATGTAAATGATGAAAGTGGGCGTTATCGGAGTCGGTGAATTGACCGAAAAGATTATTACCGGATTAATGCAACAAGATGGCCAGCGCGTTGTGAACTTGTCTCCGCGCAACCATGAGCGAGCCAGTGATCTTGCTGCCCGGTATTCCTGCAACATCATGGAGAGTAATCAGGCGGTAGTGGATGAATCGGATTTGATCATCCTCGGAGTTAGGCCACAGCAGTTGCCCGGGTTAGCTCGGGAGATCACTATCGCGGAGGATAAACAAACCCTTTCTCTGGCAGCCGGAGTCAGCAGGGCTGAGCTGGCTGAGTATTTTCAACACCATAATATTCAGCGCATGATGACCACTTATGCTGCTGAAATAAACCAGACCACCATTGTGTTCACCTCTGTACCAGCCGAGGTTGAAAGCTTGTTTGCCATTCTGGGTCGGACTCTGGTGGTGGATAGTGAGCGTGAGTTTGAACTGGCGACGGTGGGAATGTGTATGAATGGCTGGATGTATTTTTTCTCTGATCGTTTGCAGGCGTGGTTTATCGAGCAAGGGATGCCAGCGCAACAGGCCAGAAAACTGGTGCTGGGAGCCATGGCAGACAGTGCTGCTTATGGTCTGCATCACTCCGATAAATCACTGCTCGAGCTGGGCCGCTCGATTGCAACCGAGGGGACATATACTGCCCGCGGTGTTGAGCGTCTCAACTCAGAGCGTTTTTGTTCTGCGTGGGAGCATGCCGCTGAGGATATTTTTAAGCGTCTGAATAATAAAGACGGCTGATTGAGTCAGAGCCGGGAGTGGTTCTACAAAGCAGGACACAGCCAGCTTTCCGCTGTGTCCTGACTCTTATTTATATGTCACTGGCCAGTCATGACGGCTGATAAGGCGGGTAGTCCACATAGCCTTTTTCATCACCGCCGTAGAAGTATTCACGCTCTGCTTGTGCCAGTGGCCAGTCATTTTGCATGCGTTTCGACCAGATCCGGGTTCGCGATATACGGGCGGCCAAACGCAACCATGTCAGCCAGGTCGCCCTGCAGGTAATCTTCTGCTTTGGTTTTATCAAAGCCACCGGCCACCATCAAGGTACCGCAAAAGTCGCGTCTGAACTTTTCAATAAAGCCTTGCGGTAAGGTAGTTCCGCCTTCAGGCAGGTCTTGGTCGTTGACATGCACGTAAGCCAGGTTTCGGTCGCTTAACTGTTTGCCGAGCTCCAGCCAGGTGAATTCCTCCTCTTCAAAGGCAGGCATATCGCCGTAGCGGCCAAACGGTGAAATGCGGATGCCGGTATGCTGTGCCCCGATCGCATCACTGACGGCATCGGTGACTTCCAGCGCGAAACGCAGTCGGTTTTCCAGTGTCTGTCCACCATATTGATCATCACGGGTGTTTAAACCGGCATTAATAAACTGCTCGATCAGATAGCCGTTGGCGGCATGGATTTCCACACCGTCAAACCCTGCTTCCATCGCATTTTTGGCAGCCTGAACATAGTCTTGTTTGATGTCTTCAATTTCTGCCACAGAAACCCCGCGAGCAGGAGAGACATCGACCTTGCCAGGTTGGCCATTGTGGTCGAAAGCGAAACAGGTGCCATTGGCTTTGGTATCGACACTGCTGACCGGGTTGGCCTGATTCGGTTGCAGGGAAGTGTGAGACATACGGCCGACATGCCAGATTTGAATGAAAATCTTACCGCCTTGGTCGTGTACCGCTTGGGTGGTCTGTTTCCATGCTTCCGTTTGCTGTGGATTATAGATTCCCGGAATATAAAGAAATCCCTGACCTTGCTTGGAAATTGGAGAGCCTTCGGTAATCAGCAGGCCGGCGGAGGCGCGCTGTGCAAAGTAAAGTGCTGTATTGGCGTCTGGCGTATCGAGCGGGTTGTTGACCCGGGCACGGGTCATTGGCGCCATCGCGACCCGGTTTTTACACTGTGTATTTCCGATGGTGACAGGTGAAAATAATTTAGACATATTAATCCCGGTGATCAAATGTGAATGGTGTGCCGCTGCTGCCAGTAAGTAACCGAGCAGTTGAGCATGTCAAACAATTGAGTTCGACTTAGCTCAGTGCAGCTAAACTTCTGAGATCAATATGGGATAAATGGCCGGTCGGATAAACCGGCGACAGGGATTAGCTTAGTGGAATTAAATTCCATAATCAGCTCAAACGAAAGAAGAAGCCGTTTGGCTTCTTCTTGTATCATCGGTTGTGAGCCGTTAAATCGCTCTGGCAACCGGACGTTTGACCTGGCGCTCGGTAGCATAGATATAAGTGGCCAGCGCAAACAATGTCATGCTCAGAGCGGTAATCAGCCAGAAGACATCCAGCAGACTACCGGTGTTTTGATTGACGATGCCGGCCAGCAGATTACCCAGCGCGCCACCCATACCGAAAGTGACCATGCCGATGCCGTTGATCTGCATGGTAGACTTGGAACTGTAGCGGCGACTGATCCAGCCGGAAACGACTCCCCAGACCGGGAAATACATCAGCCCGTAACCAAAGCCTGCCACCATAACGAATTTGGCGGGGTTGTAGGTGAAGGCGATAAGTCCGAGCGCAAAAGCACCGAAGATCAGTAACAGCGCCAGGCTGTGACCACGTTTATCGGCCAGTTTACCGATAAAGAAGCCCGCCACCATGCCCGTAAATCCAATCACACTCCAGGTATAGCCCCCCAGTGCAGAAGGCAGGTTCAGCTGGGCCAGGAAGGTATTCAGCCAGGTTGAAAAAGTCATGGTTGAGCAACCGACCAAAAATAGCATCAGGCAGGAGAGGAAAGCGGTGCGTTCACGCAGTACGATGGAAAACAGTTCACGGGTGCTGAGCGCTTTGGTCACTTTGATATTGTCCAGGTGCGGTTGACTGCGCAGATGCTTGAGCAGGTACATGGTGGCTATTAGTGTTACCAGTCCCATCACCGATGCGACAATCCAGCCACTGCGCCAGCCCAGAACAGGCACAACCAGCAAAATGATTAGACCGTTCAGGCTGCAGCCCCAGGCTGTGCCGCTGGCGGACACGGAAAGATTGGTGGCGGTGCGTTTTTCTTCACCATAGCTGGTGGTCAGCTCAACGATGCCTCCCCAACTCATGGCGGCGCTGGCAGCTAACACGGTCAGCACGCCGATCATAACCATCGGGTCGTTGAGCCAGGCCATTGTAAACAGCAAGACAGTGGTCAGTGAACCGGTGGCTAACAGTAAACGGCCGGAATCGATGCGATGTCCGATGACACCAAGTGCCATGGCACCGGACAAATAAGAGATTTGAGTCAGTGCTCCTGCCGCGGCAAGGTACCAGCTGCTGATCTCAATTGAGGATTGCATCATCGGCATCATGGCCGCAAACAGAAACAATCCAAAGCCGTGACTGATAACCTGGTTAAAACCAAATGTCATTGCCATGCGCATCGTAATCCTCCTTGTCCAAGGTACTTTGACCTCAACTGATTACCATCTAACCAGGAAAAATCATTGAACCTAAAATGTTAAAAATTAACAATCCAGCTACAAAATAGCGATGGCGCTATACTATGGGCTTGCGTTTATTCGGTAAATCGATAAATATTCAATTCTACGTTCGGATTTGTTGAAAACTCAGCCATGCATGACTTACCTATAAACCTGCTGCGTACTTTTATGATGGTGGCAGACACACTGAATCTTACCGAGGCGGCTAGGTTATTACACAAGGCTCCGTCTACGGTGAGTATGCAACTCAACCGTCTGGAAGACCTGGTAGCCAATCCGCTGATGGAGCGCGGCCAGCACGGCGTGCGCCTGACTGCGGCAGGCATGCAGCTCAAAACCCATGCTCAGCAATTGCTTAATCTGCACGATCAAATTGTCGGCTCTTTCCTTAATATGGATATTGACGGGGTAGTGCGGTTGGGAACGCATGACCAGTATGCCAGCCAGACACTGGCCCCGATTCTGCAGGACTTTATCCTCAGTTATCCGGAGGCCGAACTGGAAGCTTTCTGCGACTACCGTCCCGATCATCTGGTTGACTTACTGGATAAAGGTAAGCTCGATATCGCGTTAGTTGAAATGCTGGCCGGAAACGCAAGGCGGAACCCGGCTGCGGCGTGATGAATTAGTCTGGATTGGCTCGAAAGATCACTTTGTCCATACCCATGAAGTGCTGCCGCTGGTGGTGTTTTATGAAGGTTGTCAGCATCGTCAATATGCCTGTTCTGCGCTGGAAAAAGCCAGAATGCCTTATAGGATTGCGTTTACCAGTCAAAGCCGCTCTGGTGTTCTGGCGGCGGTACGTGCCGGAGTAGGGATTGCCGTGATGCCTTATCATACACTGGAAGACGATCTGGTGATTTTAAGCGACCTGCCGGAGCTGCCGGATATGGAAGTGACCCTGTTTACTTCACCTAAAATCAATGAAGCGACACGCCGTCTGGAGCAGATCATTATTAACAGTCCGGTGTTTAACCCGGCAGTGGTGGAAGTGGGTTAGTCGCAGTCTGATCCGTCAAAGAGGAAGAAAAAACCATGCACACTTCAGACAAACAACGAATATTTATGCAAAGAGCATTAGCCATCTCACAACTGGCATTGCCTCAATGCAGACCCAATCCACCGGTAGGCTGTGTTTTAGTCAGAAATGGCGAAATTATTGCTGAAGGATTTACTCAGGCTGTTGGTGATAATCATGCAGAAGTTGAGGCTCTCAATCAACTAAGGGGCAGTCGTGAAGGCGTAACCGCTTATGTAACTCTGGAGCCATGTTCGTTTGTTGGCAGAACACCGGCTTGTGCGGTGACTCTGGTGAATAGCGGAATTCGGCACATTGTGGTTGCAATGTTAGATCCGGACCCGCGAAATAATGGCATGGGTATTGAGATGCTGAAAAATGCCGGGATCACTGTAGAGGTCGGGATGTGCGGTGAAGAAGTCAGTACTTTCTTGTCACCTTATTTAGGGCATTCTTAACGTTTTTTTAGTACTCAGCGCCAGCAGCAAGCCACCCAGTACCCCAGCCAGGTGCGCCTCGGTTGCTACCCGGGCTTGGATCAGGGCTTCAGTGCCGAGTGAACTGCCGTAGCACTGCTCCCAGACCACTTTGGCGATCACGCCGGCAACCAGCAGCCAACTGCTGCGCCGTCCCTGCCTGGCTTCTTGCAGAGCGCAACAGGCAAACAGTCCGTGCAGGGTGCCGGACAGACCGACGTAGGAACTCATGTCTGTCATTAATACCGCAATACCGACCCAGAGGCTGATAAGCACAAGGGTGGGCAGTAATAGCTGGACTGTGGGCTTGAAGATATAGCTGATGAGCCATAACCCGGCCAGATTCATCGCCAGATGAGCAAAGTTGGTATGGGTGAAGTTTCCTGTTAGGATGCGCCACCATTGGCCGTGTTGAATGGCGTTTAACTGCCAGGCTGCGGCAGAGGAGAGCGGTTCGAACTGCAGTCCGACACAGACCATACTGATTATGACTAGCCACAGGTATAAATTCACAATATGTCCCGTTATTGTTCCCGGTGCGGTAAAGCACATAAAGCCTGTATCTGCGCTGCGATAGTGCCGATCGATTCACAGGTGGAGCTTATCATTCTTCAGCATCCGACAGAAGAACATCGCGCCATGGGTACCGCGCGTATCCTCAGTCTGTCGCTGGCGAACTGCCGCCTGCTGGTTGGTGAAGATTTCCGTCAGCATGAGGAACTCAATCGTCTGCTGGCTGACACCAGCGTGCAGCATTTTGTGTTGTATCCGAGTGAGCAGTCGCAATCCAGCGAACAACTTAGTTTAGAAGCCGAGCGGCCGATACGGGTGATTGTGCTGGATGGTACCTGGAAAAAAGCCTTTAAGATGTGGCAGGTTAACACCCAGCTTCATCACTTACCCGCCTTGCATCTGCCCAAAGATCTCAAGGGCAACTACCGGATTCGTAAAGCGCCGAGTGAGAATGCGTTATCAACCGTGGAAGCGGGCTATCATTTGCTGCAGAGCCTGCAACCTGAACAGGACTTTTCGCCGCTGATGTCGGCATTTGATACCATGATCGACTACCAGATTCAGCAAATGCCGCCCGGTGTGTTTGAGCGTAATTACCTCAATAAGGAATAACAAGGGGCACAGATGCCCCTTGCCTTCATTCAGTCATTTGTTTTAGTAATTAACGTGGGCGGAAAACAGCTGCTGATGCAGGCGCTGAGCGTAGCCGTCGGTCATCGCAGCAATGTAATCGCAGATGACCCGCATTCCGTCTTCTGAGGCATGCTCTGCGGTGCGCCATTTCTCCTGAGTTGCCTCCGGTAACAGACGTTCCGGGTCGGCGGCCAGGGCTTCAAACAAATCCATAATGATCTGCTGACCTTTGTATTCAAAGCGTTGCACCTGCGGTACCTGGATAACGTACTGACTGACGAAGCTTTTCAGCACTTCCAGCGCGTTATGCATGTTCGGCTCCAGATAGGCGTTAAATGCCAGAAGATCGCTGTCGAACGCGGCATCAACCGGCTGGACGCTGACACTGGTCAGCAGGGCATTCACGATGCCGCCAATCGCATCTTTACGCACATGATGCTGGCCGGAAAACAGCATGCTGCTCAATGCTTCAATATGCTCAGCAAACCACTCATCACCGCACAAAGCTAACTGGCTGGCCGCGGCCTGTTGCCACTGGGTCTGCGTGACCATGCCGAGCACAATTGCATCTTCCAGATCATGCACGCCGTAGGCAATATCATCGGCCAGCTCCATAATTGAGCAATCGAGGGATTTAAAACGTGTCTTCTGGTGCTGATAAGGCGAGCGGGTTTCTGCACGCATTTCGCCCAGCAGTTTACGGTCATGGGCGCTGAGCGGAGCCAGTACCCAATTCAGAATTGCACTGTCACAGTTGTAGACCCCTTTGGCCGGCGCCCAGTCTTTGGCTTTCAGCTGACGCTGGTGCGGAACAGATTCCGGGAGTTTTTCCGCCCGGGTGCGGCTGAGCAGCGCCGGGTATTTGAGCAGGCCGAGCAGGGTACGACGTGACAGGTTCATGCCGTGATGCTCGGTATAGGGTTCAAGACAGGTGACGATACGAAACGTCTGCGCATTGCCCTCAAAGCCACCGTGCTCACGCATCATATAGTTGAGTGCGATTTCACCGCCATGGCCGTAAGGCGGATGGCCGATATCATGCGCCAGGCACAGCGAGTCAATCAGGCTGTCTGACGGCAGTAAATCACGAAACTGAGGCTGCTTGAGTTTTATCTGCGCGACAATACCGGTGCCGATTTGCGAGGCTTCCAGCGAGTGGGTCAGCCGGGTGCGGTGGAAATCGTTCAAACTGGTGCCGTGCACCTGGGTTTTGGCCTGTAAGCGGCGAAACGCGGCCGAGTGAAGAATACGGGCCCGATCACGCTGATACGGACTCCGATGATCATTGCGACGAATTTTATGTTCGTCATTGTTGCGCTCTTGCCAGTCTGAACTGATGGTTACCTGCATTGATTGCTCCCGATATGACACGGTTTTTATAAAAACTACAGCGAGTTAGCTTATCTCGTCCAGTGTTAATTCAAAGCTGGGGGCAAAGGTTTGCAGAAAATAATCCATTTCTTCGGTGTAGCGCTCACGCAGCGTCACATCGAGACGTTTTTTGGCCAGAGCAAATTCGTGGTTACCGGCGCTGAGCTCTTCCAGACATTTCAGATAAGCGCACAGGCAGTCGGCTTGTTTGACGATCGCGGAATCCTCGGCATGCGCTGCATCGGAGACCAGAAAAGGCGCAAAATCGTCGTGAAATTCTTCCGGCAGCATTGACAGCAGGCGACGTTTCTGCGGCTGCTTCGATTTTTTTGTACTCTTTGGCGATGTCCGGATTGAAGTATTTGATAGGTGTTGGCAGGTCGCCGGTCAGCACTTCACTCGAGTCATGATACATGGCCAGAATCGCAATCCGCTCGGGATTGAGTTGTCCGCCGAATTTTTTATTCTTAATCACGGCCAGTGCATGGGCGACAAACGCTACCTGCAGGCTGTGTTCGGAGATGTTCTCTTTGGAAACGGAACGCATCAGTGGCCAGCGCTGAATGAGTTTCATACGGGCGAGGTGGGCAAAAAAATGGCTTTCTTTCATAACGCTCGACATCCTGGTTGATCGCTGAATAAAACAAAAGGCTCTCTTTTAGTTTAGAAAAGAGAGCCTTTTAAGCCTAACTGATCAGGAAAGGAAGAGGAAAGCGTTATTGGCTGTAAGTGCTCAGGAAACGCTCAAAACGGCCGATCGCCACTTCCAGATCTTCAACATGCGGCAGGGTCACGATGCGTACGTGGTCCGGTTTCGGCCAGTTGAAGCCGGTACCCTGTACCAGCAGGACTTTTTCCTGTTTCAGGAAGTCGAGTACCATGCGCTGATCGTCTTTAATGCTGTATTTTTTGGTATCAATTTTCGGGAACAGATACATAGCGCCTTTCGGCTTCACACACGATACCCCCGGGATCTGGTTAATCAGTTCCCAGGCTCGGTCACGCTGCTCAAGCAGACGTCCGCCCGGCAGGATCAATTCATTGATACTCTGATAGCCGCCCAGAGCAGTCTGGATCGCGTGCTGCATTGGTACGTTGGCACACAAACGCATCGAGGCCAGCATATCCAATCCGGAGATATAGCCGCTGGCCTGATGTTTTGGTCCGGTCAGGAACATCCAGCCGCCACGGAAACCACAAACACGGTAGGCTTTGGACAGGCCATTGAAGGTCACAACCAGGACATCTTCGGTCAGCGTCGCCACCGACGTGTGGGTCGCACCGTCGTACAGGACTTTGTCATAGATTTCGTCTGCAAAGATAATCAGTTTATGCTTACGTGCGATTTCAATAACTTCCAGTAGGAAGTCACGGCTGTATACCGCGCCGGTCGGGTTGTTCGGGTTGATCAGGACGATGCCACGCGTGTTCGGCGTAATCTTTTTCTTGATGTCGTCGAGTGACGGATACCAGTCGGCTTGCTCATCACACAGGTAGTGCACCGCTTTACCGCCGGACAGCGCAACAGCGGCGGTCCAGAGCGGGTAATCCGGGGCAGGAACCAGCATTTCATCACCGTTGTTCAGCAGCGCCTGCATCGCCATCACGATCAGTTCGGATGCGCCGTTGCCGATATAAACATCTTCGACATCCAGAGAGCGGATGCCTTTTTTCTGGTAGTGCTGAACGACTGCTTTACGTGCCGAGTAGATACCTTTGGAATCACAGTAACCTTGCGAGGTTGGCAGATTGCGAATTACGTCGACCAGGATTTCATCCGGGGCGTCGAAACCAAACGGGGCCGGGTTGCCGATATTAAGCTTTAGTATTTTCTGCCCTTCTTCTTCCATGCGCTTAGCATGTTTGAGCACTGGTCCTCGAATGTCATAGCAGACATTATCGAGTTTTGACGACATCCCGATATTTTGCATTGTCTTGTTCCTGAAAATGATGAAATTTGTTTATTAAACCTCTACAGATTGCCTTTTTTTAGGATATAAATCTAGGCCATATTGTCCTTTCGAGGTTAAATTTTGTCAGTACCCCAAGTTGCTCAATTCAGAGCTTAGATAAGCTGTCCGAAAGTTTTTATGACCTTACATTCGTTAAGGTAATGAATTTATGTGTACAATGTGGCTGTGGCACGCAGAATTGGTGGGAAAAGATACGATATACCCTTGATTTTAGTGGGTTCTCTCAATAGAGTAACCGTGTTACATCGAGTCTCAGCTAAGTCGAGGTCGTTTTGTTGAATTTTTATCAAGCCATTGCTCACTTAATAGAGCAAATCCACGACGCGCAGGAAAACGACGTCCGTTTCACTCAGGTGCTGGCAGGAAAGCCGCCATTCGCGCTTATCGATTGGCTTGAAGCCCAACCGGTCTACCCTAAATTTTACTGGCAGTCACGAGATAGCCGCGAGGAAGTGATTGCGCTCGGGCAGTTATATACTTTTACCGATCCGGCACCGGCCTATGCCATTGTCGGTGAGAATCAACGCGTTTGGGGCGGACGATCGTTTGACGGTCATACCGATAAAAACCAGCGCTGCATGTCGTCATTTTTCTTTTTGCCTCAGGTTGAACTGATGCGGGTGGATAATACCTGGCTGCTGGCGGCGAATGTCAATCAGGAATCGGCCCGGACACTTGCCACCCTCAACAAGTTGGTGGCGGAAGTTAAACCGTTACCTGCCATTCACCGTGAAGTGAGACAGGTCCGGCATGCACCGAGTGAGTCCGGCTGGGCGCAACTGGTACAGGACGTGTTAGACGGTATTGAAAAACAGGACTTTAAAAAAGTCGTCCTTGCCCGTCAGACCCGTTTAACTCTCGATGGCCCGCTCAGTGCCGCTCAGTTGCTGAAAGCCAGTGCGCAGCAAAACCATCACAGTTTTCACTTTATGCTGGCGCTGGACAGTAAACACTGTTTTATGGGCTCGACGCCCGAGCGGCTCTATTTACGCCACAGTCAGGAGCTGTATACCGAAGCGCTGGCCGGGACTATCGGGCGCGGTGCTAATGCCGCTCATGATCTGGAACTGGCGAACTGGTTGACCCAAGATCGCAAGAATCTGCATGAGAATCAGGTGGTGGTGGATGACATTATTGAACGTCTTACGCCACATGCTGAATCTATCGATGTCGATCCGGAAACCGCACCTGGTGCGCCTGAGTAAAGTGCAGCACTTGAAGCGGGCGATTCACGCCAATTTGCAACCCGGGGTGAATGGCGTACAGCTGTTGAGTGCTTTGCAGCCGACCGCTGCTGTGGCAGGACTGCCGCGTAAACCGGCGCTGGATTTTATTACCCGGCATGAACCTTTTGCCCGCGGCTGGTATGCCGGTTCGATGGGCTATTTCAGCCATCAGCAGGCAGAATTTTGTGTCGCAATCCGCAGTGCTCTGGTGCTGGAAAATGAAGTCCAACTTTATGCCGGGGCCGGGATTGTACCAGGCTCAGAAGCTCACTATGAGTGGCAGGAGCTGGACAAGAAGATGTCCACTCTGCTCAGTTTGATCAGTGACAATCTGCCGCTGGGAGTTGCCTCATGAGCCACGATCAGGCACAGCTTAACCGGATCTGGAGCCGGACCTTGCTTGAAGAGCTGACCCACTTCGGGGTCAGTGATGTGTGCGTCGCGCCCGGCTCTCGTTCGACACCGCTGACACTGGAAGCCGCCGCGCATCCCAATCTGACTCTGCATACTCACTTTGATGAACGCGGGTTAGGCTTTTTAGCTCTGGGACTGGCCAAAGCCAGTACCAAGCCGGTGGCGGTGATCGTCACGTCAGGCACCGCGGTCGCCAACTTGTTGCCGGCGATTGCCGAATCCGGCCTGACCGGAGAAAAGCTGGTGGTGTTAACCGCAGACCGGCCGGTTGAGTTAGTCGGTTGTGGAGCTAACCAGGCGATCGATCAGGTCGGCATTTTCTCTTCCCATGTCACTGCGGCGATGAATTTACCCAGTCCGGGTGTGCACCTGCCCTTGAGCTGGCTGCTCAGTGCCCTTGATGATGCAATGTTCAAACAGGCGCAGTATGGCGGCGCAGTACATATTAACTGCCCGTTCCCCGAGCCGCTTTATTCGACTTCATCTGCGGACTTATACAGCGATTATCTTGCGCGGGTAGCCGACTGGCACAATGCAGATGTGCCCTATACTCTGCGTCTGATGCCGGAGACTCACGTCACGCCACTCGAGGCCACATCGTTTAATCGTAAAGGTCTGGTGATTATCGGCTCTTTGCCGCGGTGTCAGGCTCAGGCGGCGCTGCATTTTGCCCGCCAGCTCGGCTGGCCGGTGCTGTGTGATACCCAGTCCGGTGTCAGCAGTGAGTGGGCACATTATGATTTGTGGCTGCAAAATGCCACAGCCAGTGCCCGCTTGAGTGAGTGCCAGGTGGTGCTTCAGTTTGGCGCCAGAGTGGTATCTAAACGGCTTAATCAGTGGCTGCAACGTCAAATCAGCGCCTTTGATTGCGACTATTGGTATGTGTCGCCGGATGCCGGCCGTAACAACCCGTCTCACCTGCCGCAGCAGCACTGGGTGGCTAATATCCGTGACTGGGTTTCGATTCAGTCCGCCGCCGCGCAGCGCTCAGTAAAGCAGCCGCTTAACAACGCCGGCCGTGGCTGGGCAGATGAACTGCGCCACATGGCCGGTGCAACCGCGCAACTGGCTGCATCAACTTTGTCTGGCGACGGATTGAACGGCTCTGCCGATAGTCTGACCGAAGTCGCTGTTGCGCTCGATCTCAGTCAGCGCGCGCCCTTGGTGCCGCTTTTTATCGGTAACAGCCTGATTGTCCGTCTGACCGATATGCTGAGCAGACTTGATGGCCGTGAAGTCTATTCCAACCGCGGTGCATCGGGTATCGATGGCCTAGTCGCCAGTGCAGCCGGTGTGCAGCGCGCGCTTAACCAGCCGTTAATGATTCTGCTTGGTGACACTTCACTGCTGTACGATCTCAATTCACTCGCTTTGCTGCGTCAAACTTCGCAGCCGGTTGTGATTGTGGTGACTAATAACGATGGCGGGGCGATTTTTGATCTGCTGCCGGTGCCTGAGCAGGAGCGTCAGGCCTTGTATCAGATGCCACACGGCATGCAGTTTGAGTTCGCGGCCAAGCAGTTTGGTCTGGCTTATGCCCGCCCGCAAACTCTGGCGCATTATCAAACCGTAATCGACGCCCATTTTGAATCGGGACAGGGGACGTTGCTGGTGGAGGTTGTCACGCAGCCGCAGCAGGCCGCCCGACACATCCAACAGATCAGTGCACAGATTCATGCTCTATAGTCGCTCGTCCGGTCATTGCTCAGATAACACGCCATCGGCGGTAGAACGGCCGTTGCTGGTGTTTCTGCATGGCTTGCTCGGCAGCACACATGACTGGCAGCCGGTATTGGATCGTCTACCGGATGCAGACTGGTTGGCTATTGATTTGCCCGGACATGGTCACAGCCAAGCGATTTGCTGTGACGATTTACAGCAATGCTGTGAACAGGTGGCACAAACCATTGTCCGCCGCGCCGGGGGAAAGCGCCCGATATGGCTGGTCGGCTATTCACTTGGCGGACGCATTGCCATGGCAGGGGCCGCGTGTGGCTGGTTCAGTGGCTGTAACCTCACAGGCTTGCTGATTGAAGGTGGTAATTTTGGCCTGCAAACCGATCAAGAAACGGCAGCAGCGCTGGATTAATGACAGTCGCTGGGCGATGCGTTTCGCGCACGAACCGATTGCACAGGTATTAAGCGATTGGTATCAACAAGCGGTATTTAGTTCACTAAACCATGCGCAAAGACAAACCTTAATCACCAAACGCAGTGCTAATCTTGGTCAGGCAGTGGCAGGTATGCTGTTATCAACCTCGCTGGCAACCCAGCCTTACCTGCTGCCGGCACTGCAACGAACCCGCTTAAAGATGCATTATGTGTGTGGTGAACGGGACAGCAAATTTTCGCAGCTCGCAACACAAAGCGGGCTGAGCTTCAGTCAGGTCGGGCAGGCCGGGCACAATGTTCATCATGAGCAGCCTGAGGCGTTCGCCCTGATCATTCAGCGTTTAATTGGCTCGCTGTCATCAACAGCGAGTGACAACAATGGGAATCAGCATGGCTAAAACAGTAGGCATTTCAGAACAAGAACTTTATGCACCGGTCGAATGGCATGATTGCGGCTCAGTTTATGAAGATATCGATTATCACAAGTCGCCGGATGGCATCGCCAAAATTACCATTGCCCGCCCTCAGGTACGCAATGCGTTTCGTCCGCAGACCGTCAAAGAGATGATCAATGCGCTGGCGGATGCACGCTACGATGAAAATGTTGGTGTGATCATTTTAACCGGCCTGGGTGAAGATGCATTCTGCTCGGGCGGTGACCAGAAAATTCGTGGCGATTACGGCGGTTACCGAGATGAATCGGGCACCCACCATCTCAATGTGCTCGACTTTCAGCGTCAGATCCGGACCTGCCCGAAACCTGTGATTGCTTCTGTAGCCGGCTGGGCCGTTGGTGGTGGTCACGTACTGCATATGATGTGTGACCTGACGATTGCCGCAGAAAACGCCCAGTTTGGTCAGACCGGGCCTAAAGTCGGCTCTTTTGACGGTGGCTGGGGCGCTTCTTACATGGCGCGGATTGTCGGTCAGAAGAAAGCTCGTGAAATCTGGTTCCTGTGTCGGTTCTATGACGCCCAGGAAGCGCTGGATATGGGCCTGGTCAATACTGTGGTGCCATTGCAGGATCTGGAAAAAGAAACCGTACGTTGGTGCCGTGAAGTCCTGCAACACAGCCCGATGGCGCTACGCTGTCTCAAAGCCGCACTGAACGCGGACTGTGATGGTCAGGCTGGCCTGCAGGAACTGGCTGGTAACGCCACCATGCTGTTCTATATGACAGATGAAGGCCAGGAAGGCCGTAACGCGTTTAACGAAAAACGCCGCCCGGACTTCAATAAATTCCCGCGTAACCCGTAAAATCACTGCGGTCCGCGCAAAAGTGGGCCGCTTTTTGCTTACGACGTATAACCCTATGTGATGTCATTGTCTTGGCGCATTCCGTGCCGACAGTGGGAACATCCAGGAATAACAACAGAGTTAGGTTGGATATGCGCAGCGCAAAACTGTACCGTTATCGTCTGCCGATGGATAGCGGCGTCATTCTTCGTGAAGAGAAATTAACCGAACGTGAAGGCTTCATTGTCGAACTTCAGGAAAATGGCCGAATAGGGCGTGGTGAAGTCGCGCCGTTAAAAGGATTTAGCGTCGAAACCATTGACGAGGCGGGAGCCCTGGCTAAGGAACAGCTGGAACTGTGGGTTAAAGGGCAACCGCTTGGACTGGATGAATTATTTCCGTCTGTGGCATTTGGTGTGTCTATGGCTGAGCTGGAACTGGCTGGTGAGTTGCCCCAAGATGGGCAATATCAGGCCGCACCGCTGTGCACCGGCGACCCGGATGAACTGATCCCGCAACTGGAAGCTATGCCTGGTAAAAAGGTCGCTAAAATTAAGGTTGGCCTGTATGAGCCGGTACGTGACGGCATGCTGGTTAACCTGTTTCTCGAATCCATGCCGGATCTGACTTTGCGTCTCGATGCCAATCGCGCCTGGAACAAAGAAAAAGCGGCTAAATTCGCTCAGTATGTCGCTCCGTCACGTCGTGGCCGGATTACTTATATCGAAGAAACCGTGCCATTCACCGAGTGAGAGCCTGTCGTTTGCCATCGATACCGGGATCGCGATTGCCTGGGATGAGACGCTGCAGCAGGCAGTACGGATGGATGATTTTCGTCTCGAAGAGCTGACCGGCGCCAAAACCATCATTATTAAACCGACCGTGATTGGTTCCGTACCTTTCTGTATTCGTCTGGTTGAGAAAGCCAGAGCACTCAATCTTCAGGTGGTGGTCAGTTCCAGCCTGGAATCGAGTCTGGGTCTGACCCAGTTAGCCCGCCTGTCCAAATGGTTGTTACCGGATGAAATTCCTGGGCTGGATACCATAGGTCTTTATCAGGCGCAGCTTGAAACCGCCTGGCCGGGTTGTGAACTGCCAGTGCAGACACTGCAGGATCAGGAGCTGGTGTGGCAGTCGCACCACGCATGACCCCTTGGCAACAATGGCAGCAGCGCACGCCGGATAAGGTGGCGCTGCGTCTTGAGCAAGAATCGTTAACCTGGCAGCAGCTGGCTGAGCGTATTGAGCAGTATGCTCAGGCACTTCATCTGCAAGGTTTACAGAGCGGAGACGTGCTGACACTGGTTGGTAAAAATCATCCGCATACGTTGCTGTGGTTACTGGCCGCGGCGTCGCGTGGCGTCATTTGTGCCCTGACTATGCCTCAGCCTGCGCAGGCTTTGCTCCTCAAACTGGACGCGCTTTATAGCGCGCATCAAAAGCCCCACCTCTGGCTGGCTCCCGGGGCCGAAGTTTCCCGGCTGTCTGATTTGTTGCACATTGATTCTTCGCAGAGTGATTCTTCTCAGACAGATTGTTGTCAGACAGACAGAGCCGTCAATTTCATTCAGATACCCCAGGCATTACACGTTACTGAATCTGCTGGCCGTTCGGTTGAGTGGCATGGCGATCTCTATCAGGCTGACAACCTGGCCACTTTGATTTTTACCTCCGGTTCAACCGGCACTCCTAAGGCGGTGGCGCACACTCATGCCCAGCATCTGGCTTCCGCGCAGGGCTTATTGCAGGAGTTTGTGTTCAGCGCTGAAGATACCTGGCTGCTTAGCTTACCGCTCTATCACGTTTCCGGTCTGGCGATTGTTTACCGCTGGCTGCTGGCCGGCGGCTGCCTGAAAATTGGCAGCGCTGATCTGGCTTGTGACATGGCTCAGGTTACGCACGCGTCTCTGGTGCCGACCCAACTCAAACGGCTGCTGGATGCCGGAATCGAACTCAGCCTGACTCATGTGTTACTTGGTGGCAGCCATATTCCGGTCCGGCTGGCGCAGCAGGCTGCGGAAACGGGCATTGAAACCTGGCTTGGCTATGGCATGACAGAAGCTGCCTCAACCGTTACGGCGAAACGGGTAGACGGGCACAGCGGAGCCGGACATGTATTAGCCGGACGCCAGGTACAACTGCGCGGCCAGCGGATTTACATTGGTGGCGAAACCCTGGCCAGAGGTTATTACCATCAAGGGATTTTGCATCCTGTCGCTGAGCCGGACGGATGGTTTGACAGTAAAGATCTCGGCGCATGGCAGGATGAGCAACTGGTGATTATCGGACGCGCCGACAATCAGTTTATTTCCGGCGGTGAAAACATTCACTGTGAAGAAATTGAGGCCGTGCTCAGCCGTCATCCGGAAGTGCAGCTGGCGATGGTAGTGGCAGTTGAAGATGACGAATTTGGCGCCAGACCGGTTGCGGTAGTGCATAGCGCACAAGCGGAATTTTCGCTGGAGCAAGGGGCAGCCTGGTGCGAAGGGAAGCTTGAGAAATTCAAGTGGCCGGTGGCTTATTTCACTATGCCGGAGCAACTGATGAACAGCGGCATTAAAGTATCGCGCCAGGCCCTGAAGCAATGGCTGGCGCATCATCAGACCCGATATCGGGTTATGAGTTAGACCAAAACAGAATTTTGCTTCTTATAACGGTTGGGCATAATGAACCCGGATTTATAAAGATTCGGGATTATCTGACCATGAAGAAAGGCTTACTTGTTGGCGTCATCGCCCTGCAATTGCTGATTGCCCTGACCCAGGATGGCTGGCCGCGTTCGGTGGCTGAGTTAAGTGCTTTCCTGTTGGTGCTGGTCGTCGCCTGGGAAGTACAGCGCTCTCCAGTTACCCGTTTGTCTGGCTCAGCAGCCAAGCCAGAGACGAAGTCGATATAACTATCCAGAGTACAATACCGAACAACAGCGGCTTGGCACCGGCAGCGCGTAAACGCCGGACCGACAAGCTGCAGCCAATCAAGAACAGACACACCACCAGGGCTTGCTTGGCCAGGCCGAAAATCTGCTGATATACCACCTCAAACTGCGGCAACTGATCGCTGAATCCTATCGCCGCGCAGTAAAAGAGAATGAAATACGGGATGGTCACTTTTTTCGATTCACTGCGAAACATCCAGGCACTGAGCAGGGCAACCGGCACAATCCACAATGCGCGCGCCAGCTTGAGTGTGGTGGCCGTTTTTAGCGCCTCTTCACCGTACGCTGAAGCAGCGCCGACCACCGATGACGTATCATGAATGGCGATGGCCGCCCAGGTACCAAAGGTATGCTGATCAAGATTGAGGGCATGGCCGATAAGCGGAAACACGAACAGCGCCAGTGAATTGAGCAGAAATACCGTACCCAGGGCCACTGCGGTTTGATCGTCATCGGCATTGACTGCCGGAGCCACGGCCGCAATAGCACTGCCGCCACAAATGGCGGTCCCCGAGGCAATAAGATGACCGGCGGTGGCATTCAGGCCGATAAGCCGTGCCAGCAGGGTACCAAGCAGCAGAGTACCGCAAATACTTGCCACAATCAGGCCGATACCGTCGCTGGTCACGCTGAGTGCTTCCTGCAACGGGATGCCAAAACCGAGGCCGACAATCGAGTAAGCCAGCAATCTTTTGGTGATCTTCGCAAGTGGCAGTCCGCCTGGAACCCAACCCAACGTCGCCAGCAGGAACCCCAGTATCAGCGCAGTGGGAGAGGTAAGATAAGGCGTGATACAGGCCAGCAGAACCAGCACAAAAGGCAGATATCTCAGCTTAACAGGCAGTGAGTTGCACGACATAGGATTGACCTTGAGCGAAGTGGAAACTGATTGTAACCCATTGCTGATGGTCAGAAAGTCTTAATGTTTTGAACAAGCGTTCAGCTAAACTGAACGCTTGTTCTTCGTGAACGGAAAGCAGCGAACTGAAAGTAATGAACGGAAAGTCGTGAGCGGAAATTGGTGAACGGAAAGTCGCACCAAGCTACTTCCAGTCACCACGCAGGGCCGCGACTTTGGCGTGCATCATTTGAGTGTTAGCGTCGCAGGCGGCAACGGCGCTGCCGGCTTCGATTTCAATCCGTGAGCGGAAACGACTGGGCAGACTGCTGCAGGCGCGACCTTTATAACGGCTGAAGAAACTGCCCCACAGCCCTTTAATCGCCATCGGAATTACCGGCACCGGGCTGCGTCTTAGTATCAGGTCGATACCGCGCATAAACGGATTCATTTCGCCATCTTCGGTCAGGCGGCCTTCCGGGAAAATGCATACCAGATGACCTTGTTGCAAAGCTTGTTCTACCTCGGTAAATGCACGGCGGATCGAGGCGCGGTCATCGGAGTCTATCGGGATCACGCCGGCCCGCTTGAGGAAACGGCGCGCAATGCGGATATTGGCGTACTCTTCGTGCATCACAAAGCGAATCAGGCGCGGACAAACTGCACTCAGCAGCAGGGCATCCATATAGCTGACATGGTTACACACGATCAGAGCACCGCCTTGCTGTGGTAAATGATGCAGGTTTTTATGCCGGACACGGTAAATAGTATGAGTCAGTGCCCAGACCAGAAAACGCACCACAAAAATCGGCACTTGCAGAAACAGGTAGACCGCCATCAGCACATTCATCACAGACAACAGGATAAACAGCTGCACTATGCTCAGGTTCAGCAGTGATAAACAGACAATGCCGAGCAGCGCGCTGCCGACCATAAACAGTGAGTTGTAAATATTGAGTGCTGCGATGACCTGAGCACGCTCGCTCGCTTTGGCGCGTTGCTGCATCATGGCATACAGCGGCACGATAAAGATCCCGCCGGATACGCCCAGTAACAACAGATAAATATACAATGGCCATAAAGGGGTGTAGCTGACAAATTCGCTGAATTGCTGGAAGAGCGGTAAATCATCGGGAATGCTGCTTGCCATCAGGTAGCCGAAAATACTGATCCCCAGGCTGCCGAGCGGCACGATACCAACATCAATCCGGTGGCCGGACATTTTGTCGCAAGCCAGTGATCCGGCCGCAATACCGATAGAAAACAGGGCCAGTAAGAAAGAGACCGAACTTTCGGTACCATTGAGAAACAGTTTGGTGAAGTTGGGAAACTGGGTCAGGTAAGCGGCGCCAAGAAACCAGAACCAACTGATCGCCATCATCGACTGAAAAATAGTGCGGTCACTGCGTGCGATAGCCAGAGTCTGGCGGGTCAGCTGAATCGGCCGCCAACGAAATTTGAGATCCGGTGCGCTGGCCGGCGCTTCAGGAATAGCGCGGCTGGCGAGGTAGCCGAACAGAGCAAACAGCAATACGGCGCCGGCAGCGATGTAGCGCGCATGTTCTGCAGACGCGATGATGCCGGCTCCCAGCGTACCGAGCAAAATAGCTAAAAAAGTGCCGGTTTCGACCAGCGCATTGCCAGGGACTAATTCCTGAGATTTAAGCTGCTGTGGCAGTAATGCGTATTTTACCGGCCCGAAAAAAGCAGATTGAGTACCCATCAAAAACAGGATAAACAACAACAGACCATAACTTTCCGTCACCAACCCAAGAGCACCGACACACATGATGGCAATCTCTGCCAACTTTACTTTACGGATAAAGGCGGACTTTTCGTATTTGTCGGCCAGCACGCCAGCAGAGGCGGAAAACAGGAAAAAAGGCAGAATGAATAAGCCGGCAGCCAGGTTGATAAACAGATCACTGGATACCGGCAGAGCACCGGAGCCTGCAAAGGCAACCAGCAGTAACAATACGTTTTTAAAAATATTGTCGTTGAATGCGCCAAAGAATTGGGTAATAAAATAGGGTAGAAAACGCCGCTGGGTTAACAGTGACGTTTGAGAATGTGGCATTACGTTTCCTTGATGCTTACCAGTTGGCCAGATAGTTAGAGAGTAGGTCTTCAATCAATGCCTTGCCATCGACAGGCTCAGCAGCGAAGAATTTGTCGTCTACACTCAGCAGGGTGATTCCATGCACTCCTGACCACAAAACCCGGCTGGTGCGCAGAATTTCACTGTCGGTACGCTGAGGGGCCATGACGTGTAGCAGTCCTTCCAGCATGCTGGTCATGTGTTCAATCCGCTGCGACTGCCACTCAGGCAACTGTTCGCCATTCATATTATGGGCAAAGATTAACTGCCAGCGATAAGGATTTTTCTTGGCAAAGTCGTGATAGCAGTAAGCGAGCTGATAAAGTGCCTGAGCCGGATCTTTACTCTGGGTCACTACGGCTTTGGCTTCGGTAGCCAGTTTCGTCCAGCGTTTGTGCCACCACATGAAGCAGCAGCAGATTGTAATTACCAAACACGTTCACTAATGTACTCGGCACATAGCCGATCATTGTCGCGATTTTACGCAGGCTCAGTTCGTGGTGAGAGTGCGTGTGGAGAAATTCTTTTACCGTATTGAGGGTCAACGCAATCAGCTCGTCTCGTGTATGGTCGTTTCGTCTTGCCATGTGGAATAACACTTAATGAACAATGTTCAATTATTCTAATAACCCCCCGATGGAGCGTCAACTAATCTCTCAATAAGCATGTGCTTTTGAAAGCGTGTACAACGGATTTTTGCAGCGAAGTCGGCTTTATTGCTGCCGTTTGTAACATCGCTTGTCGGTTGAGTTCCGTTCGGGATACATGAAAATTTACAGCAACGCTTTGAAAATCAAAGGCTGTTGATGGCGATTAGACAACCTAACACAGTAAATGGTTCACTATGTCCGAACGAAGTTTGCAATATCCTGATACAAGTCAGCAAAAGCAAAATGTTTGATTGTGATATTGAAGCCGCTATGATGACCCGGTATCAAAATAGGTTTAGGGTCCTGTTAAGGGCCATTACCAGTAACGAGCTAAGGATAAGTATGAAACGTCTGTTTTCTCTGGTCGCATTAGTGATGGTTTCTGTTGCGTTTACCCCAGTGGCGGATGCTGCCAAAAAATTTGGTGGCGGTAAGTCATTTGGTAAAAGCTACAACACATCGCCTGCGCCGACGCAAAGTAGCCAACCGACCAATTCGCTAAAACAACAAAACGGCACACAAACAGCACAGAATTCCTCTAAAAAAGGATTAATGGGTGGTCTGCTGGGCGGCCTTCTGGCTGGTGGTTTGCTGGCTGCCTTCTTCGGTGGCGCTTTTGAAGGTATCCAGTTTATGGATATCCTGATCATGGGTCTGATTGCTTTCGTGATCTTTAAACTGATGCGCGGAGTGTTGGGGGCCAAGCAGGGCAGTATGAACCAGCAGCAACCGGCGTTTGGCGGAATGAACCGCAACCAGTTTGAACAGCCGAATGTGCACAACTTTGAGCAGCCGCAAGCACCTGCAGGTGGTTTTGGTAGCACGATGCAAAGCGATGTACCGCACAATTTACCGGCCGGTTTCGATCGCGTCGCGTTCATCAACGGTGCGCGTGAGCATTACCGTATTCTGCAAGGTGCCTGGAACCACAACCAGCTGCACACCATTGAGGAATATGTGTCACCAAGCCTGTTTGAAGACCTGAAAGAAGAGCGTGCCAAGATTGACACGGCTCCGCAGACCGACGTGATGTATGTGGATGCAGAAATCGTACGTGCTGATTATGATGCGAGCAAAGCGCAGCTGAGCCTGCAGTTTAGCGGCCGTTACCGTGATGCGGGTGAAGGTATCGAAGAGGATATCGAAGACATCTGGCACCTGGAAACGTGACCTGACAACGCCGAATGCACCATGGCTGATTGTTGGTATTCAGGGCTGATTTCTCTGAGTCACAACGACTGAATCTCAACGCCCGGGCTTGTCCCGGGCGTTTTTGTTTGCTTGTTTTATAATGACTTTATCCGTTTTAAAATAGCGGTGTGAGTTTTATAAATAACTGGCAGCGTGTTATAAATGACAGATACACCTCTGTGACCGGTCTGCTTTGGCCGGTGGCAGGCAGACAACAAGAAAGGAAAGTCCCGTGGCCGAATTTAAACATAAAGATCTGACCCAAGAACAGCAGGATAAAATGGATGCAGCGGTGTTCCGCCGTTTGCTGGCGCATCTGGATAACAACAAAGATGTGCAGAATATCGACCTCATGATTCTGGCGGGCTTCTGCCGTAACTGTTTCAGCAAATGGTACCTGGCAGAAGCGGAACAAATGGGATTAGATCTGGATATTGATGACGCTCGTGAGCGTGTGTACGGTATGACCTACGATGAGTGGAAAGCCAATCATCAACCAGCGGCGACGCCGGAGCAGCTGGCCGCGTTTGAAGCGCGTCAGAAAAAATAATCTTCCCAAGCCGCCTGTCCTGGCGGCTTTTTTGTGGTCGCTGGACAATGATGAAGGGGCTTTGCCCGTTACAATTTGACCAGAGGGGGCAGAGGCTGAAGGTCAATCAGCGGCTGACGGGTGATGCTGGGTTGGCTGCTGAACAACATCAGCGGGCTAAAGCTCCGGCTATCGAGCTTATCCACATCAACCAGCCCGTTGAGAGCATAAAAACGCGCCACGTACTGGCGGGTTTCAGCTGGCAGGATTAAGTGTTCAAACTCACGGCTGTTGGCTCGCGCTATCGCGCGGGCAACGCGGCCTTCACCGGCATTGTAGGCTGCTATGGTCAGTGCCAGGTCGCCGCTAAATTTGTTATACAAAAATGTCAGATACTTAAGCGCCGCATCGGTACTGTGAAATACATCCAGGCGTTGATCCTGCGGGGGCATCGTAAGACCAAAGCGCTTTGCTGTGGCGGGCATCAATTGCCACAGACCCCGAGCACCTGCATGGGAAATCGCGTCAGGGTTCAAAGACGATTCGAGCATCGGCAGCAGAGCTAATTGAGGTGGCAGGCTGCGCTTTTTAAGCTGGGTGAATATATGCCCGAGCAGAGGTTGATACAGGTCGAAGCGAGCGGCAATCTGCGTCTGATAAGGTGATAATACCTCGTGCTGGCGATCAATTTGCTGCTGAAAGGTTTGGGCGGCGCTCTGGGCGTTGGTCAGCGGAAGCACCAGCATGACAAAAAGGATACTCCCGGCTAACCGACACAACTTGGAGTGGGAAAGGCGGTACAACAGGGAGCATTGATTCATAGTGTCGCGCTGCTGCGCTCCTGATAGGTCGGAGACGGGTTGGTCATTTCTGCCAGCAATTCGTGCAGCATGGCTGAGCTGTGGCCGTTGCTCTGATTGAGGTGCTGGCACTGTTCGATCATCGTATTCAGTGCACGCCATTGCTTGCGTACCCGTTCCTGTAAATGCTGAGGCAGTGCACCAAACAGATGTTTCACGCCGGCCGGGTCATTAGGTAACGCCAGGCGTTGCAGGCACTGTGAGCGCTGTGTGGCGTTGCGGTTGAGCTGATTGAGCAGCGGAACCTGCTGACGAATATTGTTGCCGAGAGACTCGCCGTCAAACTGCAGATAGAGTGCTTTTTGCTGCTGCAGCAGTTGATGTAGCTGACGATACATTCTGACATCTTCGCTGATCGTGTACAAAAAGCTCTGGATGAGTTGTCCGCGGTTTAAGGCCATGACTGCTTCCCTTTCTTGACGCGTTATTCGTGGCCAGTATGAAATTGCATCAGTGCCTGACTTAATGCTTTGCTGTCCAGACTTAACTCGCCTTTAGCCAGCATCGTACGCACCTGTTCCACTTTAGCCATGTCCACATCCGGAAGCTGAGCCAGTTCGGTCTGAGCTTTATCCAGAGCAACGGTGTTGGCATTCATCGCCGGTTTCGTTGGTCTGAGTGGCACTTTGAGTTTGCAGCGGTTGTTTACTGCTCTGTTGCAGCGCCGTTTGCGGTACGTGTCCACCGGAGACTTTGTCAATTTTCATAGCTGGGGTCCTCAATCTTCGTCGTCAATACCGATAGGCGACCAGCCGCCGTGCCGAATTAAATCTGACGGCCATTTTGGTAAGAAAAAGTTATCGCGCGGTTTTGTACCCGAAATCCGCGCTGCCATTCGAGTGCTGCGTGCCAAAAATGTTACCTTGAGTCAATAAATTCCGCACAGTCAGAATTGGGTTCGGACCTGATTCAGGCCGCTGACCACGGCATGAATGACTTTGTGTGACGTGCTGTTTTGCACCTCAATCTGGTCTCCTTGGCCTCCATCTTCCAGTGCGACGCCTTTGGTACTGGCGTTGATACCGTTTTTAGCAGCGATGATGACCACCTGATTCCCCTTAAGAACCAAAGGCGGCTTGCTGACTAGCGTCGGGCTGAGAATGTCGCCGCTGCGTACTCTTCTTGATACTTCCATTCCGATCGTATCGCGGATGTTGGTGAAAAATTCATCTGCCCTGTCCAAGGTCCGTTTTTCCAGTAGCAACATGGAGGCATCCAGCGCCTGACCTCGTGACAAGGCGGTTTGAGTGACCACCACAGGTAACGTCAGTGACGCTTTGATGGTGACATTGATGTGCCACGACGTTGAGCCGCTGTCACAGCTGACCTGACGTTTCAGACGTCCGACCGGCAGCAACTGGTTATCGCGTCCGGTGACGACAAGCTTACCAGGACATTGCGGCAGGTGACTGGCCGCACCCGGGACCCAGATCTCCCAGTTGGTTTGATAGTCAGGCCATTGATGTAGCGCCGCTGTCTGCTCTGTTTCCTGCTGCAGTGCAGATTCCACAGCATGGCGTATTAAAGGTTCCTGTTGCGGATTGGCACTTACAGGCTGGCTGAAGGCCAGGCTGATGAGCAGCAACATTGCACCCAACACGAAGCCGGAACGGGTCTGCTTTGTTGGTGTTGACCTGATGTGTTGTTGCTCTGAGGCTGTTTCCCCTTGCCTTGCGCTTGCTTCCGATGTGCGGAAGCGCGTCTTCCTTATTTTTTTGTAAATCATTGATATTAAATGTTTTATTTTGTGGCATGCATCTTGTTTCTTCTCAGGGCTACTTGAGCCAACTTGTAAGGAAGATGCATGGCAATTTCATTTGAAAGCGCGTTAGGAGTTCATCCCGAGGCTCTGAATTTTCGGGTTCAGCGTACCAAAGTCCTCGCGAGTAACCTAGCAAATGTTGATACCCCGGGATACCTCGCCAGAGACCTGAGTTTCACCACCGCGATGCGCGGCGCGGGTCTGCACGGAGTGAACCCGGAAGTCCCGGAATTGCTGGTTAAAACTCAATATGCAATTCCTTATCAGAACAGCAAAGACGGTAATACGGTTGAGCTGGGTGTCGAGCAGGGCAAATTCACGCAGAACAGTATGGATTTCCAAACCAGCCTGACATTTCTCAATATGAAATTCAGTGGTTTAGCCAAAGCAATTGAAGGACGTTAATCATGGCATTTACTGATATCTATTCCATTGCCGGCTCGGCAATGAATGCTCAGACCGTGCGTCTGAACACGGTGGCCAGTAATCTGGCGAACGCCGATGCCGTGTCGGCTAACCCGGATGATGCCTATCGGGCGCTCAAGCCGGTGTTTGCGACGGTATATAACAAGAGTCAACTGACCGCAGGCGAAGATGATTATCCGAGTGCGGAAGTACGCATTGTCGATGTGGTCAAAGCGCAGGGTGAAGCGGAAAAACGTTTTGAACCGAGTAACCCGCTGGCGGACGGCGAAGGTTATGTCTATTACCCGGATGTTGATGTGGTGGCGGAAATGGCCGATATGATGTCGGCGACCCGCAGTTTCGAGACTAACGTTGAAGTGCTCTCCAATGTGAAGAGTATGCAGCAGGGGCTGCTGCGTCTGGGGCAGGGCAGCTAATGACGATTGCACAGTTTAATGCTTTATCAGCTGATACCAGTGGCGCTGCCACTACAACCGGCGGCGCTATTGCGGCTAATGGTGTCGATGCTAACTCGGCATCGTCGCTGCAAAATGAATTTATCAGCCTGATGGTGGCGCAGATCCAGAATCAGGATCCGCTCAACCCGCTGGATGGCACCGAATACGTCAGTCAGCTGGCGCAGTTTTCTCAGGTGCAGAGCACAGAGAACATGACCAGCCTGATGCAAAACAGCATGGTACTGCTGGATAACATGCAGGTACTGAGTACCGCAGGTCTGGTCGGTCAGACAGTGCTGGTGTCCGGTAACCAGTTTGAGCTCGGTGCAGAAGCGCCACAAAGTGGCAAAGTCGAACTCGAGTACGCGTCGAGTCAGGTCAATCTGGTTATCACTGATGAGTTTGGTCAAAGCACCAAGCTGCCGCTCGGTGCTCATCCGGCCGGCGATGTCGATTTCACTATTGATCCCCAGGAGCTGGGCCTGAAACCAGGCAGTTATCAGGTGACGGTCGAGGTTCAGGATGGCCAGGCCAGTCCGAACGTGTTACTGGCCGGCGCTGTCGAGCAGGTACGCATTCCGAGTAACGGCGGTTCGCCGCTGGTCAATATTGCCGGTCTTGGCAGTATTCCTTTTTATCAGATCACCCAATTTGGTGCTTAACCCCCTTAAGGACACAGAGGTTATTTTATGAGTTTAAACATTGCGCTGAGTGGCTTAGATGCATCCAACTCGGAACTGAACACCATCAGTCACAACATTGCCAACGCTTCCACTTATGGTTTTAAAGGCTCGCGCACCGAATTCTCTGCCGTTTACAACGGAATGCAGCCGGGTGGTGTGGAAGTGGCGTCAATTTCCCAGAACTTTGATGAAAACGGTTCAATCAGCGGCACCGGTCGTGCAATGGATCTGGCTATTAACGGCAGCGGCTTTTTCGTTACCAAAGACAGCATGGGACAAACCTTGTACACCCGTGCCGGTGTGTTCGGTACCGACAGCAACAACTACGTTGTGGGCAACACCGGTGCCAAATTGCAGGGCTACAGCGTGGATGCTAACAACAACCTGATGACAGGGACTGTGGGGGATGTGCAAATTGCGACGTCTTCTCTGGCGGCGCGTGCGACTGATTCGCTGCAGTTTGTGGCTAACTTTGATGCCAGCGCCAGCGCGATCAATCTGGTTCCGGCAGGTAATCCTGCTCTGGACCCGGCGGATCCGGCTTATGACTCGACAGCGGTGGCTTTTGACCCCAACGATCCAACCTCGTTCAACTCGTCATACACCTCGCAAGTATTTGACTCGCTGGGTAACAGCCACACCGTCACCCAGTATTTTACCAAAACCGATGCCAACAGCTGGGAAGTGAATGTCCAGGTGGACGGCGGCTCAGTGGTTGACACTGTTCCGGTCACCTTCAATACCGACGGTACGCTCAACTCTCCGGTCAGCGCGTTTAACGTCACTTTTCCGGCCGCTGGTGCCGAAACCATGAGCATTGATGTGTCACTGACCGGCAGCACCCAGTTTGGCGCTGACTTTGGTGTCAGTACCAACAATCCGAACGGTTACACCTCGGGAGAGCTGGCCGGAGTACGGGTTGAAAATAACGGCATGGTTTACGCCACGTACACCAACGGTGAGTCACAGCTGCAAGGTCAGGTGGTGCTGGCCAATTTCGCTAACCCGCAGGGCCTGACCAAGGTCAGCGGCACGGCCTGGACGCAAAGTTTTGGTTCGGGTAACCCGACAGTGGGTGTACCGGGCACCGGTACGCTGGGCGATCTGACGCCGGGCGCGCTGGAAGGTTCGAACGTTGATTTGACCGGTGAGTTGGTTGGCCTGATGACCGCACAGCGTAACTATCAGGCGAACGCCAAAACCATCTCCACTGAAGATGAACTGATGCAAGTTCTGTTCAATTCAATCTAACGGAGCTGAACATGGATAGTTTGCTGTTTACTGCAACGTCAGGCGCGAGCCGGGTTCTCAAAGCCCAGCATGTGCGCTCCAACAACTTGTCGAACGCCGATACGGCGGGGTTCCGGGCCGATATGGAGCGGGTACGCAGTGTGCCGTTGCAGGGCGCGGGATTCGACGGCCGTACCATGGTGGTCACCAACTCGGGCACGACCCGTTTTGACAGCGGTGATGTGGTCAAAACCGGCCGCGCACTGGATGTGGCGATCATGGGCGACGGTTACCTGACCGTACAGACCCCGGATGGCGGTGAAGCTTATACCCGCGCCGGTAATATTTCGGTTGATGTTAATGGTGCACTGACCATCAACGGTTTTGCCGTCATCGGTGAAAACGGGCCTATGGTGCTGCCGGATTTTCAAACGGTGGAAGTGAGTGAACGCGGCGTGATCTCGGTGGTGCCGCCGGGTGGTGGTGCTGAAATTGAAGTTGGCACTTTAAAGCGGGTTAAGCCGGAGCCGGCTCAATTACAAAAAGAGAGTGATGCACTACTGCACAGCGTGAACGGTGCCCCGTTTGCGGCCGATGATACGGTGCAACTGGCGCCGGAACATATTGAAGGCAGTAACGTTTCGGCGATTGATGAGCTGGTGAGCGTCATGTCTCTGACGCGTAATTTCGAAATGCAAATCCGCATGATGAAAAGTGCTGAAACCCTGGCCCAGGCCGGTAACCGATTAATGAGCAACAGCTAAGCGCTCACACGAAGGAGAACTTTCCATGCATTCAGCATTATGGGTCAGTAAAACCGGTATGGCGGCTCAGGACACCAAGATGACCGCCATTTCCAACAACCTGGCGAACGTCAATACCGTTGGTTTCAAACGCGATCGGGTGGTGTTTGAGGATCTGTTCTACAGCATCCAGCGTCAGCCGGGCGCGCAGGTCGATCAGGTCAATGAGCTGCCAACCGGGGTTCAGCTGGGTAGCGGTGTGCGCGTGGTCGGCACCCAAAAAGTCTTTACCCAGGGCAACACTCAAAACACCGGTCAGGATATGGACCTGGCGGTAATGGGCCAGGGCTTTTTTCAGATTGAAAACTCTGACGGCGAAATCATGTATAGCCGCAACGGCCAGTTTCACGTCAACTCGGAAGGCCTGATGGTCAACAGCCAGGGCCTGCCGTTGCAACCACAGATTCAGATTCCGGATAACGCCACTTCTCTGTCGGTCGGCGTGGACGGTACGGTCAGTGTGACCAGTGCCGGCGATCCGGCGCCACAGCAGATCGGTCAGATCACGCTGGCGCGTTTCATCAATCCGGCTGGTCTGGAAGCGGTAGGCGGTAACCTGTTCCGTGAAACGGAAGCCAGTGGTGTTGCTGATGAGGTTGTGGCGGGTGAAGACGGCGTTGGCAGCATCAAGCAAGGTGTGCTGGAAGGCTCAAACGTCGAAGTCGTGGAAGAAATGGTGGATATGATCACCACTCAGCGCGCCTACGAGATGAATGCCAAGGTGGTCTCGGCCGCCGATGACATGCTGCAGTTTCGTTGCGCAGTCAATGTAAGGGGCAGTGAGCGATGAAGGAAAAGGTAATGACAAAGCTGAGCAAAGCCGGATTACTGAGTGTATTAGTGCTGGCTGGTTGTGCCGGACGGGAGGAGTTTGGTCTGCCGTCACCGGACGAAGAAAAATATGGTCCGCCGGAGCTCGATTACTCTCTGCCAGAGGCTCAGTCCGGCAGCCTTTATCGCCATCACTATGCGATGACTCTGTTTCAGGACCGCCGGGCCTATCGGGTCGGCGATGTCCTGACCGTGCAGCTGTCTGAGTCGACTCAATCGAGTAAAAGTGCCGATACCCAGTATGGTAAATCCTCCAGTGTTGGCCTGGCGGCGCCGATTATTGGTGCCAAAACGTTTGACGATGTTTCCGCCTCGATTGATGGCAATCGCGCTTTTGACGGCAGTGCGTCCAGCTCGCAGGGCAACCGTTTGCAGGGTGCGATTACGGTCACTGTGAGTGAGGTTTTACCTAACGGCGTGATTCGTATTCGCGGTGAAAAGTGGATTCGCCTCAATCAGGGGGATGAGTTTATTCGTCTGACCGGCATTGTGCGTGTGGATGACATCAGCCGCAGCAACCAAATCTCTTCCCAGCGTATCGGCGATGCACGTATTACGTACTCCGGTCGCGGTGCGCTGGCAGACAGTAATGCCTCCGGTTGGCTGACGCAATTCTTTAACAGTCCATGGATGCCATTCTGATGACAAAACACAACGCATTTTTGACCACGCTGTTGCTGGTGCTGAGCCTGGGCCTGACGCCGGGAGTAAAAGCGGAAGTCGCTATTCCGCTGATGGATCTGGTTGATATTCAGGGCATTCGTCAAAACCAGTTGGTTGGTTATGGTCTGGTGGTGGGGCTGGACGGTCAGGGTGACCGGAACCAGGTTGAATTTACCTCCCAGTCCATCACTAATATGCTGCGCCAGTTCGGGGTGCAGATTGATGAATCCTCCGATCCTAAACTGCGCAACGTGGCTTCAGTGAGCGTCACCGCTTCAGTTGATCCTATGGCCGGGCCGGGCCAGACGCTGGATATCGTCGTGTCGTCGATTGGTGATGCGAAAAGCCTGCGTGGCGGTACGCTGCTGATGACGCCGCTACGTGGTGTTGACGGCGAAGTGTACGCGGTTGCCCAGGGCAATGTCGTTGTTGGCGGTGTGTCGGCCCAGGGGCGCAGTGGCAGCAGTATTGCCATCAATACCCCAACAACGGGGCGCGTGCCCAATGGCGCGACGCTGGAGCGCGAGATCCCGACCGACTTCAACCAGCGCGATACGGTGACGCTCAACTTGCGTGAAGCGAGCTTTACCACGGCGAAAAATATCGCCCGTGAAATTAACGATACGTTTGGCCCCAAAGTCGCGGTTGCGATTAACAAAGGCCGGGTTGAAATGCGCGCGCCGCAGGACACTCAGCAACGCGTCATCATGATGTCGATGCTGGAAGAGATGAGTGTGGTGGAAGGCCGTAAACCCGCACGTATTGTGTTTAACTCCCGCACCGGCACCGTAGTGATCGGTAAGAAACGTCAAGGTTGGCGAAGCAGCGGTAAGTCATGGCAACCTGACGGTCAGCATCAGCGAGTCACAGCAGGTCAGTCAGCCAAACGCGCTTTCCGGCGGCCAGACCCAAACCGTCGACCAGTCGAATGTGGATATTACTGAAGAGCAGGCACAGATGATGATCTGGCCGGCAGGCACTGAGCTCAATACCATAGTCGATGCGGTGAACAGCCTGGGTGCAACGCCGACCGATCTGATGTCCATTTTACAGGCTCTGCATGAAGCCGGTGCCCTGAATGCCGAACTGGTGGTGATCTGATGAAAATTGACCATTCCAACCAATCCGTAGCCGGCGATGCCGTGCTTTATCATGACAACAGCGCACTGGCCAATATCAAACATGCCGCGGACAAAGGTGAGGCGTTGCAAAAGGTGGCCGGCCAGTTTGAAGCCATGTTCCTGCAGTTGGTGTTGCGCCAGATGCGCAGCAGCAGCGATGCGCTGGCTGACCAGGACAGCCCGTTTTCCTCCCAGCAGCAGGGGGTATTTCGCGATATGTACGATGGCCAGCTGGCGATTGAACTGGCCAAGAAGAACAACGCCGGAATCGCTGATATGCTGGTGCGCCAGCTGGGACCGGCCGCAGGTCTCAGTGCGGTGCAAGCCAATTCAGTCAATGACAGTTCATTTACCGCGATTGACGCAGATACCGTACCGGTAGAAAGCGTGATGTTTTCCATCCCGGAAGCGGAATCACAAAATGCAGCCGGATTACAGGCAGAACTTAACCCGGCTCCGCTTCGTGCCGCCTTAGACGCAGAGCAAAACAGCAAAGTGATGGTCAATACGGCCTTCGCTCAGCCACTGATTCGACCATGGAGCGAGATCGGACATGAACTTGACTAACATAGCTTTAACCGGACTGAACGCGAACCGCATCGCGCTCGATGTTACCGCGCAGAAACGTGGCGAATGTCAATACGCCCGGGTACAGCCGCCAGCAAGCCCTGATGGCCTCGGTCGGTGGCGGCAAATATGACAGTTTAAGCGCGGGGATGGGGGTTCAGGTGACCAGCATTCGTCGCGTGACCGATCAGTTTCTGGTCAAACAGACCTGGTCGACCGGCAGTGAATCGGCCTATGCCTCGCGTTATACCACCAATATGAGTCAGATTGAAAATACGCTGGGTGCGGACGGTTTCAGCCTCTCCGCAGGGCTCGATAGCTTGTTTGCGGCGCTGCATGATGCCTCGACCAAACCCGAATCGACTCCGCTGCGCCAGCAGATTATCAATGAAGCGGAAGCGCTGTCGCGCCGCTTTAATACCCTGACTGAGTCGCTGTATAACCAGCATCAGGATATGAGTGATCAGCGCAGTGCGGCGGTCAGCCAGGTCAACAGCCTGCTGAGCAACATTGCCGATATTAACCAGCAGATCGTTGAGCTGCAGGGGACCGGCGGTAACCCGGCTCAGCTGATGGATACGCGCGATGCGCTGGTGGGTGATTTGTCGCAGATGGTCGAGGTCAAAACCACCAATCAGGCCAACGGCAGTATGCAGATTTCTCTCAGTAACGGTCAGCCGTTGGTGATGGGTTCTGAATCCGGTACTTTACAGGCTGTTCCGGACAGCAGTGACGCCTATATGGCGAACATGCAGGTGGTCTTCGGTAATCAGAGTTTTGCCATCCCCGGTCAACTGGGCGGGGAAATCGGCGCGTTGAACGACTACCAGACTCAGGTGCTGAAACCCTACATGACTGCCGTGGATGACATGGCGCAGTCAATGGCGGATGCCTTTAATTCAGAGCTGGCCCTGGGGCTGGATTTGGATGGTATGCCTGGTAAAGCCTTGTTCAGTTACGACCCCGATAACCCGGCAGCCAGCCTGACCATGACGGATATCACCGCCACTGAACTGGCACTGTCCGGTGACGGAAATCCCGGCAACAGTGACAATCTTCAGGCGCTGATTGCGATAGGCAGTCAAACCTTTACCATTGCTGGTTTCGGCGCTCAGTCACTCAATGATGCGTTTACCAGTATGGTAGGAGAAGTCGCCATTAAAGCGCGTCAGGCCGAATCTGATTCTCAGGCGAAAACCACTATGAATGAGCAGGCTATCGCCAAACGCGATAACGTCAGTGCCGTCAACAGCGATGAAGAGGCGGCCAATCTGATGACCTTTGCTAATGCGCACAATGCCAATATGAAGGTGATCAGTACCGCCAATCAGCTATTCGATACCGTATTACAGTTATTTTAAGGAGTCAGGATGAGAATCAGTGACACTCAATTCAGTCAGATGATGTTGCAGAGCCTGCAGACCAATAATGCCGGTCTGGGTACTGTGATGCAGCAGATGGCGACCGGTGATCGCCTGACTAAACTGTCGGATGATCCGATGGCCTCGATTAAGTTGCTCAACCTGGATCGTGAAGACAGTGCCATCAGCCAGTATCAGAGCAATATCGCCAATGTCAAAACCACCTTGTCGAGTCAGGAAGTGTATCTGGATGCGGCGAACAGCAGCCTGATGAACATTCGGGACCGCATTTTGTGGGGCGCTAATGATACCCTGACTGATGCTGACCGCACCGCGATTGTGACGGAACTGCATAGTCTGCGTGACTCAGTTGCCTCTTCTTTTAATGCTCAGGATGAAGAGGGCGCTTATCTGTTTTCCGGTACCGCCAGCAATACTGCGGCACTGGACGAGAGTGCGGGGGCTTATGTAATTCAGGGCAATGCGGATAAACGCGTAGTTACGGTGGCCAAAGGGGTGAGCATGGAGTCCAATATGACTGCCCGCGATCTGCTCGATTTAGGCGGGGGCAGTAATGTACTCAACTCGATCAATGACCTGATTGCTGAATTTGAGGCGCCGACGGCCAATTTTCAAAACCAGGTCGCGACGACACTCAACGCTGTGGATGGCACGATGGATAATGTCCTGGCGGCCATTACCGAAACTGGGGGGACGGCAGAATAACCTGGATCTGCTTGACAGTGCTCATGGTGAAAACAAGTTGTTCGTGGATAAGGTCACCAGCGATCTGTCGGCATTGGATTACGGTGAAGCGTCAGTGCGTCTGAGTAACTTCATGGCCGCACTGCAGGCGACTCAGGCCAGTTACGTCAAAATTGACGGTCTGTCGCTGTTTGACCGGATTTAGAGGTTAACACTATGGTCATGAGTACAGTGGAAGTGCGCGGTCAGGGAATACGTCTGACCGGGCAGGATCAGGCGAGTATTACTCCCTCCCGCACGACACAAAGTCCGCGTTTTAATCCACCGCGTAACCGCACTTTCCAGGCTGACCCACCGTCAGCCTATTCCATTTCTGCACTCCGGCTGACTGCCGGGCAGCAACAAGCCACATTGGTGCAGATCGCGACGAAAACCCTGCAGGTTGCCGGCAAAGAACTTACGAATATTAAGCGCAGTCTCACTCAGGCTGTGACACAGGGCGTGGATCGGGTCCCCAATCTGAAAGAGACCTTGACCCGTTCTAAAATGCAGCTCGACAGCACGCTTGAACAAGCCCGCTTTGATGGTCAGCGAGTGGTGAGTAATGAGCTGAAACTGCAACTGAACCAAGGCGATCTGCGGCGCTTTTCCGTACCGGGGCTTAATGTACAGCGTTTGCAGGATAAGGCTGAGCAGATTCGTCTGGATTTTCCGCAGGGTCAGTCGGTGCTGATGCAGTTTGATGGTCGTACCGATGGCAGTAAAACGGTAAAAATGCTGGATCGCAGCCTGATCCCGCTCGGGATGCGAGCTTCTCTGGGCAGTGATGGCAATATCGTGTTTGAGGCCTCGGACGCGGCCTATAAGCAGATGAAGCAAAAGGTGATGGTCACCGGACAGGGACACCGTTTCCCGGCCGGGCAGGCGAATACCCTGACGCTGAAATCCGAGCCGGATGGTATTGCTGAATTGCGCTTTGATCTCGGTTCACGTGACGGCATCAAAAAGACCATTGCTAAGGTCAATCAGCATTTGCAACAGGTGCAGGTCAGTCTGGATCAGGCACGCAGTTATCACAGTGAACTGAGTAGTCAGATGCAGACGCTGCGTGAGCAAAATCAGGTGTTGTCGGTGGGTGGCGTGGCAGATAAGCTGGAAAGCTTTTATGCTGCTGGTGATACGTTTACCGCTACTTATCAGGTGCTTAACGCGCAGGCTAATGTACGTCGTCATACGGTTGTGGCACTGCTGCGCTGAAGATAAGTTTCGTTGCAGGATAAAGCGTTTCATTACAGAATAAACAGTAACGCCGGCCCATGGGCCGGCGTTATTATTACATCCGAATACAGCACGGGTAGCTGTTTTCAGCGATCGATGACTGTTTTACCGATTGATTGCTGTATTTGTCAGATGATTACTGCTTTTGCAGATTGTACAGTGCCGCCATATCGCCGGTCACTTTCTCACCATTGATGTCCAGTTTCATCAGCATATCATCACCAACAAAGTACTGGTTTGGTGTCTCTGAACCATCTTCCAGAGTAATCACGCTGCCGGTGTCGTTCCAGTGGAATTTACCTTCAGAAGTGGTTGGCTCTGCGCCTTCTTTACCCTGATAAGCCTGCACCAGGCTGTAGCTCTGGTCTTCGTTCAGAGTCAGGGTGTAGTCGATACCTGCGCAGTCAGCACAAGGAAGAGTGCCTTGATAGGTGCCTTGCCAGTTGGCTGCGTCGCCATCTTCAATCGATTCAGTCACTGCATTAGCCGCTGAAGAAACACTGTCGGTTACCGTTGCAATTGAATCGCTGACTTTACTTGGCAGGGTATCGGCAACCGGTTCTGCTTGTTGCGTTGCCGCGTTTTCCGCAGTGTCACAGCCAGCCAAAATAAACGTCAGTGCACTCAGGGCGAACATCGCTTTTTTCATCTTTTATCCTTATCTATTTGTTGTGTGGACAGGGTTGAAAAGATTATTCACCAAACTCATGTCAGAACCGTCAGTGCGTGGTCATGCTTTCTACCGGTGCGGTCAGGAAGTTGTTAGATTTCTGTGAATTAGATAAGAAAGAAGAAATAGAGGAAACAAATAAACGCCAGCAGTGTCGCCGAGATCGTCGGATAGATAATGTAGGAATCCCGCTGACTGGTGCGCTGAAAACAGAGGAAACTGAGCAGTATGTTGTAGATCAGCAGCAGTAAGCTGATGCTGGTGCCGGCATGCAGGGTCAGGTTGGTCAGTTGGGTCAGAAACAGGGCCAGCAGACAGTAATCAAGCACAATCAGCCATAGAAAGGCTTTCTTTAAGCTGTCTTTGTGATTGGTGTGTCGGGTTAGCTGCGGCATAACGTTCTCTGAATCATGCTGATGGAACCTGCCCTGAATCAACAGGGCAGGTTATGACGGTCCTGTGTCAGACCGTTTTAAGAGTCTGCTTGGTCTTCGGCACTGATCTCAAGCCTGACCTCTTGCTGATGGCTGATCGCGGGCTCACGACGAACCGGCTGATTGAACTGAGCCTCATCACGGGCTTTGTCCAGTTCGCCCGGTTGTTTATCACCGAAGAAGGTTTCCAGCACTTTAGCGGCTGGTGTGGTCAGGACAAACAGTTCAATCCGGCGGTTCTCACTGCCATCCGGCTCATCCGGATTAAGCAGCGCCCGGTCTGACATCCCGGTCACCTGCAGTACACGTTGGTCCGGCATTCCGCCAGCGACCAGTGTCTGACGCGCAACATTGGCGCGGTTCGCCGACAGTTCCCAGTTCGTTTTACTGCCAAAGCGTTGTTTAAACGCAGTGGCGTCGGTATGGCCACTGATGATCAACGGGTTTTCAACCCGTTTAAACACCGGTGCCAGAGCCAGCAGGAGATCTTCAAAAAACGGCGTGATTTCGCTACCGCCGCGGCTGAACATATTCTGCTTAAAGTCATCTTGTAACACGATGCGTAAACCTTGCGGGGTCACCGAAACATTAACGTTCCCCTGCGCATTGATTTGCCGCATCATCTCCTCAACCACTTTGGCCAGCGTCGCGAGCTGGGCCTGGGTATCAAAGGTGCCGGGCAGCAGAGCATCCGACTCCGGACCTTCACCGTTACCATTATTAAATGAAGTCACGGTGTGATTAGAATCATGCTTGCTGACCACAGATGAATCGGCGGCCAGATCGATCGGCGAGATGCTTTGCGAAGTATCAAACGGGTTACCGTAACTTCGATCAAAGACGCTTGAGCTGTGCAGATGGGCGACAATTGCTTTGCGCTCTTCCTTATCGACCACTTGCATGACCCACAGAACCAGAAACAGCGCCATCAGCGCTATCATGAAATCGGCAAACGCGACTTTCCATGCGCCGCCATGATGCTCTTCGTCATGACCACCTTTTGCGCGCTTGAAAACCACGTGCTCCTGTTTCTGCATTATGCCTCCTGTTCCGCCAGCCATTTCTCCATATCACTGAAGGTCGGTTTAATGTCTAGCTGGATGTGTTTACGGCCGGCATCAATGGCCAGCAAAGTCGGTTTTTTCGCCACGTAAGCAACCAGCGTTGCACGTACGCACTCATAAGCGGTCATGTCACGTTTGACTCGCTGCGCCATTGCATTACTAGCCGGGTCAAAGCAGCAGTAGCAGCCGAAGATGCCGACAAACGTACCGACCAGCGCCGCAGCGACATGGTAACCAATCATGGCGATTGAACCGTCGATGGCCTGCATGGTGATAATAATGCCGCCTACGGCCGCCAGAATGCCAAACCCGGGCAGGGCTTCTGCGGTGCGCTGCAAAGAACGGGACGGCAGCAGTAAATCGGTCTGAATCGCTTCGATTTCCTGCTCAAGTAACCCCTCAAGTTCATGAGGCGACATTTGTCCCATTGCCATTAAACGTAAATTGTCGGCAATGAAAGAGACCAGACGATTATCTGCCGCGATAAGAGGGTAGCGAGAAAAGATCGGGCTTTGGTCCGGGTTTTCAATATGGCGGTCGAGCGATTTAAAGCCACCGCTGCGTACGGTTTCCAGCAGTACCTGCAATACCGCCATCAACTCCATGTAGTAGTCTTGTTCGTTTTTCGGCGGCGACAGTAACTGACGCAGCTGACGGCGCATCTCTTTAATCACGTGCGGCGGGTTACCGATGATGGTCGCACCGAGCGCCGCGCCGAATATAATCAGATACTCGGCAGGCTGCCAGATGGCGCCCAGATTACCGCCGGCCCACATATAGCCGCCAAAAACACACATCAGGATGGTAATGGCGCCAAGAAACTTTTGCATAACTGACTCCTAAGAGGACATATAGAGATTAAGTTGTTTGAGCGCCTGTTTATGCAGTTGACAGATGCGCGGAGGCGTCAGATCAAGCACGAGCGCAATTTCGTGTAAGTTCAGTTCGTGTTGGTAAAACAGAGTCAGCAGCAGTTGATCGCGCTTCGACAACTGACTGACCGCTTGTTCCAGACTGCGGCGCAGGTTTTCTTGCCTCATGCCGTCATCACGGCCTTCGGCGACCTGTTCAATCCCGTTTTCCAGCAGCTGATCCAGGCTTTGCATTTCACCGGCCAGTGAGGCGTTGAGACGGGCGTAGTAGTCTTTTTCATCGCTACCCAAGGCCAGGATTATTTCCTGGTCATTGGGTTGACGACCCAGCTTACGGGTCAGATCCCGGGTGACATCGTTCAGCTGGTGCGCCTGCTGGCGGGTTTTACGCGAACGCCAGTCGAGTCGGCGCAGTTCGTCCAGAATGGCACCGCGAATCCGGCATACCGCAAAGGCGGGAAAATTAGGATCGTCGAGGTTGCCGTAGCGACGACCGGCTTCAAGCAGGCCAATCAGACCGATTTGCTGCATGTCTTCAATGCTGCAATGGGTCGTGGCATGCACGCGTAGCTGGTTGGAAACCCGTTTAACCAGATGCTGAAACTGGCTCAGCAGACGGTTTTCATCAATCGGTAACGTGGGGGAAGCGATATCATCTGAGATGTCATAGCTGTCCTGATATTGCATATCCAACATATCAGTGTCCTTACTGTACGACGTATTTGGTCAGCAGGACGTCATCGATGTTGCGGATGAGCGGGGTTTTGTCAAACGCGGTCAGTATGGTCTGTTTGACCTCTCGTTGCAGATGATCCACCGCACCGTCAGCTTGCAGATCTTCATAGGTTTTATCGCTGAACAGTTTGATCAGTGAGTTTTCGACCACCGGCATGTAATCATTGATGTTGGCGATTTTCTCCGGGTTGCGTGTCTCGACCGCCAGCTCCAGCATCAGGAAGTGGTTCTGCTGCTTACCTTTGACGCTCAGTACCACCTTTTCCAGCGAATGATAACTCGGCGCTTTTTCCGCGCTGTTGTCTTCGGTCAGGAAGGAGAGCGGGGTATCGCTCAGCCACTCTTCTGCAGACTGATTGGAAGATTGTTGTTTCATGTACCACAGACCACCGAATACGGTAGCGGCTGAGACAAGAATACTGGCCACCAGCATGATGATAAAAATAAGAGTGAGTTGCTTTTTGGTCATGATTTTTTCCTGCTATTAGCCTCAGGCCTGAGTACTGAGCCAGTGCTCAGACATCGAAAGGTTGGGCGTAGATGAATCACTGTTACGGGCGGCGAAAACCGTCGGAGTATTGTCCTCCTGCGCATCGGATTGATGTTGCGACTGACCGCCACGCTCTGAGCCGACATTCACATCGACGTGAACGAAGTTCTGGTTCTGTAATTCCGCGCGTAAACGGTCAGAAACCTGCAGCAGAGCTTCACGGGTGGCGGCACTGTTGGCGTGGATTTGTACGCTGAGACGATCACCTTCAACCCGCACCGTCAAATCCAGCTTACCCAGGTCGGGCGGATCAAGCCTGATTTTGGCTTCCTGCAGATTTTGCTGCGCTTGCAGGGTTACCCGATCCTGCAGAAACCTGCAGCATTTGTTCGCCCCACTTACCGGCCTGGGTGTCAATGCGGACACTGGCCCATTCTGCGCCGCCGTTGCTGCTGGCTGTCGAACCGGTCAGTGCTGACGACAAGGCTGTTGTCGTTGCAGTTGTCACGCTTGTGGTTGCGGCGGCAGGTGGCACGGACTGCAGGTTATCCTGGCTGAGCGATGCGGTTTTATGAAGAGGCATGTCCTGGTCGCCGGTTAACCCGGACAGCAGCTGTGAACTGAGTGCCGAAGCCTGAGCCGCTGAGCCGGTTGTACTCTGGTTGAGTGAGGCTGCAGAATTGCCGGCGGACATTGCGCTCTCAAAGCCCGTTTGACTGCTTTGTAAAGCGCCTGCTGCCAGAGCCTGAGAGGTCATTACCGGTTTATCACTCGGTACGGCAACGACAGCGAACAGCTGCTGCATCAGATCAGACATCTCTTGTTCTGAGTCGGTGCTATCCGTGATCGCTTCTTCGCTCTCTGCCGGCGCCATCGTTGCGATTTGCGCCGTCGAATTTGGCGCCAGACGAAAACTGTCTGCCGGGCCGGACGACTGGCCGTCAAACTGACGCGCTTGTTTGATTTCGCTGCGGTTGGCGCTTTGCTTGTGCTGCGCCGCTGATGTCTGGGCAGGCGTCACACTTTGCATCTTTTGGCTGCTTGGCATCGTTTGGCTGCTAGGTATAGTTTTGACACTTTGCATCGTTACATCTCCATCGTCATCGCCAGTTGGTAGGCGAGGGCCCGTTCCTGCTGGGCGTTCACGGTTTCCATTTCTGACTCGAGTGCTTTAGTGGCTGTCTGTAATGCGTGAAAGGCGAGCTGATGCTCGCTTTTTACCTCATTGATGACGTCTGCCAACGAAGATTCGTTCAGAAAGGGTTTGTGGCTGTGCAGTAACTCGCGTAACTCGCTGTCACAGCGGGCCAGTGCCCGCCAGTCCTCGAGTTTGGCGGCAATCTTTATTCTCTGGGCCAGGTGCCGGAAGCGCTCCGGCGAGACCTTATGCCTGTTGACCAAAATTCATCCATCCCTGTTTGATGTTTTCCATCACGCTTTCAACGGCGCCGAGTCGTTCGAAGTCGTTGTTTACGCTGGCCTGATATAATTCGACCTGACAAAAGTCATACAGTTGGTGAAGGTTTTGCGCCAGCTCGCCGCCGTTGTCTAAATCAAGTGCGCTATCCAGGCCAATCAGGATATTCATGCATTTATTAATGCCGGTGCCTTTCGCGGCCAGGCGGCCCATTTGGATGTGGCCGCGCACGCGTTCCACTTCATCCAGCAGACCGTCAATCAGCATCACCACCAACTGATGCGGGGTGGCTGCTGCGGCTTGTGCGTCCAGATCGACCTGTTGGTAAGAGTCGTAGCCTGAATCCATTAACATAAAAAGATCTCCCGACCCGCTTTAGCTGAACATCGACATGGTCTGGTTCATCTGGGTCATTAGTTGGTTCATTTGAGTAAACTGTCTGAGGTAGCGGTCGTACGCCATGTCATATTTGCGTTCCAGGCTGGCTTGCTTGTCATCGATACGATCAATGCTTTGCTGCAGAGAGTCTTTACGCGACGCAAACAGGCTGCCGGAAAATTTCAGATAGGGATTAAGCAGCTCATCCATACTGTCGAACAGATTGCCGTCACCGTTGAAGAACGACTCCAGTGCCGCGCCATTGGTGCTTTGTGCCTGTTCAAACTTATCGTTATCTATACTCATCTTGCCGTCACGACTGATTTCAAGACCAAGGTCGCTAAGGCGCATGCCGTCAAACTGACCACGGACCATGCTCTGAATCTGGCTCTTGATGGAACGCACCGTCGGATCACTGGCCAGCGCACCGCGGCTGGTATTTTCATCGCCGATACCGGTCAGTGAATCGATTTTGTTGATCAAGCTGTTGTAAGCATCGATAAAGCCGTTCATCTGCTCTTTGGTCGCTTCATCGTCAGCACCGACCGACAGGGTTAACGGTGCTTCACCGCTGGTTTGTGCCTGACTGACCGTCAGGTCGACCCCGTCAATGACGCCACTGAAGGTGTTGCTGCTGTTGGTAAGCTGCAGGCCAGTGCCTTGTGCGCCAAGCCAGATGGTTGCATCCTGGGCGGCACTGATTTCGGTGACGTTACTGAATGCGTCTTCAAACCAGGTCTGACCGGTGCCACTGGCGGAGACATTGATGCTGTTGGCGACACCGGTTTCCGTGCTGGAGAGCATGAAGTAGGTTTGTCCGTTAGAGCGTACCAGCGTAGCGTTTACACCCGGGTTGGTGCTGTCGTTGTTAATCGCTGAAACTAGATCTGCGACCGTGGCGGTGCCGTCACCATCGGTGTCGACGGTAGAAAGATCCAGGCTCATGGTTTCGCCGTTCACACTAAAATCGAGCGTGCCCGTGGTTGGCACCAAAGTGGTGGCGTCTAGGTTTGCGGGCATGCCTGCGGAAATCTGATGGGCAGTTGCCAGTTGTTCGACAAAAATCTGGTAGCTGCCGGACAGCGCGCCGGCATCCGCTGTGGCGGAGAAAAAGCCATCCTGCGAAACGGTCGCGCTGTTTTGCAGGATGCTGCTGGTCGAGCTGTTCATCTCATTGATGGTGGTGCGGAACTCTTGCAGTGCACTTTCAATATCGCCCAGCGCTTTGAGCTGTGACTGGTACTGATTGGCCTGGGTCTGATAGCGCTGCTGAAATGACTGCACATCAAATGTCGCCAATTGTGTTGCCATTGTAATTGGATCTAATGAACTCATTTGGAGTCTCCCTGTTGCTCGGTCTGCCGCCACGACTGGCCTGCCAGAATTCACGCCATGAATAGAATCTTTGTCTGATTACAAAATGCGTGCCATTGGTTTGTCTATTTAAAAACAAAAGCTTATTGATATCTGCTTTGCAAAGCGGAAGTGGGTTTTCCTGATCGGTAGTTCCGCTGATTCCTCAGTCACAAAGCGGTTGTCCCGCTAGTAATGCGACCAGAAATGAGCAGGGATTAAACCTATGGGCATTAAATGTGTGGGTGCAGAGGTACGCGAAGTCGCTCAGATTGAAGTGGCCTACAGTAGTGCGTGGGAAAAAGAAGGAGTAGTGCGTGGAAAAAGAAGGGAGACTGGCCGGAGGAGAAAAAAGCGCCTCTGTGATTCCTCGGTAATAAATAAATGTCGGAAGGTGGAGGAGAGGCGCTGTTTCAATCCGGGAAACTAAAAAAAGCCCCCCGCCGTGCGGGAGGCAAACACAAACATTCAGATTGTGTGGCTTAAAACGCTTAGCGCAGCAGTGACATTGCCATGCTTGGCATTTGGTTAGTCTGAGACAGAACAGTAGTACCTGCCTGCATCAGCATCTGGTTCTTAGTCATGTTTGACGATTCAACGGCAAAGTCAGCATCCGTGATGCGGCCTTTCGCTGCAGAAGTGTTTTCTACCATGTTGCCCAGGTTAGCAATGGTGTGATCAAGACGGTTGATGTTGGCACCGAATGCAGAACGTGCTTCACCGATTTGACCCAACAGACCGGCTTCACCGTCTGCGCCAGTTAGCGTTGTCAGAGCAGCTTGTGCATTAGCTTCAGAAGTCAGGTCACCCAGTGCCAGAGCTCCTGAAGTACCTACAGCTGTGTTGATAGCCTGAACTTCAGTGCTTACGTCGACTGCCAGTTGGTCACCGGCTTGAGTGCCGATCTGGAAGTTCACCGCTGCTGCTTCAAACGTACCGCCGCCAGTTTGCAGCAGTTTGTTACCACCGAAGCTGGTGGTATCCATGATGTTCGCCAGCTCTTCACCCAGTTGCTGGTATTCAGTATCCAGAGCAGTACGGTCAGTATCCGTCAGAGAAACCGTTCGATGCCTGAGTTGCCAGGTCGTTCATACGGTAAACGATGTTGGTCATCTCATCCATAGAACCTTCAGCGGTTTGCATCATAGACTGACCATCTTGTGCGTTACGCATCGCTACATTCATACCACGAGTTTGCGCATCCAGACGGGTAGAGATTTGCAGGCCAGCTGCATCATCAGCTGCTGAGTTGATGCGGTAACCAGTGCTCAGACGCTCCATCGCGGTGTTCAGCAGGTTGCTTGTGCTGTTGATAGTGTTTTGAGTCACTAGTGAAGCGTAGTTAGTGTGCATTGATAGAGCCATCGTAGTCTCCTTGGTTGATAACTGTATTCAGGCTTGGGAAGTTTCCCGGTTCAATCACTAGAGGCGGACGCTTTTCCCCGGCTATTAATTAAAAAAATAAAAATTTAGCGAAAAGTCGTGAAAAGGATGGCTTTAGGTGAGTTGTGTTCCAGAAATGGAGCGAATTTGAGCGCTGTTGACCTTCAAGTGCGGCAAAAACCAACAGCGTAACAGTAATATGCCGATGGTTTACCAAGCGTCGTTATCGGCTTCATCAAATGTTTTAAAGCTCAATGAGGTGGGAATATCGCTGAAATAGCCGAAATAGTAGCTGGCGCCCAGTAATTTGTAGTGATTCAGCTCTTTTTGGCTGGCGACTCTGCCGGCGACCCAGGGAAGGTGATAGCGGCGCAGAAAGCGCATCAGTGGCAGCAGTTCGCTGCGATCCTGTTTGTCTTCCAGTGATACCGCCAGTTTGATCATATCCGGCTTAAAGCGGATCACTTGTTCGAAGTGTTCGGCGTGAGTGTAGAGCTCAAACCATAAAGCGTAGGTCTGGCTGCGCATCTTGCTAACCAGGTTGTCGATTTCAAGCGGCAAAGGTTGATTAAAATTGATCTGCAGGGAAGGGACAACATGGGAAAAAGCCAGAGCGTGATAGCGCAGAATCTGCTGTAAAAATTCAAAGCCGGGCGGCCACAACAGAGCATCAGTACGGATGGGAACCACCACATTGCTGATTAAATCGGGATGGAAGGTTTCCATTTGAAAGTGGGTCTGACGCAAAGCAAGGTACAGGCTGAACAGATCAAGACAGTAGGTCATATGTGGTGAAAGCTGAAACTGATACACACTTTGCTCGCCGCGACTGCCAAAGCGCAGGGTCAGGTGCTGATATTCGACTTCTGCGTTGCCCGCGTGACGTATCGCCTGGCAGGCATGTCGGATATCGTTGCACTTAAACGCTTCGAACACCAGCATGTCGTCCTCCGTGACGACATACTGTTCAATAAGATCGCGCAGATAATGAAACAGCGCATGATGTGAAGTGAGATTAGCCAAGGTTTCCTACCACGTTGATTTGTTTATTCTCTGGGATTTCATTGTATGACAACACCGCTAAACCTTGCGAGAAGGTTCGCGCATAACGTGCGATAAGCGGACGCAACTGCGGCATCACCAGCAAGATGGGGGTCATGCCCTGCTGCTTGAGCTGCTGACGGATCAGCGGCAGATTTTGCTGGAACTGACCAAGAATATTCGGCTCGATCGGGAAGCTGTCCAGCATGACGCTGCCACTGGCTTGTGCCTGGTGCAGCGACGTCATCAGCATTTTTTCCAGTTCATCCGACAAGGCATAAACCGGGATTTCGTTTTTTTGTCCCGCCAGCAGATTAATCAGGGTGCGGCGCAACGCACAGCGCACATCGGCGGCCAGCAGAATCGGGTCTTTGGTGTTTTCCGAAGACTCCAGCATGGTATTGGCAATGGTACGTACGTCTTTCAGCGGCACCTGATCGAGCAGCAACTGGCGGTACACCTTGAGCTGCTGAGCCGGTCTCAGCGCAGCGCCCAGTGCTTCTGCCAACTTGGGTGCCTGAGCCGTCAGACGCTGGTTCATGGCTTCGACATCATCATGGTGGAACAGCTCGGCCAGGTGGGTTTTCATCACTTTGCTGATATGGGTCGCGACCACAGTTGCGTCGTCCACTACCTGATAGCCCATATTCAACGCACGCGCTTTCTGGCTGTGTTCAATCCATACCGCCGGCAACTGATAGGCCGGGTCACTGCCAAGAATACCGTCGATTTCACCGTACGTTTCGCCAACCGCAATCGCCATCAGGCGATCCGGCTCGATAAAGCCTTGTTCAATCTGTTCGCCATTGAGGGCAATGGTGTACTGATTTGGTTTCAGACTCAGATTATCGCGAATGCGTACCTCAGGCAGCAGAAAACCGACCTGCTCGGAGAGGTTACGTCGTACGCCGCGAATCCGCTGGGTCAGCGGTGCCCCTTGTTTCTTTATTGACCAGATGCACCAGACGATAACCCAGTGACAGCGATAACGTATGCACGTGGGGAATATCTTCCCAGCCGAGCGGGCCTTGTGATTCCTGCTGCATGGCCTGAGAAATGGCGGCCACTTCATCGAGCTGATGTTCATCGGCCGGGCGTTTACTCTGGCGCCAGCCTGCAAACGCGAGGGCGGCAGCAAAGGCAAAGAAAGCCAGATGAGGCATGCCGGGTACGATACCGATGACCACCATAATACCGGCCACGGTATACAGGGTAGCCGGGCTGGCCAGTAACTGCTTGTGCATGGTTTGCGACATGTCGTTGTCGCTGTCATTAATGCGGGTCACTATGATGGCAGCGGCAGTCGCCACCAGCAGTGACGGGATCTGGGCCACCAGACCATCACCGATAGTCAGCAGTGCGTAGGTTTTGAACGCTTCGGATGCCGGCAGGCCATGCTCGAACACACCAATGCTGATACCGCCGATGATGTTGATAAACAGGATCATCAGACCGGCGACGGCGTCACCGCGCACAAATTTAGACGCACCGTCCATCGAACCGTGGAAGTCGGCTTCGTTGGCGACTTCGCGGCGGCGCAGGCGGGCGGCTTCCTGATCAATCAGACCGGCATTAAGATCGGCATCGATCGCCATCTGTTTACCTGGCAGAGCATCCAGGGTGAAACGTGCCGATACTTCAGAAATCCGTTCTCCACCTTTGGTGATCACCACGAAGTTAATGATCATCAGGATGATGAACACCACCATACCGACTACATAGTTGCCGCCGATCACCACTTCACCAAAGGCCTGGATCACTTTACCTGCCGCGTCACCTCCATTATGGCCTTCGAGCAGGACAATCCGGGTCGACGCGACGTTCAGAGTCAGGCGCAGCAGGGTCGCGACCAGCAAAATGGTCGGGAAGATGGAAAAATCGAGCGGTCGTTTGGCGGTGGTACTGACCAGCAGCACCAGGATGGCCAGCACAATGTTAAAGGTAAACAGGGCGTCCAGCAGCAGTGGTGGCAGCGGCAGGATCACCATTGCCAGTACCATCAGCAGGACAAGGGGAATGCCGATATAGCCCTTGCCGGAGTGTTGCCAGTGTTTTAACCAGTTGAGCATGGTTATCAGTCCTTTCTGTAATGCTAATCAGTGCTGCAGATGTTTTGGAATCGTAAAATGCGGCAGCGGGAGCGGCTCTTGGCCTTTACCGCGCCGGAACGATTTCAGCTGCAGGACGTAGGTCAGGATATGGGCCACAGCGATGTAAAGCTGGCTCGGAATTGCCTGCTCAATCGCAGTGGTGTAATAAATCGATCGGGTCAGCGGCGGAGAATTAATAATTTCCACCTGGTTTTCACGTGCGATGCGCTGGATATGCATGGCGGTTTCGTCCACCCCTTTGGCCACCACAAACGGCGCTTCTGACATTGACGTATCGTATTTAATGGCGACCGCGTAGTGGGTCGGGTTAACGATCACCACATCTGCCTGCGGTACCATTTTGTCAATCTTACGCCGCGCAAACTGTTGCTGAATCTGACGAATACGCTGTTTGACCTCAGGACGGCCTTCATTACTTTTGTATTCTTCTTTCAGCTCTTGCTTGCTCATTTTTAACTGTTTGAGGTGCTCCCAGCGCTGGTAAGGCACATCGACAAAACCAAACAACAGCAGGGCAAATCCCATCAGCAGCAGACCATCAAACAGGATCTGCATGATGAGCACAAAACCTTCGTTTAACGGCAGACGCTGGATACCAATAAGCGGCTGTAAATGGTTATCCATGTAGCCATACAGCAAAGCAAAGATGACACTGACTTTGAGGCTGGACTTAATAAGGTCAACCACTGAGCGGCTGGAGAAAATTCGCCCGATACCGCTTATTGGATTCAGTTTGCTCAGCTTGGGCTGAACATTGGCCGGGCGAAACATCCAGCCGCCAAGAATCATACTGCCGGCCAGTGTGACCACAATGATGACGATAAACAGCGGCAGCAAGAGTTCAATCAGGATACCCAGGGTATGGCCGAGCTGTTCCACCATCTGCATCGGATTGGCCAGATCTTGTTTGGTCAGCGACATGTTGTAGCGGAACACACCGGAAACCGCCTGCCAGATGGCCGACATCTGTGCGGAAAAATAGACCACCACGGCAAGAAAAATCATGGCTGTGGTCAGTTTCTTTGGCTCTTGGGATCTGGCCCTGCTCGCGCGCTTTTTTGATTTTCTGCGGCGAGGCCTTCTCGGTTTTGTCCTGAGCAGAAGCTGAATCGCTCATGCGCCCCCCGCCATAAACTGGTTAAGAAAGCGCAGCGTGTCATGCACCAGCGACGTATAACGGCCGGGTACCCCGGAAACAGAAATCAGCACACTGAACAAACCCAGCAGCATGGTCATCGGAAAGCCGAGAGCATAGACGTTGAGGCTGGGCGCAGCACGGTTCATTACCCCGAAGCTGATGTTAGCCAGCAGCATGGATACGATCGCTGGCAGTGCCAGTGCCAGCGCGGCGGAAAACATCCAGCTGAAATTATGGATTACTCCCTGCAGAGAAAGCAGGGTAATGCCTGATCCAACCGGCCAGACGGTAAAACTCTGAATAAGCACATCAATCACCAGCAGGTGACCTTCCAGCGCCAGAAACAGCAAGGTTGAGAAAATCAGAAACAGCCGGCCCAGTACCGCTACGGACAAACCATTGACTGGATCGTTCATCATCGCCATGCCAAGGCCCATTTGCAGCGAGACGACCTGACCGAGCATGGTAAACACGGTGAACAGCATATGCAGAATGAGGCCGAACATCAGCCCCCAGATCACTTGTTCAAACGCCAGAAACAGCGAGGTCATCGAAAACAGGTCAACGGCCGGCATGGCCGGCATCAGCGGCGCGGTGATCACGGTGATCGACAATGCCAGCAGGCTGCGCACCCAGACCGGGATCAGATTATCGCCAAAAAAAGGCATCGCGATAAACGCGGCGCCGATGCGGAAAAACGGCCACCAGAGTTGCCCCATCCATGCCGACAGCTCGGCAAAGGTCAGCGTCATTAGCCAATCATCCTCGGTATGTTGTGGAACAGATAATCAAACAGCTCCATGATTTTGCGCAGCATCCAGTGTCCGGCAAAGATGACCATCAGCAGAGTGACCATCAGACGCGGCAGGAAACTCAGGGTCTGTTCGTTAATCTGGGTTGCGGCCTGAAATACGGCGACGCACAGGCCGACAATCAGTCCGGGTACAACCAATACCGCAACGAGCAGGATCACCATCCAAACCGCATCGGAGATCAGGCTTACTACCAGTTCAGGTGTCATACAGTGTGTTCCTTACGTCACTGGGCAAAACTGGCGGACAGTGTGCCGACCGTCATTGCCCAGCCATCCACCAAGACAAACACCACCAGTTTGAAAGGCAGCGACACAATCAGCGGTGACAGCATCATCATACCCATCGCCATCAGTACGCTGGCGACCACCAGGTCAATGATTAAAAACGGAATAAACAGCATAAAACCGATCTGGAACGCAGTTTTCAATTCACTGATCACAAAGGCCGGCAGCACGACGGCAAATGAAATATCGTCCAGGTTTTGATCGAGTGGCTCGTTGGCAATGCGCAGCATCTGTTCGAGTGAACTTTGCTGTGTTTGTGCCAGCATGAAATCACGTACCGGTTTTTCTGCAGTCGAAAAGGCTTGCATCAGGGTGATTTCACCCTGGTCATAAGGCTTAAACGCGTGTTCGTAAACGTCGCTCCACACCGGGCGCATAATCAGCACGGTCAGCGCCAGCGCAATTCCGACCAGAAACCCGGTTGGGTGGGCTTTGCTGCAGGCCAAGCGCCTGACGCAATATTGCCAGCACCACGATGATGCGGGTGAAACTGGTGGCCATCAGGATAAAGGCGGGCAGAAAGCTGAGCGCAGTCATCAGCAGCAGAATTTGCAGTTTAACGCTGTACTCTTGCTCGGTATTGCCGTCCGAGACCGTAAACAGAGTCAGGCCGTTATCGGCGGCCAGAGTCGGCACTGAAAACAATATCAGTGCCAACGCCAGAAGGCCCAGACAGCGGAAGGAGCGCGGTTGAATCATGTAAGAAACCTGTGTTACTGACCGACAGAGCTTAGCGCGCTGTCGAGCACGTCAATCAGACGCAGGCCATACTTGTCATTGACGACAACGACTTCAGCGTGACCAAGCAGGGAGCCGTTGACTTTCACATCCAACGGTTCACCGTTGAGCTTATCCAGTTCAATCACACTGCCTTCACCGGCTTGCATCAGATCACCCAGTGCGATCTCCTTGCTGGCGACTTCCAGAGTGACGGTGACCGGGATGTTTTTGAAAAAACTCAGATCACGTTCCACTTTCGCCGGGGCTTCAACCACGCTGTCAGCATCTAAATCTTCCAGGTGAAAATCATCGAAATTGAGATCGTCGCTGTCAAAGTTCACGTTGTCCAAAACGTCACTCATCTTAGGGATTCCTTATCTTGGTTTAAAATCAGCACCAGTTGCTCATCCTGCTCGGCAATACGCCCGCTGAACAGGCGCTCACCGCCAATGCTGACCGGCACGGTAGTCAGTAGATCAATCGGTAAAATATCGTTGGGTGCCAGGCTCAGTACATCACTGAGCGGCATAGTCTTCTTACTCAACAGGGCGGTTAGGCGCACCGGAGTTTGCTGCAAAGAGCGGTTAAATTGTTGCGCTAATTGCTGGTTGGGCTGGATGTCCAATTGATTAATCAGGGTCTGCACCAGCTGGCTTTCAAAAATCAGAGTTAGCAGGCCGCTGTGGTCACGATAGCGCAGGGTAATCTCTGCTTTCAGGCCCACACCACTGCTGATTTCCCCGTCACCGCTGCGCCACATGTCACCGGGGGCTATCCAGCGAGTCGTGATTTTTCCCATGCGTTCTTGCAGGCGTAAATCACTGCTGGTGATAACGCTTTGTGAGCGCTCCATGTTGGCAGCGTAGAAACGATCCGCCAGTTTGATCAGTAACTCACTGTTAAGGCTGACGAACAGACAGCCGCTGTCCTGATGGCGAAATTGGGTCACCGCCGATTTATCAATATCGGAGGGCTTTAGGGTATGCAGTTCCACAGCGCTGAGTTCGGCATCGATATGATGGGTATTGAGCCAGGTTTGCAGCTCACCGCTTAATCCGTGACACGATTCGGTGATAATGGTTTCCAGTTTTTCCCGAATGATATGTATGGGTTTTCCCAGTAATTCCACATTGAGTGTTCTCACTTCGGGAATAGCGTTCTGGATATGTGTTTCCATTTATATTTTACCGTGCGTTGACATTGTGGAGATGTTTACTCGATGGCGCACAGTCTATACAGAAAATTTTAATTATTTTTAGTATCTAATTATAACTTTGTGAGGTTAGTTCACATGTTGATTTGAAGTGGCTGTTTTATTCTTCAATAAATAAAAGAAAACGGGTAGTTTGTGAGGATTATAATATACAGATAATTATGCAAAAAACGCCCAAGAACGGGAATTTGTTAAAAGTTTATTAAGATTTAGATATGCTGCTACATTCATGCGGCAGCATTTTGTTTCGTCCATATCACTATGTGTTGTTCAATAAGTGATATATATGAATAAACTTTATATGCTTAATAAAACGTCTGAAGCCAGTAAGTATAGCTAATAAGCTGTTTTTTTAATCATATGCGCAACTTGTATGTCTGTTCTGTACAGGCTGCATCCAAGCTGTGGCATAAGGCTAGATTGGAGTTTCAGTATGAAAGCGTATGCCAGCCATGATAATTCCATGGCATATTTGAATGACAGGAAAGTGTCAAAAAAGTGTCAGAAATACTTTTGTAGTTTCATGGTTAAATTATGTTCTCTGGCTTTTATTTCTACAGCTACATTATTATCTCCAAATTCTTATTCAGAAGATGAGATAATTTATCCCATGGATGAATCTTCATGGATATATAAAGGAGATACTTTTAATTGCACACTGATGCATACGGAAGTTCCGCAGGGGAAGTTTTATTTCCGCTCAAATAAAAAAGATAATGTTACTTTAGAATATCGTTTTAATAGTAATCAACCTGGGTGGAGATATGCACAGGCTGGCTTATTAACCCCACCATGGATTAAGCCGTTACAAGCGGACACTATTAGTCAAGGGCAGATAAATTCAGGGCGTGGTTTTTCATTTAGTTCAGATGTTGAGCGAATACTTCACTCAATGAAAAACGGGAAGTGGTTGACGGTTTCCGTGGGTGGAAGTGCGACTTCCTCCTCGCTCAAGTTGATTCTGCCGACGATTCGTATTCAGTCCGCACTGGATCAGTTTGCCGATTGTCGTCAGCGACTGCCGTTAATCACCTATCGTGAAGCACGTGATATGACGTTGCACTATCAGGCCGGGCAGCAAAACGTAACGGCCGCCCAACGCGGCCAGCTTAAGGCGCTGATGAGTTATGTCAGTCTGGATAAGCGCGTCACCCAGGTGTTGATTGATGGTCATACCGATAGCGACGGTGCCCGTTTGGCGAATCTGGCCGTATCGCGCAAGCGTGCTGAGCAAGTCGCCGAGGCACTAAAGAGCCTGGGATTGGATGGAGCGAAAGTGCAGATTCGAGCGCATGGATCGCGTTATCCGCTCGCCAGTAATCACAGTGAACAAGGGCGGGCGAAAAACCGCCGGGTCGCGATACGTTTAGTCAGGGATAACGAAAGCGTGGTCAATTCTGCGCATACCAACAATAAAATAAAGGTCAAATAATGACGAAGTCAGATGTTCTGTTGGTTGAGCCCAATGACAATCTTGCTCAACCTATGATTGATGTCTTGATGGAAGCCGGTTATCGCGTGCGCCATGTTCGTACCGGGCGCAGCGCATTGCTTGAGCAATCGGCAGCAATAACCGTTGTTAGTGCAAACTTACCGGATATGGGAGTACGCGAATGGGTCGCGTGCCACCAGAAGCAGACCGGGGCAGGCGTGGCGATCGCGATCGTCGATCAGGATCAAGGTATCGTTGCGGCGGAAACGATGAAAGCCGGAGCGACCGATTACCTGCTGCGTCCGTTTGAGTCCGCTCAGTTACTGAACCTGCTGCGCCGCGTTGAAGCTTTAGGTAAGCCGATGGCCAATATCGTTGCTGAATCCTGGCGCAGTAAACAGGTGTTGCAGTTGGCTCATCGCGCCGCCTGTACCAGCGCCAGTGTGTTGATTACCGGTGAATCCGGTACAGGTAAAGAAGTGTTGGCGCGTTATGTCCATCAGCAATCGAGTCGCGCAGATGGCCCGTTTGTGGCGGTTAACTGTGCGGCTATTCCGGAATCTATGCTGGAAGCGGTGCTGTTTGGCCATGTTAAAGGGGCGTTTACCGGCGCGCTGGCCTCGCAAAGCGGCAAGTTCGAAGAAGCCAACGGCGGCACCATTTTGCTGGATGAAATTGGTGAAATGTCTCCGGCGGTACAGGCCAAACTACTGCGTGTGCTGCAAGAGCGTGAGGTGGAGCGGGTTGGCAGCCACAAGGCAATTCAACTCGATATTCGCGTTATCGCCGCTACCAATAAAGATTTGCGTGAACAGGTACAGAAAGGCTTGTTTCGGGAAGATCTCTACTATCGTCTTGATGTTTCTGCCGCTGCACTGGCCTCCGTTGCGGGAGCGCAAAGAGGACATTCTGCCTATCAGCCAATTTTTTATTAACAAGTATCAGGATGGCAGCCAGTGTTTTCTATCTCAGGACGCGCGTCAGGCTCTCAGCCAGTACCCTTGGCCGGGGAACATCCGGGAGCTGGAAAACATTATTCAGCGTGCACTGGTAATGCGCCACGGTGATTACATCACCGCGCAGGATCTCATGCTGCCCGTCGAATATGCTGCAACGTCTGCGCCGAGTGTTACCGATACCACGATGGGGCACGTTGAAGCGAAAAAGCAGGCGGAATATCAGTACATCCTGGACAAATTACGTCAGTTTGGTGGCAATCGTACTAAAACCGCCAACGCACTGGGTGTGACGACCAGAGCTCTGCGCTACAAACTTGCCGCCATGCGTGAGCAAGGAATCGATCTACAGTCAGTATTAGGTTCAGCCGCCTAAAGGAAGGGGAAACATGGCAAATCAAATGATAGCGAATGCAATGTCAGCCGAGCAGCTGATGCTGGGTAAAATGGACGCGATGCGTGACATGGCGACACCGCAATTTGTGGTGCGTCCGAATCCGGTTGATGAGCCGTCGCTCAATCAGCCGCTCTCTTTTTCGGCGGCGATGACCAGTGTGTTAGACCGGGTTAACGCTCACCAGTCGGTTGCGAGCCAAATGATGACGGATGTCGAAACCGGTAAAAGTGATGACCTGGTCGGAGCGATGATTGCCAGCCAAAAGGCCAGCCTGTCTTTTAATGGACTGCTGCAGGTTCGTAATCAGGTGGTCGGAGCGTTTGATGACATTATGAAGATGCCGGTGTAATCATGTCTGAACTTTCTACTCAAGTGGCTGGTTCGGCCAGTCTCAGTCCGCAAGTCTCGACAGCTTCAGCGGCGCCGGGTATGGAAAACATTACCCGAAAGGCCAAGCAACTGTGGTCGAGCAGCCAGCGTAATCTGGTATTGTCGGCAGTACTGGCGGCGATTGTGGCAGCGATCATTGTGGTGGCGCTATGGAGTTCATCCCAAAGCTTTCGTCCGCTGTATGGTCAGCAGGAGCAGTTTGATGTCGGCGAAATTGTTTCTCTGCTGGAATCGGAAAGCATTAACTACCGTCTGCAGGAGCAAAACGGCCAGGTTCTGGTGCCGGAAGGGGATGTGGCGCGGGTGCGTATGTTACTGGCCGCGAAAGGCATCAAGGCCAAGCTGCCAACCGGGCTGGATTCGCTTAAAGATGACAGCTCGCTCGGCACCAGCCAGTTTATGGAAACGGCACGTTATCGGCATGGTCTGGAAGGCGAGTTAGTACGTACTATCATCGCTCTTAACTCGGTCAACAATGCACGCGTTCATCTGGCGATTCCGCGTCAGACACTGTTTGTGCGCCAGAATGCCGAAGCGCCGTCAGCTTCTGTGATGCTGGAGCTGAAAGCGGGGGAAGATCTCAAACCAGAGCAGGTTGAAGCGATCATCAATCTGATTGTCGGCAGTGTGACCGGGATGAAACCAGAACACGTCTCTGTGGTGGATCAGTATGGTCGCCTGCTGAGTGCCGATGTTGCTTCCGGCGAAAGCGGTAAAGTGAATGCCAAGTATCTCGACTATCAGAAAAACCTCGAGAAGCAGGTGATTCAGCGTGCGTCGGATATGCTGACGCCGATTGTGGGACCAAGCAACTTCCGGGTTCAGGTTGCCGCTGATATGGACTTCAGCCGCGTGGAAGAGACTCAAGAGATTCTCGACAACGCACCTGTGGTCCGCAACGAACATACCATCCAGAATAATTCGATTGACCAGATTGCGTTGGGAATTCCCGGTTCACTGAGTAATCAGCCGCCGGTGACCGGTGAGCAGCCGACCAATGACAGTGAAAACAGCAATGCCCGTCTGGAAGTGAATCGTCAGTATGCGGTCGGCAGCAGTGTGCGCCGTACTCAGTATCAGCAAGGCCAGGTGCGCAAGCTGAATGTGTCCGTTCTGCTGAATTCGGCGGCGGCACCCGGCACGGAAGGCTGGAGCGATCAACAGAAAACTGAGATCTCCGCCATGCTGATGGATGCGGTCGGGATTAACGCCGAGCGTGGCGACAGTCTGAGCCTGATGACGTTCAACTTCACTCCGGTAGAAATCGAAGCACCACCAAGCATTCCATGGTGGCAGGATCCGACCGTGCAGCAGCCACTGCGTTACGTGATTGGCGGCCTGCTTGGTTTGGCAATGATCTTCTTTGTCCTTCGTCCGCTGATCATGCACCTGACCGGCGCAGATCGTCGCGATCGCGAACTGGACGTGGCGCCGCCACCGGAAGAGCCGTATTACGAAAATCTGCAGACGCGTGAAGAGCGCGAGCGTGAAGAAGCACTCAACCGTCGTCTGGAAGAGAAAGGTATTAAAGCCAGCACTGGCCTGGATGTGACCAGCGATATGCTGCCACCGCCGGGATCGCCGTTGGAAATTCAATTGAAGCACCTGCAACTGATCGCCAATGAAGAACCGGCACGGGTAGCAGAAGTACTGAAACAGTGGGTAAATGTGAATGAGCACAGCACAGTCAACGCAGAACCAGAAGTTTAACCATATCGAGCAGACCGCGCTGGTACTGCTGGGTATGGGTGAAGACGCGGCGGCCAAAGTGCTGCGTCATTTCAGCCGTGATGAAACTCAGCGTGTCACCCGTGCGATGGCCAAGCTGAGTGGCATCAAGAGCGACAGTGCCAAGGATATTATTCAGCACTTCTTTGAAGATTTTCGTCAGCACAGTGGCATTCGCGGCGCATCGAAAGAGTATCTGTCAAATACCCTGCGCAAAGCGCTGGGTAATGACCTGGCCAAAGGGCTGCTCAACAATCTGTATGGCGATGAAATTCGCAATAACATGCAGCGTTTGCAGTGGGTTGATGCTGAGGTGCTGGCGCGCTTTATTGCCAATGAGCACCCGCAGATGCAGGCGATTTTTCTCGCTTATCTGCCACCGGACAGCTCATCGGCGGTGCTGAAAAATCTGCCGTCTGACTATCAGGACGAGTTGCTGTACCGCATTGCGCGTTTGCAGGATATCGACCATCAGGTCGCCAACGATCTCAACGAACTGATTGAGCGCTGCATTGAGCAGGTCTCCGTGACGCAAAGTGCGCCGTTGTCCGGCGTGAAGCAGGTGGCGGATATTATTAACCGCTTTGAAGGTGACCGCGCGACCCTGATGGAAATGCTCAAACTGCATGACGAACAAGTGGTGAGTGAAATTGAACAGAACATGTTTGATTTCATGGTGCTGGGACGTCAGCGCGAAGAGACCATGGACCGTCTGGTGCAGGAAATTGCGGTTGAGCAGTGGAGTATTGCGCTTAAAGGCGCGGAAATTACCCTGCAACAGGCAATCAAACGTTCCATGCCGCAGCGGATGGCGAAATCCCTCGAAGATGATATGCAGGCTCGCGGCGCAGTGGCGCTGAGTCGGGTGGAACAGGCACGTCAGGATATCATGCAAACGGTGCGCGAACTCAATGATGCCGGTGAAATTGAGCTGCTGCTTTATCAGGAACCGACGGTGGAGTAAGCCATGGCAACGGAAAAAATTATGCGTCTGCCAAGTGGCAGCTATCGCCGTCACCGTTTCCCGCCTCTGGCTCAGCCGGTCAAAGTTAAGTCTGAGCCGGGCATGGACGATGAATGGCCAGACAGTCAGGTTGATGTTCAGCAGCAACTCGAAGCGGGCTTTCAGCAAGGTTTGCAGCAGGGCTACGATGAAGGCGTACGTCAGGGTGTCGAACAGGGTCAGAAGCAAGGGCTGCTGGAAGGTCAGAAAGAGGGCTTTCAGAAAGGGTTTGTCTCCGGCGAACAGACCGGTAAGCAGGCGTTTCTTGAGGCCGCTAAGCCGGTAAACGAGCTGTATCAGCGTCTGTCTGACTGGCAGGCTGAGCGTGAGCAGCAGCAGCGCCATATGATTTGCGAACTGGTGCAGAAAGTGGCGCAGCAGGTCATTCGCGCAGAACTGACGCTGATGCCGCAGCAGATTTTGTCGCTGGTGGATGAGACCCTTGATGCCATGCCGGGCAAAACCGAAAGCGTCACCGTGCATCTTAATCCGCAGGATCTGGATCGCATCCGTCAGGTGAATGCCGATCTGCCCTCAAGCTGGAAACTGGTCGCCAACAAAGAGCTGCCGGCTGGAGGCTGTCATCTGGTGACGGATGATGCCGAAGCGGACGCCAGCTGCGATTCACGTCTGGAAACCTGTATGGACAGTGTTAAGCAGCATTTGCTGGAAGAGGTCGTGAACCCGCCAGAGGCTGAGCATGAGTAGCTCGGTTTCGTCCGGTCAGTTGTCAGAGCGGCTTAACGACGCTCTGGCATCACTCGATTCGGTACCGGTGGCTCGGGTCACCGGACGTCTGGTCAAAGTGAACGGCCTGATGCTGCAGGCGGTCGGCTGCCGGTTTAAGCTCGAGCAGCGCTGCATGGTTGAAACGGCAGAAGGCGACATGATCGAAGCGCAAGTGGTTGGTTTCGATCACAATGTTGCCTATTTAATGCCTATTCGTCGTTTGGGCGGCTTGTTTGCCGGCGCTAAGGTGATTCCGCTCGAAGGCGACAGCATGGTGCAGATCAGCAGCCAGTGGCTGGGACGGGTGGTGAATGGTCTTGGTGAGCCGCTCGATGACGGCCCTGCGCTGCGGGGTGGTGAGCGGGTATCGCTTGAGCCAAAGCCAATTAACCCGCTTAAACGTCGTCCGGTCGATACGCCGCTGGATGTGGGTGTACGGACGATCAATGGCTTACTGACGGTCGGCAAAGGCCAGCGTATCGGTCTGATGGCGGGCAGCGGCGTGGGTAAAAGTGTCCTGATGGGGATGATCACTAAGAACACCGAAGCGGATGTGATTGTGGTGGGCCTGATCGGCGAGCGCGGACGCGAAGTCCGTGAATTCATTGAACGTAATCTGAGCGAACAAGCACGTAAAAAGGCCATTATCATCGCAGCTCCGGCGGACGAATCGCCCCTGATGCGCCTGCGTTCAACCTTATTATGCCATCGGGTCGCGGAGTATTTCCGCGATCAGGGCAAAGATGTGCTGCTGCTGATGGATTCTCTGACCCGTTATGCGATGGCGCAGCGTGAAATCGCGCTCTCGCTCGGCGAGCCGCCGGCGTCACGCGGTTATCCGCCGTCGGTGTTCAGCGTGCTGCCGCAACTGCTAGAGCGGGCCGGTAACAGTGACAACCCGGATGGTAGTCTGACCGCTATCTATACCGTGCTGGCGGAAGGTGATGATCAGCAGGACCCTGTGGTTGATTCAGCCCGGGCAATCCTTGACGGTCACGTCGTGCTGTCACGTCAGTTGGCCGAGCAGGGCCATTATCCGGCAATTGATATTAATGCCTCGATAAGCCGTTGTATGTCGGCCTGTACTCAGCCGGCACATGTCACTGTGTCGAACCAGTTTCCGTCAGCTTTATTCAAATTATCTGCAGGTCAAAGAGCTACTGCCATTAGGCGGTTATCAGCCGGGGCAGGATGGTGAACTGGATCGCGCGGTTGCCATGTATCCGCAACTGAAAGCCTATTTGCAGCAGGCTGCCGGTGAAGCGGTCGATTATCCGTCCAGTCTGACCCAGCTCGCACAGCTGTTTCAGAATCAGTAGCTTATCCTGCATCATACAGGGTAAGCAGGCAGAAAGAGGTGGTGATGAAAGATAAAATTCGCGCAGTCGGTAAATTGCAGCAGGTCGAAGAGAAACGCCGGGATCGTATCGGCCAGCAGCTCGACACCATGCGACAGCGTCACCAGCATATGCAAAATCAGCTGGATCAACTTGCGCAGCTAAAGTCCGGCAACGGCGAATCGACCCGGCAGGTCTCGGCGCTCAACAGTACGGTACTGATGAATCTCAGCAGGGTTGATCACATGCTGCAAAAATTGCTGGTGCACCACGAGCAGGAACAAGCGGTGATGGAAGCACAGTGTCACTCGGTACAAAAAGAGCTCGCCAGTCGTCACGCAAGGGTGAAAGGTATTGAGCAGGTACTGGATCGCTGGCGCAGGAAGCAGGATTACGACAAAGCGCGCAAAGAGCAAAAGCATATCGAGGATATCCTCAATGCGCGCTACCGTAAGCGTGAGCTGTAGCGACAGGATTGAAAGCCCGCCGCAAGCAGAACGACAACAGCGAGCGCTCAACGTTCTCGCTTCTTTTATCAGGCCAGCTTACCGCTGGCCTGAAAACTTTCCAGTTGCGCCAAATACGGCGTTAGATCGCCGATACGGGAAGCCAGCCAGGCCTGATTATAATAGGTATCAAGATAGCGCTCGCCGCTGTCACACAGCAGGGTCACAATCGAGCCCTGTTCACCTTTTTGCTGCATGTCACTAGCCAGTTGTAATGCCCCGTACAAGTTGGTACCGGTCGAGGCTCCTGCTTTACGGCCAATCACGCGCTCAAGCCAGTGGATGGTAGCGATGCTGGCGGCATCATCAATGACCCGCATTTCATCAACTACATCGGCGATAAAACTTGGCTCCACGCGCGGGCGGCCAATACCTTCTATCCGGCTGCCACAATCGCGGGTCAGATGACTATCGCGGGTGCGGTAATAGTCGGTAAACACCGAGTGCTCGGGGTCAACCACACACAGTTTGGTGGTGTGCTGCTGGTAGCGGATAAAACGCCCTATGGTTGCGGACGTACCGCCGGTGCCGGCGCTCATTACGATCCAGCTTGGCACCGGATGCGGCTCAAGCTGCATCTGGCGGAAAATACTGTCAGCGATGTTGTTATTGCCGCGCCAGTCCGTCGCGCGTTCCGCGTAGGTAAACTGATCCATATAATGGCCGCCCAGTTCCGTTGCCAGCCGGCGCGATTCGGCATAAATCTGATCCGAACGAGCGACAAGATGCGCTTTACCACCATAAAATTCAATCTGTTCAATCTTTTTGCGCGCGGTGCATTCCGGCATGACCGCAATAAACGGCAGTCCGAGCAGGCGGGCAAAATAGGCTTCAGACACAGCAGTACTGCCGGAAGACGATTCAATAATCGGCGTATCACGGCCAATCCAGCCATTGCAAATCGCATACAGAAACAGGGAACGGGCCAGGCGGTGCTTGAGTGAGCCGGTCGGGTGGGTACTTTCGTCCTTCAGATAAATATCGATACCGTCCAAACAGGGCAGGTCAAGCTTGATTAAGTGAGTATCTGCTGTACGTTGTACATCAGCTTCGAGGATTCGGATGGCCTCGGTTGTCCATTGGGTATCGCGTTGCATAGCTGTGCTCCTTAACAGGTAATGGAAATAATTTACCCACCTGTTGCGAGAAAAGCTTGGCTAAATTGGCTATGGATTGCTAGGTTTGGAGAATAATTTTCTCCCAATGGTGAAGTTGTAATGGAACTGGATAAAGTGGACCGCCAAATTCTGGCCATGTTGCAGCAGGATGCGACCCTGTCACTCAATGATCTGGCTGATGCTGTCAACCTGACCACCACGCCGTGCTGGAAACGGCTGAAAAAACTCGAAGAGAGTGGTGTACTGACCAAACGGGTGGCATTACTCGATGCCGATAAGCTCGGCTTATCGTTTATCGCGTTTGTGATGGTTAAAACCAGCGATCACTCCCATGAATGGTATCAGCGTTTTGTCAGCAGCGTTGAGTCTTATCCGGAAGTGATGGAGTTTTACCGCATGGCAGGTGACTACGATTACATGATGAAAGTTCTGGTCAAAGACATGAAGCACTTTGACCAGTTTTATAAGAAGTTAGTCAACGGCGTCGACGGGCTCAATAACGTGACCTCCACCTTTGCGATGGAGTCATTAAAATACACCACCGAGCTGCCTCTGTCTTAACTTGTCCCGGGCGCTGGCTTGAGATTGTCAGCCAAACAGCCAGGCGAGCAGCAGAACGAAAATCAGCAGACCGGCAAACGCCTTGAGCAGCGGTTTGATATCCGAGCTGCCGCCGTTTGGTGGTTGATTACAGCATCCCATAAGATGGCCTCCAGTAGGTGAATTCAGCCAACAGTGTAACGTTTACCCTAAGGGTAAGGTAAAGCATGAAAAAGCTGACTGCCTAGCGATCTTTAAATCGCATCACTCCTTCCTGTACGGCACTGGCGACCAGATCGCCCTGCTGATTGTATATTTCGCCCCGCACCAGACCGCGCGTATTGCTGGCTGTCGGGCTCTCAATCGCATACAGCAACCATTCATCCATTTTAAACGGACGGTGGAACCAGATAGAGTGATCAATGGTGGCAACCTGGAACTTAGGCGTCATCAGCGTGACTTCATGCGGATGCAGGGCGGTTACCAAAAAGCCCCAGTCGGAAGCGTAGGCCAGCAGATACTGGTGAATCAGCTGATTGTCCGGCATGGCCCCATTGGCACGAATCCAGAGATACTGTTTGGGTTCTGCCTTTTCTGGTTTGAGAGGGTTAATCACCGTTACCGGGCGCATTTCAATTGGCTTTTCACCACACAAGATTTTTTTCACTTTTGGCGGCAGCAGGTGAGCAATCTGCTCCGCGAGTTCAGATTCAGAAGCAAAGTTTTCCGGCCCCGGCACATCCGGCATGGTTTTCTGATGTTCAAAACCCGGTGCTTCACCGTGATATGAGGCGGTGAGGTAGAAGATCGGGCGCCCGTTTCTGGATTGCTTTGACCCGGCGGGTGGAAAAGCTACGTCCGTCACGCAGGTTCTCGACATCATAGATGATCGGTTTTTCCGGGTCGCCCGGATAAAGGAAGTAGCTATGGAAAGAGTGTACTGTGCGTCCCGCATCCACGGTATAGCGCGCAGCAGAGAGTGCCTGACCAATCACTTGTCCGCCGTATACCTGTGGCAGGCCAAGGTTTTCACTTTCGCCGCGGTACAGCCCTTCTTCCAGTTTTTCCAGCTGGAGTAAACTCAACAGCTCTTGTAATGGTTTGCTCATAGCGCCTCTCTTATTGTGTTTTTACTCTACTATTTTGTGAACTAGGTCAAATGCTTGTCAAGACCTTCTCATAAAGGTGACACTATAATTCAAGGTATCTACAATGAAAGTAGGCTTACTAACTAAATAAAAATACTATGAAAAATGTTCTGATTCTGACGTCAACTTTTATTATTGGTTCGGCGCTGTTTGGCTGCCAGATGTTTGATAATGGTATGCTTCAAACCACGCCTGACCTGGAAAAAGCCGAAGTTATGCCCGATAAAGTGCTCGATACGGTGAGTGGTACTGTGGCTTATCGCGAGCGTATTGCGCTGCCGGATAACGCGATTGTACGGGTTTCCCTGTTCGATGTTTCAAAAGCGGATGCGCCGGCCAAACTGCTCGGAACCCAGGAGTTTACCACCTGGGGGCAGCAGGTGCCGTTTGAGTTTTCTATTCCTTATGATTGCGCTGACATTGACCCGAAACACCGCTACTCAATCAGCGCCCGCATCGAAGTGGATGGTCGTCTGATGTTCATCAGTGACAGTCATTATGGTGTGATTACCGACGACAAGCGCACGCACCAGGTTGAAATGAACCTGATTCGTATTCATAACAATGACAGCACTGAGTAACTAATCCGGTTGCCAGCGAAACAGACGCAGTGAGATTTTACCTGCACTGCTGACCGCGATACCTTCTGCGACCAGCTTCTCGCGTTGCCGTTCCCAGTCCGGCCCGGTCAGAGAAATCTGGCCTTTGCTGTTGATGACCCTAAACCAAGGCAGTGTGCTGTCCTCGGGCAGATTGCCAAGTGCTTTGCCGACATGGCGGGCGTAACCCGGATAGCCGGCCATGCGCGCAATATCACCGTAAGTAGAGACTTTTCCACATGGAATTTGGTGAATAACGGCAAAGATCTGCATTAAAAATTGGTCCATAATAACAAAGTCCTATTTTATTCTAGGGTAAGGATTCCAGGGAAAGGATAAGGAGCGGGCGTTGCTATTGTCTACTTTTCAGTTCATCACCACAATACTGCTGGCGATGGTCTGTGCGCGAGCACTTGGCCTGAGTGGTGGTGACATGCCGTTTATTGCGTTTATCATTCCGGCTTTGTGGCTGCTGAGCCGCAGCGGCTTCAGCGGTGTTATTTTGTTGCTGGGCGTACTTGGTTATGCGTTAACCATTCCTTATCAGCCTGCCTCGCTTTCAGTCAGTATGTGGGTCATTTTTCCGTTGTTGATGGTGGTGTTTTCCCACCCGTGTAATATGCCGGTGATCGCGGTTGGCGCATTGATTGTGATTACTCTTGAAGTGGGCATCATGGTCACTCAGTCGGCCGGGAGGCTGTCAGGAACACCGGCGATGACCATGGTGCAGATCCTCGCGATGGGCATGATCTGGTGGTCAGCGGCAAGCTGGAAACCAACCCAGCAACACAGTTGGTGGCCGTTAGCGCTGATCGTTCCGCTTTGGGTTTCCGGGCTGCAGATGGCTGCCGTGCTTGCCTTGTGCCTGACCGGATTAGTGGCTGTGATCGAAAGCCTGAGCCAGCAGAAAAAATTCCAGTGGGGTAAGCTGCTGTGCTGGACACTGCCTTCAGTCGGCTTTATGGCTGTGATTCTGTCACCGGAAATTGATGTCCCCAATCCGGTGTTTGTGGTGTGGTTATGCCTGCTGGCAACGGCCTGGATGACCGACTACATCCTCAAAAGTAATGAGGAACAACCGCTGTAGAATATGCATGAAAAATCCAAGCCAGTGCAAAGTTATGAACTGGCCTCAAATAAGTCTTTATGCATATCCTTAAAAAATGGTTATCATCAGTTACTACTAAAAATAAAATTTATTTATATCAACGTCAATGCTTAAAACTCTAGTCACTCGTGCCTGTTTGGGACTGGTGCTGTTCGTCTGTTCAGTATCGGTCCATGCAGAGCAAAATGCTGACGCGCCCTATTTAGTCGCTACCGAAGCCGACGATGTAGTCACGCGTGTGCTGTTTGATGCCATCGCGTATCAGTTCAATGTCGACATTCAATATGTCAATTATCCCAGTTTTGATGCGATTCTTAAATCCGTTGAGTCTGGCGAAACTGACTTTGCCGCCAATGTTACCTACACCAGTGAGCGCGCTGAGCGGTTTGATTACTCTGCGCCCACCAATATCGAATACACCTATTTATACAGCCATAATAATGCGACGCTAACCGGGATTAAGCGCATTGGTGTTCCGAAAGGGACGATTTACGGTGAGCTGGTGGCGAAAAACTACCCAGATATTGAGCAGGTCGAGTACGACGGGTCCAAAGATGCACAGGCGATGCTCAAAAGTGGTGAAGTGGATGGCGTGATCGATGCCATCAATCAGCTCAAACCTATGCTGAGTGCGGGGATGGATGCCCAGCTATTGAATGACCATATCTCTATTCAGCCGGTGTCGATTGTAGTGCCGAAAGGCCAGCACGGGGCGTTACTGAATCAGTTCGAGGCCTATATTCATTCGGCGAAAGTGCAAAAATTACTGCGCGAATCGATACAAAAATATCAGTTCGACATCCGCAAGCAGGCACTGCGCCAGGCGGTACTCGACAGTGATATCAATTTACAGCGTCCGCTGCGGGTTAAGCTGGAAAATATTCCTCAGTTTGCTCACTACGCCAGTGATGGTTCTGTACGTGGTATCAGCGCGGATATTTTGTTTCAGGCGTGCGATCTCCTGGTACTGAAATGCGATTTGGTCAGCAAAGCCGACGAAACCTGGGAAAGCATGTACAACGACATCCAGCAGGCCCGTATTGATATGATTGCGCCAATCACTATCTCAGAGCCGCGCAAAGAGAAAGTCTATTTCAGCGACAGTTATTACAGCCCTCAGGCCATTATGGTTAAACGTGAAGGCTACAAAGACAACGTCTACAGCAATGTCTCTGAGTTGGTCGTTGAACGCATCGGTGTGGTGAAAAACGATTTTTTCGAAGAGCTGATGATGCGCATGCTGCCAAACAAAACGTTGCAGACCTTCGATTCGCAAAATGAACTGATTCAGGCTCTGGTCGATAAGCAGGTTGATTACATTGTTTCTCAGCCTGGGTAACTTCAACAATGTATTACGTCACTCGCATTCGCTCTTATCTATTGTTGAAGATGAGCTGATTGGCAGTTTTTATACTTATGATGTCGGCATCGCGTTTCCGAAAAATGCATTTGGTGCCGCACTCGCACCGCTTATCAGCCGTGCGATTAAAATTATCGACTCGCAGAAAATCGTTAAACATTATGACTATCAGCCGGATTGGCGTGCGACACTTTTAACTGAACAACGTGTTGCCCGGCATAGTCAGTGGTTGTTTGCATCTCTGGTGGTGTTTTTAGTGCTTATCGCGGGTTATCTGCACTTTGTGTCAGATACCGATAATCTGACCAAACTGCGTAACCGGCGAGCCTTGTATCGTCGCTACCGACGTGGAGTTTCGCCGAGTAACACGTTGCTATATTTGGATTTGAATGACTTTAAATCGATTAATGACACCTATGGTCATGAAATCGGTGACAAGGTACTAAAACAACTGGCCAGCCGCATCAATCATGTCTGGCGTGGTAAAGCTTATCGAATCGGTGGCGATGAGTTTGTGCTGATTGGCGATGTAAAAGGTGAAGAGCTGACATCGGTGGTGAATAAACTGCAGAGCTTTCTGTTTATCTGCACTGAACGTGACATCAGTTTTGAGGTAACGGCGGCCGTTGGAGTATCAAGCGGGCGCAGCAAGCATATGTCGCTGCATGATGTTATCCATCAAACCGATGGTGCCATGTATGATGAAAAACGCAGCCGGGCAGGTCATGATACAAGCGACGCGCTCTATCATGCCTTGTGATTCAATTCCCGAATCGCTCAATTGCTGGGCAGTTGAAATGAAATCAATGCTTTTGGTCTGATTTGGGGTTGCAATGAGGATAGGGATGCCTGATAATCCTTCCCACTCTTCGGCCACAAGCTGAAGTGAACTATGGGGGCCTTGGTCCTCCCGCAACACTAGTTCGTGAACCTGGTCAGGTCCGGAAGGAAGCAGCCACAGCGGATGATGTGTGTGCCGGGATGTGGCTGGGGCCTCCACCCAATTCAGAAAAGCCGCTCAATGAGCGGCTTTTCGCGTTTCTGCTGTTTCAAAGCTTTTGTGCGCTTATTATTGTTAACCCATAAAAGCTATGAAATGTAGTATTACAAAAAATTCGCGAAATGGGCTCCACGTTCGTAAACATTATATCTTCCATACTAAAGAGTGTCTTCAACGTGACCGATTAAAAGTATGGTGTCAAAGCGTTGAGTTTTAGTGTCAGATATTTAGTGTTCATTATTTCCTAAACGATTCTTCTATATTTTCCGTAAAGCTGATTCAAACCGTCGATACACTTAATTATCGTTAATTTGCACTTTTGACAAGAATACCTCTCACTCATTAGGCAACTTTTTGAGTTGTTTATTATAGTAAATGATGAGGTTTGCGATTTAATGGTAAGTCAGTTGTCAAAAATTCCATTTATAGGTTTCAGTCGCGAGTCCTACTATCACAATAATGAACCGTAAGGAATGGTTATGAAAAAGTTAACAGCAATGGTATCCGCGTCCATGTTAGTCGCATCAACGGCCACCATGGCAGATCTGTATGTTGGCGCTAAAGTGGGTAAAACCTGGCTTGATGATGCGTGCCATAATACTGAATCATGTGACTTGGATGGTACTACAGCAGGGGCTTTACTCGGTTATAACTTCACCGATTGGCTGGCTCTGGAGGGGGGGTACGACTATTTAGGGAAATTTAATGGCGCGGGCATTGATCGTGATACCGCAGAAGCATTCACCATTGCGCCCAAATTGAGCGTTGGCCTGACAGACGCGCTCGATCTGTACGGTAAAGTTGGTGGTGCGCGTGTATTCTACGGCAATTCTTCGGACTACTCCTACTTAGGTGCTGCGGGGCTGGAATATGCAGCGACCAGCAATCTTGGTGTTCGTCTTGAGTATCAATACCTGAGTGATATCAATAACGATGTTGTACGTGCCAAAGCGCACACAACCACGCTAGGCTTGGTTTACCGTTTCGGTGGCAGTGAAGAGCCTGCACCAGTGATGGCACCTGTGAAACCAGCTCCCGTAGCACAACCTGCACCTGAGCCAGAAATTGTGACCAAAACCTTTGAGTTCCAACGTTTGGATAGTAAAACTTTTGCTAATGACAGCGCAGAGCTGAGTGCTGAGAAAAAAGCGCAACTGAATGATCTGGTCATATTCATGAAAGAGCATCCGCAGGCGAAAGTAGAAGTTACCGGCCACACAGACTCAAGTGGTCCTGAAGCCTATAACCAGACACTGTCTGAGAAACGTGCTCTGGCAGTGGCCGCTGTACTAGAAGAAAAAGGCATTGTAGCTTCTCGTATCAAAGCGACTGGTCAGGGGGAAAACAGCCCGGTTGCTTCGAACAAAACGGCAGAAGGTCGTGAGCAAAACCGCCGCGTAGAAATCGTGATTCCGGCATTTAAGTACCAAGTGCAAGAATAAAAGCTATTTTAATCAAATAGATATAGATGTGAACTATCAAAAGGATATATTGGCTGACTGTCAGTATATCCTTTGGCTTTCTTAGTAGGCTTATGATTTCATCTTTTGAAAAATTAGAACTATGTAGAAATGATTTTCAAAAAGTTACGATTCCTTTATCTTAAATACTGTTCAGGTAATGTTGCTTATGAGGACTAGGGACTTGATGATTTTAAGCATAAAAAAGCCGTCCAAAGACGGCAAAAATACAACCAACACTTATAAGGCAGGGTAAAACTATAGCATATGTAAATTGAAGTTTCTAAGAATTGACATCCTCTAATTAATAACTATTCGTATTCATCGTGGATGATTGTTATTTTTGATTTAATCAATGATAGGGACAGGATGGTGTTATAATTAGTAATTACTCAGTAATATCAACGCGACTTAATGCTTTCACGCTGGCTTTGGCATATTATTTATCTGGGGATTGATTATGGATAAGGAACATCAATATTTCGATGACGAGAGCGACGTTTATCATAGAGTCAGTTTGCCCGTTGACTTTATACATGAACTCTCATCATGCATTTCCGTTCAGGAAGTATTGGATAGTGTGGCAAAGTGGTTACATCAAATTTTTGATGCCGAGAGGGCGAGTGTTACTTTGGTTGATGAAGAGGGCTCACTTAAAGTTTATGCCATCAGCGGTGACAGTGCGATTCCGCGAGGACTCAGTCTTCCGATTACCGGAACGTTTGTTGGCAAAGTGTTTAGCTCTCGACAGTTAATGATCTGTGATGATGTGACACAATCAACGGAAACTTGATTGTGAATTATTAAAGGAGAATGGTTTAAACACGTGCATGGATGCACCACTATTAAGTTCCAACAAATGTTTAGGTACGTTGAATGTTGCGCATCGAAGCCCCTTTCACTATACGAGCCATCATGCGATTAAACTTCAATGCATTGCCAATTGGATTGCGTCAAACGTGCACTTACATCAACAGATAGAGATGCTTAACTATCAAGCATCCATTGACCATTTGACTCAATGCTATAATCGAAGGCGTTTTATTAAAGATCTCAAGACTGCCATCAACTATTTTCTTCTTGGTAGGGAAATCTCTTTCTTAGGTTTTGCAGATTTAGATTATTTTAAGAATATCAATGATCAATATGGTCATCTCGCAGGCGATCATTACCTGAAACAAACTGTGTCAATGATTAATGCCCTATTACAGGGCAAAGGCACGATCTATAGACTAGGAGGAGAGGAGTTCGGTATTCTTCTTCGTGAGGCGGACGCTAACATAGCCTTGGATTTTTTTGAATCAGTAAGATTGGCTGTCGAAGAGCTGGTAGTAAAATTTGATGCGTTTGAAATACAAGCTTCATTAAGTATTGGTGTGACGTTTCTTCAACCTGGTGATTTTAGTCAAGAGCAGGTACTAAAAAGAGCGGATAATGCCGTTTATAAAGCCAAATCTTTGGGCAGAAACCAAGTGGTTATGTTTGACGTGTTATCTGTTTGGCCAACTAAGTAATATGTATTTATGTGCGGAATAAATTCAGAAAACTGTCATTCTCAACAGGAGGTTAGGATGGATTGTCGTCATTTCGACTGCTTGAGGAAAATTCGACGTAGATTTTGGCACAAAATATTCGGTGTAAAAGAAATTTATTTGTGTCAGACGTGTGGAAAAAGAATCATGATGCGTTAATTATAAAATTAGCAATATATTGTTACTCGCTCCGTGTTAGATAGAACTGGTTATTTTATCGATAGTGTTAGCTCCATCGCTTTTAGCAATGCCAAATAAATTTTCTCAGCTTCTTCATGCTTGATGACTGATCCTTGCAGCGATAATACCACTTCGCCTTGAACCTTAAAGTTATAGGACTGGCCATCATATTCAAATATAGGGATGACAGTTTCCTGCAAACGCTGCCTTTTATTTAAGTCTTTTATATTATAAATCATATAGTTATCCATTCTACTATCCAACTTGATTTGCTGCTGCGTGGTAGTTTTGAATCATTCAAATGATTGACCGTAATACTAAGGGTGATAGCCGTAGCTCACACTTCACGCATGGCTAAATTCAAAGAATCAAACCATGTGAGGATGCCTGGATGGAATCTACCCATAAGTCTGCGCCTCCGACTTGCACGCCAAGTGTATTTAAGATCGGAATTAAAATGCTAGAAATAATATCGGATAATAATGGATTAAGAACAGCTTCCAATCCGGAGGTAATAGAATTTAAAATTAGCGCACCTACTGTACTGTTACCTAATACAACGCCAACCCCCACATCAATATCAAAATTTTGATTTGCAGAAATTTGTTCGGGATAATCACTCGGTGTTGGTATCGGGATCGTGTATGAAGTTAATTCAGGGCTGGTGTTGAAGATGTTAATTTCAGCTTGTAATCCTAAGTTTATGGGAATGCTCAAGACAGTAAGCCCGGCGGTAATTGCGACAGGCTGAACGGTCACTTCAACTAGCGGGCTTTCAGCTTTCACTTCTCCCAACATTTCTTCTTGTGTTCGAGTCACGCTTGTTAGTGTAGCATTTGCCTTAGCTGCGGAAACATTGACGACAATGGGGTCGATTTTGAGTGTTAATCCCAGAATAGGATTATCTAAAATATTTAGCAGTGAATCTAAAACGCTATTCTGCCCTTCTTGTAACAATGAAACAGTGAGACCTAGTTCAAGCTGAGAGGTTGTTGCGGTTGGTTTCGTGGCCTTCAACTACCGGTAGTGTTGCAACCGTGTACTGCGGCGGTTCGATGATTTGGGTTTTCACTGCCACATTGGCAACTTCCAGTACATCAAGAGAAAGAGCGGGAATATTAACAAAATGGTCTTTATTGGCAGCAAATATAGTGGTTTTAATTAAATCCAGTGCACTGAGCGATGTCTCCAGTGCCGCGCCTTGAGTTCCATTTTCACTCAGTGTGAATACATCCCCCAGGACAATGTCAGGAATACTTTCGACCAGAGCAAGTTGGTTGATAATGATGTTCAGTCCATCCGGAAACTGATCGCCGTTGTCCAGGACATTGAGGTAGGTCTCAAGCACGGACAGGAGAGATATGTTGGTTTCGAGTACTTCCTGCGGTGAGCCTAAACCGAGATCAAGTGCCAGTGCGTCAAGGACACTGCCCAGTTTTAATGAGGTGTTCGCTAAGCCTTCATAACTGGCTACGCCTAAATTGAGGTTGGTGCCTAGCAGTCCGCCCAGCAATCCATTCAAGATCCCGCTGTCTGCTGAGCTGAGGGTTTTACTGCCAATGCCAAAACTGATGATACCTGCTTTCTGGACGGCAGCTTCTGCCATCAGGGTGATTTCATTGTCGTTAAATAACCCCCCTGCAATCATACTTTGGGGAACCGTTTTGGTGACCACAACTTTAGATGCCGGGTAGCCATTGGCGACCGCGGCAGTGCTGGTGTCGATGACCCAGCGATTGTTTTGAATAGTGGCATAGCCATTCTGAACGGTCAGGCTGTCTACCTTATCCTTATATTTGTCCGAGAGCATCGTAGCCAGGTTTGAGGCACCTTCAGACTGAATGAAGTAAGGATTGTTGAGCCCGATTTCCGAGGCGGCAAGATCAGCGATAGACTGCAGTTGCTGACGCTGAAAAGCCAGGCGTGCGGTATCAATAGCGACGGAAGTAAAGATAACCAAACTGAGTAAGGCAGCCGCAAGCCACAAAGTGATGGCGCCTGACTGTTCGCGCTTCGCCATGATTATTCTCCGAAATCGTTCTTAATGAATTTTTCCGGAATCGCGTGAGAAAATGATTTTTCAACACGTTGCTGGGCCGCTTTTGCCGCTTCCGGGGTGAGTGTATCTTTATGGCTGGTTGCAAGCATATTCTGCCGTTGGATTTGCAGCCAGATACGCGTCTGCTGACCTGTCACTTCTTCACCTTTCTGTGGTTTGGCCGGTAATGTCTGCGCAACCGTTGCGGATGCGTACGTGATAACGCTAACTAAAACAAAAAGTGCTCTCATTATTCCGTCTCCTTGGTACTTAATGGGCTAAAACTGCGCAGGGCAGTGACTAACTGCCGATTTTCTTTATATCCCCAGCCGTATCGCTTGATGAGGCTTTGCGCGCCTTTACGATCATTGTCGCGTGATAAAGCCAGCCATAAGTTTTTGGCCGAACGGTGATTGTTTGGGTTCAGTTCTAACGCGGTGAGGAATTCTCTTTTTGCCGCGTCTGTGTCGTCATTGAGTAGTAAGAAAAAACCGTAATCGTTGCGGATAGCCGAGTTATCGGGCTCCACATCGACGGCCAGTCGTAGCCACTTCCCGGCCTGTTGGTAGTCTTGCTGGTAAGCTGAAATCAAACCGAGCCCATGCGCTGCCTCACCTCTCAGGCAGGTATCCAATAAGCGGTCGTAGACTTTACTGGCCTCGTCCCATTGGCTCGTTTTCAGAAAAGCTTTGGCCTGCAAAGAGGATTGGCTGACGGATGTAGTCTCCATTTTTTTAAGCATCGCCAAAGTGGAATAGTATTGCTGTTTAGAAAAGGCCTGCTGGGCCATCGACAACTTCATTCCTTGAGATTGTGATAATGTTTCATTACACGCACCTGGCGATTGAGTATATTTCGCTGGTTGTTGGCTGGATGAGCAGCCTGCCAATATTAAAGGTATCAAAACTAATAAAGATTTCATTTAACCTCCAAAGGCTGCCATCAGCGCCAGGGCTGCCGGACCACCGAGAACAATAAACAGAGCGGGAAACATCAGCGCCATCATGGCAATGGATATTTTCCCCGATAATTTTGTCACTTTTTCCTGCAATTCGACCCGTTTGTGCTGATATATCAACTCCGCCAGAGACTGGAACGATTCCTTTAAGCCACCACCGGTTGCTGCCGCTTGCGATAACATGGTCAGAAAATCCTGGAATCCACTGGATAAGGTTATTTGCGCCATATCATTAAACACGCTCTCACGGTTTTGACCCGCGTCGATACGAGCCACGATAAGCTCTAAATCCTTATTGACCTCAGGGGTCAGTTCCTTCGCTTCTTGGAGGTAAGCTTTGAGCAAGCCTTCCAACGAAAGGCCAACCTGCCAGAGAATGGCCATCATATGCACGGTGGTGAGCATTTCTTCATCAATTCGGCGCGCTCGTCTTCGTGCTTGAATTTTGAACCAGTAGAGCGACAGTAACGCGCCTAGCGCCATGAATAAGGCATAAAAAAGGAAGGTGCGCTGCATGGTTGAGGAAAAGAGGTACTGTTGGCCGGTAAAAATTAAAAACAGTCCGGACCAGATGACGAACATCTTGAACAGGCACAACACTTGCTGACGCCCACTGATATACCCGGCCTGACGCATAGCAAGTACAATGTCGGACAGAGATTTTTGATGATCTTGTTTTGATTTTCGCCACCATTGCATCGAATATTGCATCAATGGCTCGCGCATAGGTTTTGTCTTTGGTGTCACTGTCATCGATTCGTTAGAATCAAGCAGTAACTTTTCTTGGCGGATGGCGATTAAGTGGCAAATCCCTGCGCAAAGCGTTAACACCACTGACAGTACAAAATAGGTCTGAGTCATGGATCTTTTCCTTAGCTGTAGACATTCCACACTGGTTATAAACTACGAAACATTCGCCAGATCACGACGATGCCCGATAACTGCAGGACGATACCAAACAGTAGCGCCTGACGACCTGTCTCGGAGTACCACATGTTGATCAACAGCTCTGGATTCTGCGTCAGCATGTAGGCACTGACCAAGACTGGCGCGGAGCCGATGACCCAGGCTGTGATTCGGGTTTCTCCGGTGATCGATTTAAGCTCACGTCGGCTCAGGTCTTGTTGCCTGAGCAGTTTAACCAGGCTGTCGAGGGAATCCGTAATACTGCCACCGTAACGTGTATTGATGCTGAATATAGAGCCCAATAACCGGAGTGCCGGAACGCCGGTAATCTGGCTCTCTTTAATAAATGCATGTTGTAGTTCAATTCCTATCGCTCTGCGATTATTGACTCGTTGCAGTACGTCTTTGAGTGGACTGGTTGTGACTTGTGCTGATTGATCCACCGCTTGTGGTACGGTTAGTCCGACTTTGATACGGCGATGAACCTGATCGATAAAAGAGGGAAGTTGTTGAGTCAGGCGTAATCTCATTTTGGCTTTACGAAGGCGTGCCACGAATGTAACGAGCAAAAGACAGGTGACGAAACTGATCACAAAAGCCAGGCTACCCAATATTCGTCCCACGATGAAACTGACGCCAATGATGAGTAATAACAACAAGCCATTTTTGAACCATGACTGGCTAAATCCCATCTGCTGGGCCTTCTCTATGACGTAAGCTTGCGGGCTTTCGCGACGTATTCGGGTTTCAAGCTCCGTTTTGTTACTTACTTGAGTGGATTGTTTCTTCTGGACGTGGGCGGCTAAGGCATAGCAGACACCGGCGACAGCCATGATTCCCAGACTCAGCAGCAGGTAGAGGTTTACCATAGTTGCTCCTCAAGCTTCATTTGCAGCTCATTGGTCGGGATACCACTTGTCTTAAACGTCCTTTGGGTATATTCGTAAAGCTTATGAGTTTTGATGTGCCCATCTTCAACCGCGCCCACTTCCACCACTTCTGAAACAATTCTTTTGCCATTCGGCAGGCGACTTATCTGTATGACCATGTCGACAGCGGATGAAACCACTTTTCGGATGAAATTTTCACTGGAATTAAAGCCGGTCAATGTCACCATCATTTCCAGTCGGAGCAGGGCATCTCGTGGTGAGTTGGCATGTAAGGTGCTCATGGACCCCAGGTGTCCTGTGTTCATGGCTTGCAACATGTCCAGCACTTCACCGCCACGACTTTCCCCTAAAATGATACGGTCGGGGCGCATGCGCAGAGCATTTTTTACCAGCTCTCGCGCGGTCACTTCGCCGCTTCCTTCCGAGTTTGGCGGTCTTGTCTCAAGACGCACGACATGGGTATTCCGCAACTGCAGTTCGGCGGCATCTTCAATGGTGACAACCCTTTCATGTGGTGAGATATACTGGCTGAGAATATTCAGCAATGTGGTTTTTCCTGAACCGGTTGCCCCGCTGATTAAAATATTAAGGCGTGATGCGACGCAGCGTTTCAAAAATGCCATCATGTCAGGGGACAGAGTGTCATTAGCCAGAAGGTATTGTTCCGTTAAGCTGTCCTGCTTGAACTTGCGGACCGAGAGACAAGGGCCATCCAAGGCCAGAGGTGGAATGATGGCGTTGATACGGCTGCCGTCAGGAAGACGAGCATCAACCATCGGATTGGATTCATCAATTCTCCGGCCGAGCGGGGAAAGCATTTTTCTAATGACTCTGATAACGTGTTCGTCGTTGAGGAAATGATGGTCAACTTGTTCCAATAAACCATCGCGCTCGACGAAAACCAGTTTCGGGCCATTAATCAGAATATCGTTGATCGATGGATCTTTGAGTAAGTTCTCTATAGGGCCATAACCCAGCATCTCATCGACTAACTCTGCGGCGAGTGTGTCGAGCGGCGTTGATTGGTTAATATGTTCTTTCATCAAATATTGCTGGATATAAGTGATGACCGGCAGCATCAGATTCTCACGACTATCAGAGGCGAGACCAAACAGAACACCATCATCTTCCATTTGTTCGAGTACGTATCTATGTAAGTCAGCCTTTAACTCCAAATCTAAAGGCTGACAGACAGAATTTTTAAAGGCATTCAACCAGTTGATTGTTGTCATAAAACGGCTCCTGAAGCTGAGTTGGCTGATTATTGGGAAAGAATCAGCTCTGGCCAAAATCAATTAGAAAATCCTATGTCACTGGGAAGATCTTCTGGCTCTGCATGCATGAAGACCATCTTGAAAAAGTCCGGTTGGTAATTGCGGTAAATCTCTCCGGGCAGCGGCGGCAATGTGGCGCCTTTTGCTATCGGACGCACCAAGTGGGGCGTCACGACCATCATCAGCTCTTTGTCATTTTTTTCCAGGCGGCTGGAGCTGAAAAAGGCGCCAAGGATCGGGATGTCACCCAAGCCAGGAAAGCGGTCGGCATTTTTCATCGTGGTACTGCTGATCAATCCACTGATGATAAAGGTTTCGCCGTCACCAAGTTGTACTGTCGTGTCGGTGCGTCGTACGCTGATACCGGGTACCTGAACACCGCCGGTGCTGACTGAATTACTGTAATTGAGCTCACTGACTTCGGGCGCTACTTTCAACATGATGCGATTGTCCTCCATAACGGTGGGAGACAAATTCAACCTCACGCCAAATTCTTTGAAGTCGATGGAAATATCCCCATCATTGGAAGATCTCGGATACGGGAATTCACCGCCGGCTAAAAAGGTCGCTGTGTGTCCAGACAGGGTAACGAGGCTAGGTTTCGGCCAAGGTGTAGGCGAAGCCATTAGCATTGAGTGCGCTGATGGTCCCTAAAATCCCTTTTGATACATCGCCAATGACCACGTTAAACGCATCACTCAGCGATAAAAAATTACTGCTTGAGGACAGCTCCCCACCAAATGAAGCGCCATTTAAAGCCGAGCTGCTGCCAATACCAAATGTTGTATTGCCAGTTTGCCGCCCAAGGAAAAAGCCTGCCTGCTTCAGTGCGCTTTTACTGATTTCTACCACTTTAATGTCTGTTTGAACCTGAACATTATTATAACTAACGGCCGTTGGCTGAACCTTTAGCATGTATTCTAACGGCGTGTCCTGAGCTGTGGTCCAGACGTTCAGGGTCGTTGAGCCAATTTGTTGACCGGTGAGTAATAGCGTTTTGTCGTTGAGTACCGTGAGTGAGACAATATCCGGTGTGGCGATAGCGGCTCGTTTCAGATCGCCTCGTGGGATGTGAATACTTTGCTGAGCATGCTCTTTGAGAATAATGGTCTCTGCCGCTTGGGAGATAAACGGTAACGTGAGCAAAAATAATAAAACCAGTCTGTGTAGTCTCATAGACAACATTCCTTATTGTTGAGGTACTTTCACGACAGAGCGCTCATTACCCTGAATGACTTCGACATATCGGGTGCGCGTAGTGACACGTTGACGAGTGGGTTCGGGCTTAGACGTTTTTTTAGTCTCTTTTTTCGGGGGCTCAAACTGTTTAAGTTCTGCCACAGGCGTGTTTGTTGTCGTTACACTGGGTTGGCGCGTTAATGAAACGGTTTGCAACAGTAACGCTGGATCCAAATCGTTAGATGGTTCCTCAAAGGCCAGTTCTTGGCTGCCTACTGCCGCGAGTCTGAGTTCACCGCTACTGTCTGCTAGCAAAATAGTTGGAGCCAGATCTTCCCGGACGGAGAGAACCACAGATTTGGCGTGATTTTCGCGGTTATCACTGTCTGTGCCTAATTGAAGATCTCCCACTGCCAGCACTTTAAGACTGGAGGCGATTTTTCTCGATGTTGTACTCGTACCAGATTCTCGATTTGGTTTGAGCAACAGCATGACATCTACATAATCGCCCGGCTGAATGTAGCCACCGACGGTTAAGACTTCACCCGCTTTAATCGCAATCGCTCTATGATGAGGCGGGAGGCCGTCGATGACTGGTCGGTTAGCGGCAAGTAGATCATCGGTTACGTAGTCGCCAACGTCTACGGACTGGTTGAGGCGTCGACCAACAGCGAATTGTTTGTTTTGTATATATCGTTGGCTATGTTGTGGAGTATTCACCTGTTTGATCATCTCGGGCGCGATCATCATGCCTTGCTCAAGAGATTGGTCAAATACCCAGGCACTGTATAAAGGGGGAGGAGACTGCGATGGCTGCGGCTTAGCCTTGGGGGCTGACAGCAGACCAATAAGCACTATGATAATCGCGATGGCGAAAAGAACGACAGACGCCAACTTTAGTGCTTTGACTTTGTTGTGGGTTATATTCATAGCTGGCTCCTAATTCAACTTAAGAACGGCAGTGCCGACAATCTGGTCGGGGAACACGGAAGCGTCTCCGGGAAGCAGACCATCAATGATACCGATCGGTAGAAAAGGGGTCGTTCGGTACCCGTCGAGGACAATCGATACCTGACAACAGGCCTCAGAACCATCTGCGGGATCGGTTATGGTTGAAACGCGTATTAGTTGGTCGGCCGCAGGCAGAGTAATACCAAACAGCGTCCCCGGGTTGTTTCCTTCTCCGTGGGTAAAGCCCTGGATGACCATCATTGCATTGTTACGAATGGTCGGTGCGACGTCATTTAACACCTCATCCCCAGAGCAGCTGCGGTAACTGAAGTAACACTCTTCATTCACGTATGCCATTGACTGGCGAATGCTCTCTTTCGCGGCATGGTCGAATATGCTGGCCGCAAAGAAAATCATGCAATAGTGGATCACCGCAAACAGCAAAATAATAATAACCGGCAGCAGGCAAACAGTCTCAATCGCCACAGAACCCGTTTGCCTATTTGATTTTGTTATCGATTGAGGCATATCCATTCCTACATACTCGTGACAAAATTTAATCCAATCGCTGTAAGAGCGATGGCCGGAACAAAGGGGGCTTCGTTTTTCTTTGCAAAAAAAACGGTAAAATAAATCGTGAATATCGACAAGCAGATGAATAAAAACATTGCCATTACATCTATAGGAAATATAAAGGAAATTCCAAGCAATATTTTTCCGTCCGCGCCACCAAAACCAAAAGCAACGTGTCCAATAAAAACAATCAGAAACGTAACAACGATTGAAAGCAGAACTTGGTGATTGAAAGTAAAATTGCCTATGCCATAAAGAATTAAAGGAGGTGCCAGCATTAAGATAGCAATTAATAATGCGGGCACCCGCTGGGTTTTTATATCGTAGGCACTAGCAATCAACAAGAGTCCGCAATAAGTTGCGAATAAACTCATTGAACTACCATATTTAGAATTTAACAAATATTAGCTTGGACTTAAAATACTTAGCCGTCTGCCTCTGGTAAAGCAGATTTGACATCATCCAAAATGGCCGTGATGCGATCTGCGATGCTATCACCGTCTGTGCCTCCCGTACTAAATAGCGCGATGGCTACGGCCGCGATGGTGGCAATAATGGCGTATTCGATACCGGATGCGCCTTTACTGCAGTGTAGGAATGAGATGAGTGAGCACCACGCTTTGGTGGTTAAGTCTTTGAATAGAAACATAGTAACCTTCCTCAAACTGACGCTTAGATGATGAAGTTCATCTTCGAGCACTTTTAGTTATTCTCAGAAGTTAAACAGTGTTGCACTGTTGCCTTCAACCTAATCGTAGTCAGGTTATATGAGTGATGATGAATATTTTTTGTGATTCAGATCACGAAATTAATAATGAGTTTTGTTGCGTAAAACCGTGGGCATATTAACCATGAATACACGGTGGTTATTAATTGATTTTAAGCTATTGATGAAAAAGAAATTAGCTATATAACCATATTATAATTAATGTTTTAATGTTGATTTATCCATGCTGGTGGTGTTTTTTAATTTCTGGATCTTTGCGAAATCTTTATCATGATTATTATTAGTGTCGTATTTAGGCTGTTTGGATAATAGCTTTATTGTCACGGTGGTACATATATGATTCTAAATAAAATAAAAGAAGTATTAGCAGAATTTTACAACGTCGACAGTGCTGGAAAACATACGGAGGGTATTTCTGAATTAAACTCTGTCTGGTTCGATGCGAGGTTTTTATATTTCTTTAAATATCATCGATTAAAACAATCTGACGACTCAGAGGAGCACGTATTGTATGAGAAGGATGCTATCAGTCCATACAAATACGTCCTTTTTGTTGTCGATGTTTTAGAGCTTTTTAGTTTACTTAACGCTTCATGGTACCGACTCTCAACAGAGCAAAAACAGCAACTGCATGATATTGAACATGCGTTTCGTGGTTTCTCCTCTGCCAAGGAGTCCAAGTATCTTGAAGCACTGAAAATTATCACGGTTGAAATGATGGTTTTCAGCGAGTTCTCGCACAATCACAAATGTTCGCCGTTGAAGCCTATGGCAGATCAGTACCGGCGAATGCTTACCGTGTTTGAACTGATGGGGCGTCCGGTCCCGCTGAGCTACCCGCAGGTATGTCGATTACTCGCGGTGCTAGAAATGGGGCCGGCGGTTAAGCACAGTCATAAGGAACGTATCTGATTAAAGGAGGATACCATGACTATCTTAAATAAAAATTTTATTGTTTCACTCGTGTCATTGTTGGCTATGACCGCATGCAGCGGCAGTGGTTCCGGCTCGATGGCGTCTGGTGGTAGTAACCAGGAAGTGACGGAAGATGATGTTGCGGTAAGTTCGCAATCCAGAAATATCGTATCGGAAACGGGAAGCAGCGTATCACAAAGTGAGTTAAGCACCACTTTAGATACATTAACCACCGGGTCTGGAGAGGTTCTGGTTAACCTCGGAGAAGTCGTCACTGCGCTAGGGGATGGCTTACCGCTTGGAACGACAGCGCTGGAAGTGGATGATGCCTATGTCACAACCACGTTGCAAGGTGCGGCTAATGCAACGGATAAGTTGGGTACAACGGTGGTTTCTGCCGGTGATGCCGTCGCGCAATTAGATGCGTTGCCTGTATTTGTTCAGCTTAATGAACGAACCGGATTGTTGACTTATACCGGTATGACGGTCTCCGACTTAGGTGGGACAGTCGAGAATGTCGGGGGGTGGCTGCAGTACCAAACCTCAGAGGAGGGAAGTTTGTATGGCCTTTCTGAGCATCTTGGCGCGATGACAGCCCCGATTTTAGTTCAGGCTGGGGACATGATTGATCTTAAAGGCAACGCCTTGATCCTGTTTAACGATGTCGGTGATATCAAAACGACCTTGCCTAACTTCGTTTATGTTTCTGCGTCGACTTTGACTAAAGGCACCGTTGCATTATTGATGGATACGCGAGGTACGGTCGAAGATGTTGGTCGGCTATTTGTTGGCGAAAATGGCCTGACTGCTTTGCTGACCAGCGAGTTGCAGAGAGATGACACCTTGTTGGCGAGCTTGAAAACAGGGCTTGCAGAGCGGTTGAGTACCAACCCGTTGTCTGACTTAGGTGATAATAATTTGCTTGCAGGAACTGGGTTATTTGCCGATGCAGACGGAAATCTCACACTGGTTTCTCAGCAATTGGGTGACATATTGAATCTGGAAACCGGATTAGTCGGATCTTTGGATTTGAGTTCAACGTTACTTAACTTTAATCAGCTCGATGGCTCATCAACGCCCTTGGCCAGTTTACTCGGCTCAACGGCACAAAGTTTACAGGACGTTGTTGGCGGCTTAACGGGCTCGTCACTGAGTTTCTCTGTCGTTAACCAATGTGACAGACAGCCTGACAGGCGATGACCAACTGGGATTGTCCGATGTCAGTGGGAAGAAAGGACTGATTACCCATATTACAACCAACGTTTTGAAACCTATTTTGGGCCAGTAACAGCCTCTCTTTTGCTATCACAAGAGCCAGCAAATGTTGGCTCTTTATTTGATAAGGAAATCTATGTTGAGCCAAAAAAAGTCCTTTGTTGTTATCACTGGCTTACTTGTCACCAGTCACTGTTTAGCCGTGGAACCGCCTTTATTAGTGCAACCTGAATCGATGAACAGAATGCAACCCGAATCTGCTCCAAACGTGAGCCTTGATGAGATGCAAGGTGAAGTGGAGGTACAAAGCTCAGATATTATTCAGTCGATCCATTTTGCAGGTGGCACGTCGGTGCCGCTAGAGTTACTCGCTCTGGATGTTCAAGTTTTGCTTAATCAGCCCTATTCGGCGGATGGTGTCGGAAAAACGCTCGAAAAACTCACTGTTCGTTTCCATACCGCCGGTTATCCCTTGGCATTTGCAACCGTTAAACAAGACGGCTTTCATGATGGTCGTTTAACCATCACTATTGTCGAAGGTTATGTCGTTCGAAGTGAACTAGAAATACCGGATGATGCGGTGAAGCAGGAAGTTCGTGCGATACTGCAACCTGTGATGGATGAGAATCCAGCGACCCAGGCATCATTAGAACGTGCGATTCTGTTGATCAACAGAATCCCGGGTTACCAATTTGATATCGCACTACCCAGACCTAAGACGATCTCCGGCGCTACGTCAATCCGTGTTATTGCCCGCGATAACACGGTATTCGAGCCTTTTGTCGGTTATTCAATGCAACAGGATTCCGATCGTAACTTTTCTCTGGGAGCAAGGATTAATGTGAATCGGCTGTCGATCAATCGTGTGACTCTCATTGGATTAATTCCACGCGATAATAACAGTGATGAACAATATTATTCGGTGCGACTGGAGCACGATATTGCCAATCATGGAATGACCGGGCAACTGAGCGGTAGCTTTTATACCGAGAGTGAAGCGACGGCGATTGATGTCGAAGACGTAGACGTTGCGGTTGAAAACAAACTCAAGCGGCGGAGCTTAGATTATTCGATTTATTATCCGATAATACTAAGTAGGGCGACAGAGTTAAGTCTGTCTTTGGGGCTGACTTATGAGAATGAGGAACGCAACTATGACCTCTTCTTTGACGGCATCGCTTTGGGGGAGTTAAACGATAAGCTCGATTATGTCCTGAGCCGACTTTCGATTGATGTGGTAAAGCGTCTCGAGAAGCTTAATTTCTCGCTTGGTTTTGGTATCAATCAAAGTATTGGCAGCGCATTTAAGTATCGCAGTGATTTAGAGTCGGAAGACATCTACAACGACGATTTTATTTTTTACGACCTCCAATTTTCCTCGTCTTATGAAGTCGTTGAGGATTACGTACTGTCACTCAGAGCCAACGGAATGTATGCAGACGAACGTATCGTCCCATCACAACGTATGAATTTCGGTGGACTCAATTATGGTCGAGGTTATCCGGAAAGCACATTAGAGGGTGATCAAGGTTATGGGGCAGAGGTGAAAATTTTGCAGCGCAACCAACATGGGCAATATTTTTTCAATCCTTACATTACCTATGACTACGCATACGCAGAGCAAGCGAGTGTGACCACAAGGTCAGACCGAATTTCTTCTGCCGCGCTTGGCGTAGAGGTTGGATACGGCGCGAACTTATATGTTGCTGTCGATTATGCCAAACCATTAAAAGAGAGACAAAACAGTGACGATTACGTTTATAACCTAAGCGTAAGCTGGCGACTCTAGTGAAATAACCAATATCTGTTAAGTAGCAATCAATATCTTATAAGTATTATGAGCTGGTTTAATGACGCTGATTGTTGCCAAACAAACAGAAACAGACGCAAGCATAGTTGCCCATTCTAAAACCAAGTTTGTTTCAAAATTTCTTTAATATGAAACAGCAGTTTGCATGGTCGTTATCTATAGTTAATAGGAAGTTGTACCTGAATGGAACCAAGGGCAACGATAGATATCTCCGAACAGAGAGATCACGAATAGGGATAACGTTATGTGGTTTGGTCATAAAAGAGAAGTAAAAAGCACAACGGCTGATGTTGATAACACGGCACATGTTGTGGGTGATATGAGCGCTATCATTCAGCATTTAGCCGTGATCAGTTACGATGCAGAGGGCAATATCCTCGATGCGAATCCCCTGTTTTTAGACATGGTGAAGTTGCAACTTTCCGACCTCAAAGGTAAAAATCAGCGTCAGTTCTGCGATAGTGACCCGCAAGCTCTCTCAGATAACAAATTACTCTGGCAAAATCTGGCGAGTGGAAAAAGCCAGAGTGGGACCTATAAACGTAAAACCAAGCAAGGTGCGGTTTATCTTGAGTCGACTTATATACCGGTTATGGATGGTTCGCAGCGATTAGTCAAAGTGATTAACGTTTGCAAAAATATTACTCATATCCAGGAAGAAACTCATCCATTTAAATGCCATCCTGCAGGCTCTTAATGTTTCTCTTGCGGTGATTGAGTTTTCACCAGACGGAACGGTGCAGCACGCCAATGAAAACTTTCTGCGCAGTATGGGGTATTCATTAAACGAAGTTGTGGGCAAACATCACAAGATGTTCTGTTTCCCGGAGTTTTACCGTGATAACGCGGACTTTTGGCGACGTTTAGAAAGTGGCCAGCCCTTTACCGGCAAGTTCCAACGTAAAGATAAACACGGTAACAGCCTTTGGCTGGAAGCCACCTATAACCCGATTGTGAATGAGCAAGGCCAAGTGTACCGGGTCATTAAATTCGCATCGGATATCACCGATAGAGTGAATTTAGCCATGCAGGCGGTCGAGATGGCGGCGTCAATTTCTGAGCAAACATCCCACATCACGGACTCAGCGGTCCAGGTCCTCAACGGTGCGGTAGAAACCGCACATAATGTCGCTAACCGGGTGAAAGGTGCGAGTGCGCTAAGCCAGCAGTTGCTTGAACAATCCAAAACCATCAATGGGATGGTGAATACAATTAATGGTATTGCCAGTCAAACCAACTTATTGGCGCTTAATGCTGCCATAGAAGCTGCTCGAGCCGGTGAAAGCGGACGAGGATTTGCGGTTGTAGCAGACGAAGTGCGTCAACTTGCGTCCCGAACGTCTTCCGCAACAGAAGAAATCACCGATGTCGTCGGTGAAAATGCCCGCCTCATCGCGGAAATGGAACATCACCTCACGTCGGTAAATCAAGTGGCGCTGGAGGGAGAAGACAGCATGCACTCGGTGTCGCACGGACTGGAAGACGTCAGAGTCGGAGTCAGTCGATTTGTTGGTATTGTAGAGCAGTTGCGCGCTTAGTCACTCTGCCTCAATCGACTAGCCTGGTTCCAGGCTAGTGATGAACAATCATGTGTTCCAACCAAGAGCTGGCTGATTTGGCTGGCTCTTTTTTCTAAGTCACGTATTGATTACGGGTTCTATCTCACAATCCCCTTTAAACGGCCTTCGATAACAACGAGATGAGAGTGGTCGCTTATCGAATGTCTGCGCGTTGCCGATGTGAACCATTCCATGTAACTCCACGTCATCAATATCAACTAATCTTTTATTTATTATTTATTATTTATTATTTACTTAGGGTCTCGGTTGTAAACGATTGAAGATTTTCATGTTGTTCGGTGAAAGAAAATTGTTATGACAGCGGTCTGGTTCACATGCGTGTTTCGATTTTTACAGCAGCGTGCATGACATTCGGAGAAAGAATATGTGGATAAAAAAGAATCATAGATGGAACTTATCTGAAAGCGAAGTAACGCCGGAATCGGTGTATAAGGAACGTCGCGATGTATTAAAAAAGCTTGGCATTGCAGCGGTCAGCATGCCTGTTGCAGTGAATGCCCAAGCCGGCATTTTTGATCTCTTTTCGGCACCAGAAAAATCAGTACAAGACCGCCGCATTGCTCTCTCTCCAACCAAACCGCAGCAGTATCAAGCTGATCTGTCGCTTACGCCAGAAAGTAAGGTGTTGTCGTACAATAACTTTTATGAATTTGGCACCAATAAATCCGATCCGGCCAATAATTCCTCTGAGTTTGTCACTGACCCGTGGAGCGTTGAGATCGATGGTTTAGTCAATAACCCGGTAAAACTCGACTACGACGATATCTTGCGTAAATTCACCTTAGAAGAACGTATTTATCGATTACGTTGCGTTGAAGCCTGGTCGATGAACATTCCTTGGATAGGCTTTCCACTAGCAGACATCATTAAGCTTGCTGACCCCAAAAGCAGTGCTAAATACGTCGCTTTTGAAACCCTCTATGACCCTAAACAGTTTCCGGCTCAGAACTCTTTCAGTAGCATCGATTACCCGTATGTTGAGGGGCTACGTCTCGATGAAGCGATGAACCCGCTGACACTGATTTCGGTCGGCTTATACGGTAAAACCCTCGCCCCGCAAAACGGCGCTCCACTCCGGCTTGTGGTGCCGTGGAAGTACGGTTTCAAAAGCATCAAGTCGATTGTACGCATTCGCCTGACCGATCAAGAGCCGCCCACAACTTGGAATCGCTTAGCAGCTGATGAATATGGCTTTTATGCCAATGTGAATCCGCAAGTCGACCACCCGCGCTGGAGCCAGGCAAGCGAGCGCTTTATTGGTGAGGGCAGTGTATTTAACTCCAGAAGACAACCCACATTAATGTTTAATGGTTATCAAGAACAAGTCGCGTATCTGTACAAAAATATGGATCTGAGGAAATTCTATTGAGAAAGGTGCCACCGAAAGCGATCATCGCCCTGAAAGCCCTGATTCATATCGTTTCTTTGGGGTTTCTTCGCGTTGCTTGTGATCGCTGTGAGTAACAATACATTAGGTGGGGACCCTGTTCAGAGTATCATTCATTTCACGGGCATCAGTTCGCTGAATACCTTGCTTATCACTCTGCTGGTGTCACCGATTGCGCGCTGGACAAAGCAAGGCCTGTTGATGCGTGTCCGGCGTCTGCTGGGGCTGTACAGCTTTTTCTGGGCGTTGCTCCATCTCATTGCTTTCGCAACGCTCGACTTAGGGTTGGATGTGAGTTTACTGGCCTCCGAAATTGTTAAACGTCCTTACTTGACGGTCGGTGCAGCCGTTTGGATCATTCTGTTTCTTTTAGCTGTCACTTCAACACATGCGATGCAACGTAAAATGGGCGCGAAATGGCAAAAACTGCATAACTGGGTCTACCTCGCGACAATACTGGCCGTGGTACATTTTTATTGGTCGGTCAAGTCAGAAGTCGCGGAGCCGATTATCTATATTGTCATTGCAAGCGGCATACTGTTAACGCGCTGGAAGGGCGTTAAGAAAAAGGTCTTCAGCTTATACAATAAATCTTTCTGACTATGTATAAAGGTAGAAGTTTTCTATGTGGATTTTGTGTCTAAATAGGGATTCAGCTTATTATTGGCGAGGAGGTTTATAATTTCCCACATCAGAATAGCAGACATAGCTGAATGGAATGTTGGCTTGTATATTCTACTGGTTTACCTATGTGAACAAAGGTTCTGTATCAGCTTTATAAACCAAGGGGCACTATTAAAATATTCAGAAAAAATATTGATTGATTCCCTCATTACTATCCCTTTATTTTATCAAAGGAAATATATTTGGATTTTTACAAGTAAACAGCCTGGATATAGGAGTAAACGTACCTTAAACGTAAACGTTTAGGTACGTTTAAAAATTTTACTTAGCTAGCTTCTTTACATTACCTTCAATCGCCAGGTCAAATCCTGAAAGAGCACCGTATTTGACCTCTGTTGATGTTAATAAGCGCATTTTATGAATGCCGAGATGTTGTAGGATTTGCGAACCGATACCAATCTCGCTACTAGCCTGTTGTTTTGTGCTGTTTGAGGCTTCATTCGTTAAATGAGCAATGATTGAATCATTTGAAAGTGGTTTACCAATAACAACTAACACACCACCTGTTGGACTTTCTTGTATTTGTTCCATTGCGTCTTGGATATTCCACTTATTAGAATCCACGTTGAAAAGATCAAGTGGATAACTTAGGGCATGCACTCGAAACCAATGGAGCGCCCTCTTCATCGCTGACATTTAGTTTTTTTGTTGAGAGCGCGTAGTGTAGTTGGCTGTTGATGGTATCCTTAAACGTTGTAAGAGTAAAAGCGCCCTGTTTAGTCATAAGATCCTGCTCAAGTACGCACTCAATTACACTTTCAGTTTGAAGGCGGTACTTAATTAAATCTGCAATAGTGCCAAGTTTAATATTATGCTGTGCTGCAAACTCTTCAAGTTGAGGTCGGCGAGCCATTGTGCCATCAGGGTTAAGAATTTCTATTATTGCACATGATGGCTCAAAACCTGCCAGTTTAGCTAAATCGCAGCCGGCTTCGGTATGGCCAGCACGAATTAGCACTCCACCAGGCTTAGCTATGATTGGGAATACATGGCCAGGAGATACTAAGTCTGATGCCTTTGCCTCTGTATTTACAGCCAATTGTATAGTGTGTGCTCTGTCTTGAGCTGAAATACCAGTCGTAATACCAGAAGCGGCTTCGATGGATACTGTAAAGTTGGTGCCGAATTGCTCGGTGTTCTTACGTACCATTACAGGCAAGTTCAATTGTTTAGCGCGCTGCTCTGTAATCGTTAGACATAGGAGTCCTTTCCCTTGAGTAACCATGAAGTTTATGATTTCAGGAGTAATTTTTTCTGCGGCGATTAGGATGTCACCTTCATTCTCTCTGTCTTCGTCATCCATGAGGATAACCATTTTACCTAGCCGGATATCTTCAATGATGTCCTCTATTTTACTCAAAGCCATACACTACTCCTGAATTTAAATTTATTCTCGAATATATATTCATTGCTGAGTATATCACCTCAATAGCTAAATAGCATTCCTAATTTTTGCATAATCATATCGAGGATTTTTATTTTTTAAATATTTATATATCAATGGTTTATATTGATACTAATAAAAATTTTTGCTCGATTGGTTACCGGATTTAAAGTATGTCTCTTCATGTAAACTCCATGTTGATTATGGCATTCACTGCGTAATTAATATTCTCTGATTGTGATTGTGTTCTGATTTTGTACAACACGATCTAGACAGATTCTAGGTGTGTGATTAAGGTTGTTATGAATAAATAACGTGAAGTGAATATATATTCAGAGGGTAACTATAATGAAAAACAAGATACTGACTATCAGCGCGTTAGCTTTCGCTATGGCCTTTCCCGGCCTTGCTTCGGCTGATAACGGATTAATAGCAATTATCACTCCATCCCATGACAACCCTTTCTTCAAAGCAGAAGCTATGGGGGCAAAAGAGAAAGCCGAAGAGTTAGGTTACACAACTTTAGTGGCATCTCATGATGATGATGCAAACAAGCAAGATCAGCTGATTTCCACTGCGATAGCTCGTAAAGCAAAAGCCATTATTCTTGATAACGCAGGTTCTGATGTGACAATTGGTGCATTAGAGAAGGCGAAGCAAGCTGGTGTTCCGGCTTTCTTAATTGATCGCGAAATAAATAAAACTGGTGTAGCAGTTTCTCAGATTGTTTCTAATAACTATCAAGGCGCTCAGCTAGGCGCTGAGAAATTTGTTGAACTGATGGGGGGAGAAGGTAAGTATGTTGAACTGCTGGGCCGTGAGTCTGACACCAACGCTCACGTTCGTTCTCAAGGTTATCATGACGTTTCTTGATGACTATACAGATTTGAAAATGGTTGCAAAACAAACCGCAAACTGGAGTCAGACAGAAGCTTTTACTCGTATGGAATCTATTCTTCAGGCTAACCCAGACATTAAAGGTGTTATTTCGGGTAATGACACTATGGCTTTGGGGGCTGAAGCCGCTCTAAAAGCTGCAGGTCGTAACGATGTGATTGTAGTTGGTTTCGATGGCAGTGATTATGTTCGTGACTCAATTATCGCCGGCGCGAATATTAAAGCCACAGTTTTGCAGCCAGCATGGGATCAAGCTCAAATGGCAATGGTTCAAGCGGATAAATATATTAGAACAGGTTCTACCGGCTTGGATGAAAAACAATTGATGGATTGCATTTTGATTGATGATTCTAACGCTAAGACACTTGATACTTTTGCATTGAAATAAGTCTTTAAGGTGAGCGGAATTTTTCTCCAGCTCACCTGTTTTGACTATATCAATATGTTTAAAGGATAGAGAGACATGAGTGTAATGAATTTTACGAAATGGTCGTTGATTTCGGTTATTTGCTTTGCCCTTATTGGATGTGACGTGGTGAAGTTAGATAAAAATGGTAATCCAATTATCCCAATGACAGCTGAAGAGGCTACTTCGATTAAGAATCTGACACCGGAGGTTCTTGCAGAAAAATTCTGGAGTGACATTCTTCAGGAAGCTAACACGGTTTCCAGATCAATTGATCAAAAAACTACTGACGGCAGGAATAGCGCTTTTGTCAGAATTAGCGGTTTGGTTAGCGCTGTTGATGATAATAATAAAGTAGGAACTATGGCGCTAGAAACCCAAGATCAAAAGCTTGTACTTCAAATTGGACCCATAGTTCGTGGTAATTCGATTCGTGATGCAGCGAGTTTTATTAATTTCGATGATTTCAAGAATCAGGTTCAGTTTGCTCGCTTATCTAAAGAACTTAACAAAAAAGCTATCCAAAACTTTACTAGACCAAATAGTTCATGGAGGGGCCGTAAACTAGATGTATTGGCAGCAGTAACTTTTAAAGATAACGATGTTACTGAAATCATTCCTCTTGAAATTATTGAGAGGTGAAAGTTATGAGACCTGATAATAAAGACATTGTTATGAGAGCGGAAAACATTTCAATGGTTTTTCCTGGAAACTAAGGCACTAGATAATGTCTCGTATAACGTTTATCGCGGTGCTGTTAATGTAATCATTGGCGAAAATGGTGCTGGAAAATCCACATTGATGAAGATACTCGCTGGTGTTCAGCAACAGACAGAAGGGCAAATATATATTGCAGGTAAACCTGTCTCGTTTGATAGCACTCGCAGCGCGGCTGAACATGGTATTGGTATGGTCCATCAAGAGTTAAATCTTTCTGATAACTTGACGGTTGCCGAAAATATATTTTTAGGGAGAGAGAAGCAGAAAGGTTTTTCCCCTATCGATAATGCAACACAATGTCAGATTGCGAATGAGTTAATGAAGAGGCTCAAACAGGATATCGATCCAAATGAATTTGTTTCTAATTTGAAAGTTGGTCAGAAACAGCTTGTAGAGATAGCAAAAGCGCTATCAGGAAAAGTCGATGTCCTAATTCTAGATGAACCTACTTCGGCATTGAGTAAGAAAGAAGTTGAGATTTTATTTGATGTTATTCGAGACCTTACGGCTCAAGGAGTATCCATCATTTATATCTCTCATCGTCTAGAAGAACTAATGGAAATTGGTACTTATATTACGATTTTGAGAGACGGGAAATTCCAATCCGAAGCGGCGGTTTCAAGAGATCAGCGTGCCCTGGATAGTTCGTCAGATGCTAGGTAGCGATCCAGTTGCGGATTTCTTGCCTGAGAATCGTGAATACGGTGTGAAGGTATTGGAAGCTGAAGGTATTACTTGTGTCAACGAGTCTGAATCGAGTGTAGTTAACGATGTGTCGTTTTATGTTCGTGAAGGTGAGATTGTTGGAATCTACGGTTTGATGGGAGCAGGACGTACGGAACTATTTGAATGTTTGGTCGGTAAAACAAAATATTCAGGTCGTTTCTCTCTGAATGGGAAAATTATTGGTTCTAAAACGACGACGCCGGACCGCGTAAAAATGGGTATTGGTCTAGTACCCGAAGACCGTAAACAGTCTGGCATTTTTCCGGTTAGTTCTGTTGCCAGCAATTTGACGATTTCAAGCCTTTGGAAGCGATTAAATGGCATGGCGATTTCGGAGCAAGAAGAAGGGAAAGCCGTAGAAGAAACGATTGGTAACTTATCGATAAAAGTCTCTTCTCCAAAAGTTGAAATTCAGGCGTTGAGTGGCGGAAACCAACAAAAAGTGGTTATTGGCCGTTCGTTGTTGAACGAGCCCAAAGTTTTGTTGTTGGATGAACCAACTCGGGGTATCGATGTGGGCGCTAAAGCTGATGTTTTTGAAATGATGGTGAAGCTCTCACAACAAGGTATTGGGGTTCTGTTCTCAACTTCTGACCTGAAAGAAATAATGGCGATATCAGACAGAATACTGGTGATGTCAAATGGCAAACTTACAGCAAATGTGCTTCGAAAAGAAACTACAGAAGAAGACTTAGTACTAGCTAGTGCGCAAGGATTTTAATTATGAAAGCCAAAGCAATTGACGGCATGACAGTGCCACAAAATCAATTTAACTCCGCGAACATTGGTTTGATTTTGTTGAAATTGAGAACTTTTATAGCGTTATTTATTATATTGGGCTTCTTCTCATTCACCGTGGATGGGTTTTTAGCGCCAAGTAGTTTAATCATCATGGTTAAGCATATATCTATCAACGCCTTTCTTGCGCTAGGTATTACGTTTGTCATCATTACCGCAGGAATCGACTTGTCAATTGGTGCCACTTTGGGCTTTTGCGGTATGGTTGCTGGTTACTTGATATCAAAAGGTATTGTGTTACCGATGTTTGGGATTGCGATATTCCCAAGTGTATGGGTAATTGTACCTATGGTACTGGTTATTGGTGGAGCCATAGGGGCGCTCAATGGACTACTCATAACACGTTATAACGTAGCTCCTTTCATTTGCACCTTAGGTACCATGTATGTGATTCGAGGTGCAGCGATGTTGCTATCTGGTGGCGAAACCTTCCCAGGATTACAGGGTAACCCTCAACTTGGCAATACGGGGTTTGATCTCATTGGTTCTGGCTATCTATTCGGAATTCCATATGCAATTTGGTTGATGTTTTTGGTGGCATGTATTATTGCTTATGTGGCGAAGAAGTTGCCTTTTGGTCGTCACGTTTACGCGATTGGTGACAACGAACGTGCAGCAGAACTTTCGGGTGTTAAAGTTAATAACGTCAAAGTTTGGGTATATACAATTTCGGGTTTGTGTGCGGCATTAGCAGGTATTGTTGTCACCTCTCAATTAGTTGCTAGCCACCCAGCTACAGGTACAGCATTTGAAATGAATGCCATTGCCGCTGTTGTGCTAGGGGGGACATCTCTAGCAGGCGGTCGTGGTACGGTAGTTGGAACCATTATTGGCGCTTTCGTTATCGGTATTTTGGCTGATGGGTTAGTTATGATGGGAGTAAGTGAGTTTTGGCAAATGGTGATTAAAGGTATCGTCATCATTATCGCTGTTATTATCGATCAGATGCAAAGCAAGATGCAGTACAAAGCAGCAATTACGTCTCAAAAAGCTGTTGATTAAGTTTAATCTAGCAGGAGCGAAATATCAGTTAATGTCACATTCTGATGTACTTATGCTATTTTTTTCTCTTTATGAATATATATTCAGTAGTGAATATATTGGAGGTTAATATGAACCCTTATCGTTTATCGACTGATGAACTCGTTAAAAAAGCCACCGATATTCGCAAGCGAATTGTGGTGTTGAACTCGGAAAGTCCAGCTGGTGGTCACACTGGGGCTGACCTTTCTCAAGTTGAAATTGTCACATCGTTATATTTTAGAATTCTTAATTGTGCTCCAGACCGTTTAGAGGATCCTGAAAGGGATGTGTACATTCAATCCAAGGGGCATGCAGCTGGCGGTTATTATTGCTGTTTAGCAGAAGCAGGATATTTTCCTATCGATTGGTTAGCTACTTACCAGCATGCTGATTCCAAACTTCCGGGTCACCCAGTTAAGCATAAAACTCCTGGTGTCGAGTTGAATACGGGGGCTTTAGGCCATGGACTTCCTGTCGCGGTTGGTTTAGCCCTTGCTGCCAAAAAATCAGGTAGTAAACGCAAAATTTATGTTCTCACGGGTGATGGTGAGTTGGCTGAGGGCAGCAACTGGGAAGCTGCATTAGTCGCCGCCCATTATGAGCTGGATAACTTGATTATCATCAACGACAAAAACAAATTGCAATTGGCTGGTTTCACTGAAGACATCATGAAAACCGATCCTTTGGATGAAAAATGGAAAGCCTTTGGTATGCAAGTGACCGAGTGTGAGGGTAATAACATAGAATCTGTCGTCACAACACTCGAAAGCTTAAAACCAGAAGGTAAGCCACATGTGGTTATTGCGAATACCATTAAAGGCGCAGGGATTTCCTTTATTCAAGGGCGTCCAGAGTGGCACCACAGAGTGCCTAAAGGTGAGGAAGTTACGTTGGCGTTGGAGGAATTGAATCATGGCTAATGCAGAACATTTTGCAAATATTATGGTTGAGCGTTTTATCTCAGCCATAGAAACGAGGAGTAGATCTTGTACCTGTAGTGGCAGATTCCACTTCCACCGCGAAAATTGCACCTTTCATTAAGGCGTTTCCTGAGCGTTTAGTGAATGTGGGTATTGCAGAGCAAGTTTTAGTTGGTACTGCTGCTGGATTAGCTCTGGGCGGCAAAGTAGCGGTTACGTGTAACGCAGCGCCATTTTTAGTTTCTAGAGCAAATGAGCAGGTCAAAGTAGATATATGCTACAACAACACAAATGTGAAGTTGTTTGGTTTAAATTCTGGTGCTAGTTATGGCCCGCTAGCGAGCACTCACCATAGTATTGATGATATATCGGTTATGCGTGGTTTCGGTAACATTGAAATTTACGCTCCTGCGTCACCGATGCAGTGTCGTCAGATTATCGACTACGCGATCGATAAACAGGGTCCCGTCTATATTCGTATGGATGGTAAGGAGTTGCCTGAATTATTTGGTGAAGGCTACAAATTTGAGCCTGGGAAAGTGGATGTCCTGTCAGAGGGAGAAGATATATTACTTGTTGGTATGGGCTCAGCAATGCACGAAGTTGTCGATGCTGCGGCTGTACTTCGTGATCAGGGAATCTCTTCGCAAGTTCTGTGTCTGTCATCAATTCGACCATGTGATACCCATCAATTAGCTGAGTATCTATCTAAAGTTCAATCCGTTATTACAGTTGAGGAACACAACGTAAATGGCGGTGTCGGTGCGCTGATATGTGAAGTTGTAGCGGAGTTTGGCACTGGGAATCGAGTTAAACGACTTGGTATTTCTGATGGTGGCTATGCAATGGCTGGTGATCGTAAATCTCTACGCGCTTATCACGGTTTTGATGTAAATGGCATAGTGAAAACTGCGCTAGAGATGTTAGAGGAGAAGTAACATGTCTCAGCCGTTTATCCTAGCAATTGATGAAGGAACGACGAACGCTAAAGCGATCTCTGTCAGCCAAAATGGAGATGTGTTGAGCAAAGGTAGTGTACCAGTGCAACTAGTATATCCTCATCCTGGTTGGGCAGAGCAGGATCCTGAAAAAATTTGGGTTGCTACTGAAGAGGCAATTGCAGCCTGTCTTATGGATCTTGACAAGAGCTTTCTAGCGGGTGTTGCAATCAGCAACCAACGTGAATCTGTATTGATTTGGGAAAGAAGTAGCGGCGAGGCATTAACCCCGTTGGTGAGTTGGCAGTGTCGCCGCTCTGAAGATATTTGTGCAGAGATCGCAAAAAAACCGGAAGCGGATCTAGTTAAATCTTTAACGGGATCTGTTATTGACCCCCTGTTTCCTGCATCAAAAATCCGTTGGTTGCTTGATAGTATCGAAAACGGTACGCAAAGAGCTATACGTGGTGAACTGTGTGCTGGGACTGTAGATAGCTGGTTGGTGTGGAAACTTACTGGCGGTGAGCAATTTGTTACGGATGTTTCTAATGCTTCACGATATCAGTTGTTCAATATAAACACTTTTCGTTGGGATCCGTTGTTACTTGATTTATACCAAATACCAGAACAATGTTTACCTGAAGTTCGTGCGTCTGCTGGTGAACGTGGTGTGACATCTGGCGTTTCTTGCATAATTGATGGAGTGCCGATTTTAGCGCAAGCAGGAGATTCTCATGCGGCCCTGTATGGACAGGGAGGATTTAACCATGGCGTTGTAAAAGCTACTTATGGTACGGGTAGCTCTCTCATGGTTTGTATCGAAGATGTACCAAAACATGATTTAGGTGTTTCAACTACCGTTGCTTGGGACGATGGGAAGCCTATGATTGCTATGGAAGGTAACATTATCCATACCGGATCCGGGGTTAAGTTCATTTCTCGACTTTTGGGTATAGAGGATATTAATAAGCTTAGCGATTTGGCTTGGTCAGTAGAAGATAACGGGGGCGTTTTTTTTGTCCCAGCTCTGGCCGGGCTTGGAGCTCCTTATTGGGACGCTAAATCTCGTGGCCTGATAACCGGATTAACCGATGCCGCTAACCAGGCACATGTTGCGCGTGCTGCCTTCGAGTCTGTAGCCTACCAAGTGGCAGATCTTTTCTTTGCTATGCAGCTATCTGGTGGTATGAAATTTAGTGCTTTATCAGTTGATGGGGGCCCTTCGAAAAATATTGAACTGATGCAGTTTCAGGCTGATTTATTACAAATTCCAATCATAAGAAGTGAAATTTCAGAGATATCTGCACTGGGAAGCGCATTTATGGCTGGCCGAGCTTTGAATTGGTGGCCTGAATATTGTGATCTAAATGCAATTCCAAGGAAAGTCAAAATTATTAAACCCAATTCGGAAAATGTAAAAGTTAAAGAAAAATATAAGCAATGGAAAATGGCGATAGAGAGAACTCGCTATAGTCCTAATAGCTAAAGAATAAAATATTTCAAAATTAAATCCATATTTCATGAAATAAAACTGGAGAACAAAAATGAAGTTAATTAAAGACAAGCAAATTTTAGTTGCAGCGGATTGGGCTGGTTTTCCGCTAAAAGAAGTCATTGTTAAGTATTTGCAAAGTAAAGGCTGGGAAGTGACCGATATCGGCGTTAAAGACCCGGATGACCCTGATGTAGAAATGTTTCACCGTATTGGATTACGCGCTGGTTCAATGATAACCGAGAAAGAGTTTGAGCGTGCTATTATTTTTTGTGGTACTGGGATGGGGGTCCACTTAGCTGCTGCCAAGTGTCCAGGTGTCCGTTGTGGGGTTGTTGAAAGCGTACCAGCAGCACGTCGTTGTGTTATTGGTAATGACGTAAACGTTTCTATCACTTGGGGCATGGTATGTGGCACCAGAAATGGGTAAAGCTGCAGTTGATGCATTTTTGAATACACAGTTTGGTGATGATCATGACTGGTGGCCTGGCTTTTATGAGTATCATAAGATCGCAGTAGATGAGATGGATGCGTTTGACTATGAAGAGTACAAAGCAAACGGCTTCCAGGTAACCAAACTGGGTGATATGACCCTGAGTTTAGTTGATAAGCCAGAAGATCAGTAGGATTGATTCCTATAATCATTCTTGAGCAAGAGAGTTTTAAATGACTAAAGCCACTGTTGAAAAAGTCGGCGATCAATTAATTAGGTTTTACTTAAGTAGTCATGATCCGGACTGCAGCTACTTTTACAATGACAGAGAAGTAGGCTGACGGTTTCTCGTTTCGGTTTCTTCAACAGAGTAAAGACCAACGCCAGTGTGCGTTGGTCTTTTTTCTTCTGGGAAGTCGAGGTATTATGAATTTTTATTCCAGCTTGAATAATGTCTCGGCACTAATGTGGTGCCTATTTTATGACTGAGGTTTCGATATGTTAAAGAGAGATGAACAGCGTTTGTTAGTAAAAATCGCGACACTTTACTACGACGAAGGTAAAAAGCAGTCCGATATTGCTAAACAGCTAGATCTTTCACAGTCATTTGTTTCCCGAGCTCTTTCCCGCTGCACTAAGGAAGGCATTGTTAAAATTACCGTGGTTCAACCATCTAATGTCTATCTAAACGTCGAAGCAGAACTTCAAAACAGATATGGTTTAGCTCAGGCTATAATTGTAGATGTGCCAGAAAAAGCGAGCGAAGATGCGATTAAGAGAGCTATCGGCTCTGCTGCTGCTCACTACATGCAAACCTCATTACCTGCAAATTCGCTAGTTGGTGTATCTGCTTGGAGCGGAACGATTCGGGAGATGGTTGAACAATTGCATCCTCTGAGCATAAAAGCAAAAGGCGTGGTTCAACTGCTAGGTGGAGTGGGTGTCAATGGCAATGCACAAGCTTCAATGCTAACGCATTCTTTAGCCGAAATGCTTAATTGTGAAGCCTTTCTTTTACCTTCCCAAAGTATAGAAAGAACAGTTGATTATAAGCAGATGTTGTTAAAAACAGGTGAAGTAAGCTCTGTGGTTAACATGTTTGGTGAAGTAGATTTTGCGTTGGTTGGTATTGGAATGTTGGAGCCTTCCCATTTGCTGAAATCTTCAGGCAACTACTATAAAGATGATATGGTGGAAGATCTTGCTTCACGTGGTGCAGTTGGAGACATTTGTCTGCACTACTTTGACGAGAATGGGCAGCCAGTGTTGGGGCCTGATGAAGATCCTGTCATTGGCATGGATCTTCAGGTGGTAAAAAGTTGTCCGAGAGTCGTAGCTCTGGCGGGTGGTATGGATAAGCTAGCTGCAATTAAAGGCGCTCTAACAGGTGGGTATGTCGATATCCTTATTATTGATGTCCATACGGCTAAAAGACTGTTGTAGATTTCATCCGCATAGTGCCAATACGAAGGCAGCTGCTGCTAATAGGTGACATCAACGTGTTGGATGATTTCCCAGCAGTTGTTTTTAAGTGTATACGTGAGCGACCTCATTCTGTATAGCCAGCAAAACAGCGTTTCTGATATTTCAATAGTCTTGATTTAATCGCTGTACATAACGGCGCTATATCTGTCGCCGACCTTTAGTTTTCTCGCTGCGCGTAATGCAGCGGTAAGGGGGCAGATTCGACGACCTTACGCATAATAAATGACGAGTTGACGCCGGAGACGCCCTGAATACGGGTGATTTTTCCCAATAGAATATCGTGATAGCTGTCCATGTCTGACACCGCAACTTTGAGCTGATAATCGGCGTCGTGACCGGTGATCAGATAACATTCGATCACTTCAGGGATCTCTGCGATGGCTTGTTCAAAGGCGGCGAAACGCTCCGGAATGTGCTTATCCATGCTGATATAGAGCAGTGCCACCAAATTCAATCCGACCTGCCTTTCATTAACACGCGCGACGTAGCGCTCAATCACACCGTTATCCTGCAGCTGGTGTACCCGACGCGAAACAGGGGGCTGGCGTCAGTCCGATACGGTCGGCCAGCTCCTGGTTCGACAGAGAACCGTCCTTTTGTAACTCGGTCAAAATCTTGATGTCATAGCGGTCAAGCTTCATTACATTTCTCTTATCAGATGTTGTCAGCAATAAAAGTAAATATTTTTGCATTTTTTGTTTATTAATATTGCTCATTATTTTTGTTTCTCGCTAATAACGCAACCTTATTGTGCTCCGTCTTGCGTAAACTAGGCCTATAACAACACAACATCTCTCCACGCTGTCGTGAGGCGGTCCGTTCACCGCCCGGCAGCAACCCAACTCAAATTAGGATTATGGCTATGTTTAACCATCGTAAGTACAGCCCTTTTACACCGGTTCGTTTAACAGACCGTACCTGGCCGGATCAGGTGATTACTCAGGCACCGAACTGGTGCAGTGTGGATCTGCGCGACGGTAACCAGGCGCTGATCAATCCAATGGGAGTGGAGAAAAAAACACGTTTATTTAAGCTGTTGGTCAAGCTGGGCTTTAAAGAGATCGAAGTGGGCTTTCCATCGGCGTCGCAGCCGGATTTCGACTTTGTTCGTTCATTGATCGAAGAGGATTTGATTCCGGATGATGTGACGATTCAGGTGCTGACCCAGGCGCGTGAAGAGCTGATTGCCCGCACCTATGAAGCACTTGCCGGCGCGAAAAAGGCGATTGTGCATGTTTACAATTCAACCTCTACTGTGCAGCGCGAGCAAGTGTTTGGCAAAGATAAAGACGGCATTAAACAGATTGCGGTTCAGGGCGCGCGTTGGGTGCGTGATTATGCAGAGCAGTATCCGCAAACCGACTGGGCGTTCCAGTACTCACCGGAAAGCTTTACCGGCACGGAACTGGATTACGCGCTGGACGTCTGCAATGCGGTGATTGAGGAATGGCAGCCGCAAACCGGACGCCGGGTGATCATTAACCTGCCTGCGACAGTCGAAATGTCGACGCCAAACATCTTTGCTGACCAAATCGAATACTTCTGCCGTAAGGTCAACCAGCGCGAAACTGGTCGAAATCAGTCTGCATACCCACAATGATCGTGGCTGCGGCGTGGCGGCCGCTGAACTGGGTGTAATGGCGGGCGCAGATCGCATCGAAGGCACCTTGCTGGGTAACGGAGAGCGCACCGGCAATATGGATCTGGTGACTATGGGCATGAACCTGTATTCACAAGGTGTGGATCCGCAGCTGGATTTCTCGAATGTACAAGAGATTATTGAAACCGTTGAATACTGTACTGAATTGCCGGTTTCACCCCGTCATCCTTGGGTCGGTGAACTGGTTTACACCGCATTTTCAGGCAGTCACCAGGACGCGATTCGTAAGTCGATGCAATATCATGACAAGCATCAGTTGCCGCACTGGGAGGTCGCTTATTTGCCGATTGACCCACGTGATATCGGCAGAGATTATGAGGCGGTAGTGCGTATCAACAGCCAAAGCGGCAAGGGCGGTATTGCTCTGATCCTGGAGCGGGATTTCAACATTAGCTTACCGAAATGGATGCATGCAGAGGTGAGCAAACTGGTACAAAAAGAGTCCGAAACCAGTGGGGCGGAAATTACTTCTTTAGCGATTAAGTCTATTTTTGATCACTATTTCTCTAATCAGGATCCGCAATGGTTGATTGAAGGTTACGATGTGCACACCCAAAACGGTAAAGTCTCGGGCGAGTTCCGTATCCCGGCCATTAATACCACGTTGACCGGTGAAGGTAATGGCATCGTGGAAGCATTGGTCAACGGTCTGGAAAAACGTTTTTCGACTAAAATTGACGTCACACATCTGGACGAGTCTGCGCTGTCTGAAGGCACCAATGCCCAGGCTCAGGCGTGTATCGCCTTGGTGATTGATGGCCAGAAATATTGCAGCGTCACCACTGGTGAAGATACCTCATCGGCGATTTTACAAGCGGTGATCAGCGCGTTTTCCCGCAGCCAGGTGCCGCAGATGATGGTGGCTTAACTGGTAGAATCATCCTGACCTGATAATCGGTAAACGAAGAGTGGGCATTTGTTAGTACAACATCTGCCCACTTATTTTTTTCCAATCAACACACCTAAAGCCAGAGCGTTATCTGATCTGACAGTTACTGCTTTCTCAAAGCAATAATCTGATGCGTTAAGGCTGCATTCAATGATCGATATCTTAATTAACTTCGTAGAACAGCGGTTTATGATTATAATCAACTCACTAATCGATTCTTAACCTGCATGTAAAGCCCGAATTTTTTAGGTTCTGTATGCCGCAATTCGTGGATTCATGACTGATCATGAAAGCCAGGAGCCTAACTGTGAATACTATGTTTGAAGATTTTGAGATCAGTGAACTACAGAGTTTTTATGTAGACCTTGGCCGTGTGCTTGTGCGACATCACGATGCACGAATGAATCTGTTTTACTTACTTCACTTTCTTGATGAGCGGGACTGTAATAAAGGTAACCATTATCTAATCCAGTACAAGATGGATTTTTCGGCGTTGCTGAAAGAGGCCAATGAGCGTTTTCCCAATTATCCGCGTCTGGAAGCGATTCAAGAAACGTCTATCTAGCCTGCTGGAATACGTCGCAGAAGTATTGGATAAAAAGTGTGAACAACCGATTGATAAAGAGAGTTACCGGCGCTTGTTATCTCTGATGAAACAACTGGATAAAAGTATTGAGAACTTCCGCAAAGACATCACGCATACGTTAACTTATGTGGATGAACTCACCGGGCTACTCAACCGATCAGCTCTGGAGCGCGATTTGGACATTGATTTTGCTGAAGTTGCGGCGGAAATGGATAGTCATTGCCTGGCCCTGATCGACGTCGATGATTTTAAGGCCATTAACGATACTTATGGTCACCTGGTTGGTGATGAAGTGCTGGAAGGGGTTTCCGATATTGTGCTGTCGACTCTCAGATCGAACGATAAGGCGTACCGCTATGGTGGTGAGGAAATCCTCGTCTCGCTGCTGGGCTGCACATTCTCCGACGCAGTGATCGCAATGGAAAGGGTCAGGGAGGAGATTAGCAACCATCTGTTTGAGCTGGATGATATTGAACTCAAGGTTACAGTATCAATCGGTGTGGCAAGCGTTACTGAACACGATTCCTCGTATCGTGATGTGATTGAAAGAGCAGACCAACACCTCTACAAAGCCAAACATCTGGGCAAAAACATGACCATCTACTAGGTTTTGTTTAATAAGGCCCTTTACCTGGCACAGCGTTATTTAACTGGGCAAAGTGACGCTGTTGCTATTTGTTCTACACGTTGCGGAGCCGAGTCAGCAACTCCTGATCTGATCCCGGCCGCCTTCTTTTGCGCGGTACAGCGCTTTATCTGCACGTGCAATCAGCGCTTCGAAGCTTTCACTGCAGCGGTACTGACACAGCCCGATACTGGCCGTTTTGTTGCCGACGGTGACAAAGTCATACTGACGGATCGCCGCTAACAACTGCTCAGCCAAGGTACTGGCCTGCATTATGCTGGCGTTGGGTAACAGGGCACAAAACTCTTCGCCGCCAAAGCGGCCAACCTGTCCTTTTTCGGCCAAGACACTCTCGATAAGTTGAGCAAATTGCACCAGCACCTTGTCACCGACAATGTGACCATACTGGTCATTGACCGATTTAAAGTGGTCGATATCAAGCATTAACAGACAGTAGTCCTGCTGTTCGCTCTTCTCTTCGATTTCCTGCTTAAACAGTTGCACCAGTTTATCCCGGTTCCATAACCCGGTCAGTGAATCGACGCTGGCGGAATGTTCCAGTTCGCGTTGCTGTTTATAAATAGAACGCATCATCCGTTCCAGAACCAGCGCACTGACCACGCCGAATACCATGGCCGATAGCAACCACAAGCAGTGCAGGTACAGAGTCGGGTCATTATCCCAGTAGAGATACGTGCTGGTTAATGTGACCGACAGGGATAAAGAGACTGCCAGCAGCGCATAGCGGAAAGTGAGGCCGGACATGGTAAATGTCCAGATGATGTTGAGATAAATTTCCGGCGCAAAGTGGGCAAATAGCGGTGTGCCCATATTAAAGTACAGATTGCTCCACACTGCGCTGACAGGGGCGCCAACCAGTATCATGCGCATCAGCCAGTATGCGGATGGGGTGAAACTTAAGCGATAAATAAACAGCAAAAAGAGAGGGATCATAAAGCCGTGTATCGCCAGGCGTACATCGGCATACGGGAGATCCATCAAACTTTCAAAATAGGCTTAGAGTAAGTAGAGCAGGGCAGTGAATAAGTTCATGTAACGCACCTGAGCCATGCGTGTTTCCAGAGACCACTGCTCGAACGCTTCTGCTGCAACTGATGCTGGCGCTGTCAGGCGTTTATTTATCGCTAAAGATGTCACTTACCGCTCCCTAAGAATATCTTCGGCAATCGACAAAAAACTCAATGACTGCACAGGTTCAATTTACTTCCTTATATCGTGGATCTTCAACTGTTTTTGACGTTTTAATTGTATTGCCATAAGTTATCATGAATACGCTTTAATATTGAAAGTGGGTAACATGAATAATTTATTGGTGTTGAAAACCCCAAGTTGCACACTTTTCACTACGCTGCTCAGTGTGCCATAGATGTTGGTTTTTCCTACATTATTCCTAAAGTATCAAATTAGCGGTGAGCGTTGTTTTGTCGTGAAATTTCTCGTGGAAGCCTTCTTTAATATATCCATCATAAAGATTGCAAATGCTGACGCAGTTGCGTGGCGAAACTGGCACTGAAGGTCAGGCGGGTATTGTGTTTTTGCTGGTCGTAGCTGAATTTCGGATACGGCTGAACCTGAAATATTTGCCGGTTCTGAATCATATAGTAGTCCGGCTCCTGATCCATCCCTGTATCGTTCAGGCTGGTGTCGGTCAGTGCAAGCAGCTTGACTCCGTTGCTCAGCTTTTCAATATGCCATTGGTATTCAGAAATATCATCCAGTGCGAAGCTGTCTTTGGTGACGGTGTAATGGTCCGGGTAATATTCTGAGAACAAGGTACTGACGATAGAGGCACTGGTGAAGTCGTCGACACTGTGGATTTGGTCCGGGACGGTATCGGTCAGCTCATTCTCAAAGCGACACAATACATCCTGCTGCTGCGCGGTTTCGACCCGGTAAGCTTTAGCCGGCCATTGCAGGGCAGTGAGTTTTAACGATGCGGGAAATTGTTTGAGCTGATTTTTCCACGCCTGGCTCTTGGTTTGATAAGGGGTAATGCGCATCGTCACCGGAATTCCGGTGCCGGAATAGACCGTGTGTATTTCGTTGCCTTCAAAAGTGGCATTGCGTTCTTTATTGCCGCGGTCGCTGACCCAGGCTTGGCGCTGCGGGTTCCAGCATTCGGTGGCTATGTCTGCACCCTGAGGAATCGGGGTAAACATCCATTTGTCGCCAACCCGGTAGCCCATCAGAATTTCGTCCGGGTCGCCGGCAACCAGAGAAACTGAGGAAAAATCCTCCACACTGAACAAGTCGAGCACATAAGAGGTGCCGTTGTCGTCAAAAAGACCTTGTTGCACTATTTGCCAGTCATTCTCAGTCATTGAAGGTTCGGCCAGTACCATTGTCGGACTGACCAGTAGTATGCTGGCTAACCAAAAATTCCGTTTTTTCATCGTCATCTCTTTTTACCTGGCCAAAGACAAGGGAACGTCCCCGATCGTCATACTCAATTATAAGTTGATAGTTGCATATTGTTTGACAGGATAATGTCTGGCTGACGACAAATTCAGACGAAAATGGTGATGTCCGGATGACGAACAGACATCAAGCGCTCATTACTGCGCGCACAGTTGGGTTGCATCGAGATGAAATTCACAACTGTTGCGCTGTGGCTGATGCCAGTAGACTTTGTCAAACGAGGCGTTACAGCCGGCGTCTTCCATCAGGGCGATATCGCCATCACACACCAGAACCACCGCATGCTCTTGCTGGAAGTCATATAAAATGCGGTAATCTTCCACCTTCGCTTTTCGAGCCAGCTGTTGTAGCTGGATAAATTTGCCGTCGTTGTCTGTCATGGCATTCTGCACGATCTGCGCTTGTGACAAACCTTGCGTATCACCGAACTTGAGTTCGCCGTCCACTGACTGGGCGATATCTTTGACGACGGAGGCCATGTCATACATCGCCTCGCCCTGATACTGAGGTGAAGAAGCACAGGCAGTCAGTGCCACGCAAGCGATGAGTAACATCAATCGTTTCATAGTTCCTCCCAGGCGGTTAAGCGATTGTTTCTCGCACAAGCCGGTGTCGAGATTCCAGTTTTTAAAGAAGTCTGTCGGACCCTGGTCAAACACGGCCAGACACAGTTGTTCCCAAAAGCAGTGAATGGTGTGGATTGCTTTATCAAATACAGCGTCGTAGTGCATGTCGCCGTCTGGAGTTGCCAGATTTTCGATAAATTCCGTGTCCACTTCCTGCTGCAGCGGGTAGGTCAGACCGTGTTTGGCGGCCACATGCCGGGCCCATGCAAACAGGTGGTGGCCCTCTTCAACTTTATCGACCACGGTCTGGAAGCCGTGGTGCCAGGCATTAATATCCGGCTGGCACTGTTGCGCATAGTCGGGATAGGCGTTAATCAGAGCTGTGCGCCACAGGGTGAGAATGGTCAGGTCGAGAGACTTTGGATTTTCGCTGTCGACACAACTGCCGAGACTGTCGCGTACGCGGTCAGCATAGCCGACTTCACCCAAGCCCATGCGTTTTGGCCAGATGTAAGCATCTTGGTTCATCTCGCAGATTCGGTGTTGCTTGGCATTTTCTGCGTAGGGCCCGACTTTTAATTCGACCACCGGATGAATAGTGATGTCGGCTGCGACGTGAGCGACAAATCCACACAGCCAGGCAAAGGCTTTATCCTGCTCGCGTCCCTCCATCACTTTAATTAGCGCGATCAGTTCGGTAATTAATCCGCCGATGTTGGTGTAGTGCATCTCGTCGGCCCATTTATTCTGCGCCGAATCAAGGATGGCCAGATAAGGGTAATCGGGGCTGACACAGCCCAGTTCAATAAAGCTTTTATTTTGTGACAAGACCTTTTTAGCCTGCTTGGGAATGTTCAGTTTCATCAGACTGTTGTTCGCGGCCGCGACATGTATGCTGGTTATGTGGGCAAAGGCGCCGGGCATACTCACCTCCATTCATAAAAAGTACCCAAGCCTACCATTAAACAGTCATGAGAAACGTGATGGGCAACCTTAAAGCCGCGCCATCTGCTTTGCAGTCTGAATGATAAGACAAAGCCAGTACTTACAACGGAAGTGACAAGGCGACTAAGGAAGGGCGTGCATCAGCTGCCATGTTTAGGCGCTGAGAAAAACGGGAAGCCATGTGGCTTCCCGTGCAGTCAGTTTCGGTTTGACAACTTATACCCCGATTTCACCGCCATCTTCACGACGAATCACAACTGTTGCAGCACGTGGTCGCACGGTCACGCCGTTTGGTGTCTCTTCTGCAGCGTCATCGCTGTATGGCCAGTTACCCGGGTGCTGAATGTTAACAAACACTGATTTGTAATCCGGGCTGATGGCAAAACCAGTCACTTCACAGCCATTCGGGCCGACGAAGAAGCGTCGCAGATCCGCTTGGTTATCAGCACTGATAGCGACCTGATCACCGTTTTCGTCGGTCAGTTTGGACGGGACCACACACAGCATTTGGTCATTGGTGTAAGACGTGACTTCGCTGGCGCCGTTATCGGTCTGAATCCACAAAATGCCGCGTCCGTCAAAAGACAAACCATCCGGGCTGGCGAACTGGTTGAGTTCAGTCAGACTTGAACGGTTGGTGTCGGCGTCTTGTCCGGCGGCTGAACCGAAGACGAAAATATCCCAGCTGAACTCAGTAGAGCTGTCGCCTTCATCCCAGCGGATCACATGGCCAAATTTGTTGTTAAGACGTGGGTTGGCCGGATTGGTTTCACTGGTACGAGACGTGTTATTGGTCAGGGTCAGGTAGACCGAACCGGTATAAGGGTCCACCGTACACCACTCAGGACGGTCCATTGGTGTTGCCCCGACTAAGTCCGCGGCACCGGCTGTATTGATAATGATGTCGGCCAGTGTATCAAAGTGATCCGCCAGAGTGCCGTTGTCTGTGGTAACGCTGTCTAGTGTTAATGGCAGCCAGGTACCTGTGCTGTCTTCATTGAAGCGCGCGACATACAGCGTGCCTTCATCCATGTATTTGTCGCCGGTCACCAGGCGGTTAGCGGGATTAGCATCCGCCGGATCCCAGTTGGCTGCTGATTCAAATTTGTACAGATATTCAAAGCGTGAATCGTGGCCTGAGTAGAACACTACAGGTTTGCCCGCTTCAAGTTTGGCGAAAGTACAGCCTTCATGGCGGAAACGGCCCAGAGCGGTACGCTTTTTCGCGCGAGAGTTAGCGGTATAAGGATCGATTTCAACGATGTAACCGTGGCCGTTAGCTTCGTTACGATAGTCATCGCTGGAGCTGGCACCGGTTGGCGCGAGATTGAAACGGCTGAACTCGTCGAGACGTTCTTCCCCATGGCCCGCAAGCGATTCCCACAGATAGCGAGTGCTGCTGTTCTCGATGCCGATACGGTTCTGTTTCTTCAGTACGTGTACCCGCGTTAACAAAGTAACCCGGCCAGTTCTCTTCACAAGTGAGGTAAGTGCCCCATGGGGTGTAGCCGTTGCCACAGTTATTCAGGGTGCCGCGCGCCTGACTGCCGTCCGGCGAGAAGCGAGTAACCACACTCTCGGTATAAGCCACCGGACCCGACAAATCCATCACAGTTGCACCGGTGTAACGGCGGTTGAGCGGATCGTCATCCACCAGTTGCCAGGTGTTGTTTTGCAACTGGATACGAACCACAGACACGCCGTGCGCGTAGATCTCTTTGCGCACTTCATCGACGACGGTGCGTACGCCGCCTGAAACAGTCGGACCACTTGGGTGCAGCGCTGCCTGGTCGATGTATTCGTGGTTGATGCACAGCAGGCCGTCGGTCGCGCTGTCATTGATTGGAAAGAAATGCATGCCATCGTGATGCATGCCTAAGGCATTAAGCTGATCGGTACTGGTGTTGCTGCCGTCACTCAACCAAGCACTGCCTTGTGCGTTAAGTGGCGTGCCCCAGGGAACCAGTACCTGAGCCACATAACCTGGCGGGACCGCGACTGCATCGGTCAGTGAACCTGCAATGGATTCAAAATTCAGAGTCGCCGAAGAGACGCGCGCACTGCTTGCGGCCGATTCACTGCTGGATGAGTTACAACCCGTCAGACCAAAAGCGCCAAACGCGGTCATTGCACCGATGCCGACGCCGCCTTTGAGAATACTGCGGCGCGACAGGTTCGCTTCCAGCACCTCTTCAAAGGGTTTGTTGTTACTTTGGTTATAACGTGTTGGATTGAAGGTTTCCTTACTCATGGTGTGCTTTCCCGATAATTAATATTAACTTGATGTTTATAAGTAATTGAGCGGGATGAAGTTTAGATAGCTAACGTGACGGAAAGAATAAAGATAGATTAAGGTTATGTTGCTTAAAATCGGATTCGTCATGGTTATGGCTGGAAAGGTGCCTCAGAATGTCACGGCACCGAGATTTCGCATTTGTCTTAACACCCAGTTCACGCGCTGCTGCACATACTGCGTCATTGGCTGAGGGCGTATTTTATAGGGGTTAGGTAACACCACAGCTAACTGGGCTGCCTGATAAGCAGTGACCTGACTGGCCGAGACCCCGAAATAGTGCTGGCTGGCCGCCTGGACGCCATAAATACCGGGGCCAAATTCCACCACATTTAAATACATCTCCATGATGCGTTCCTTGCCCCAGATGAGTTCCAGCAGAACGGCAATGTAGAGTTCATACGCCTTACGCACATAGGTGTGGCTCGGAAACAGAAATACATTTTTGGCGGTTTGCTGGGTAATGGTACTGGCACCGCGATCCGGGCCGTTGCTGCCGCTGTTTTCCAGCACTGACAGTAAGGCGTGCATATCCACGCCCCAGTGGTGCGGGAAACGCTGATCTTCCGAAGCAATCACAGCCGCAGGAATGGCCGGTGAGATTGAGTTCAACGGAACCCACTGATGCTGAGTCCGGGCAGGGTAGTTCTGTGGTGGAAACAGGGTGCGTGCAATTTCCCAGCCCCAGAAACGGCGGGTTGACAAATTTAAGCAGCAGGACAAGCAGTAACGGCAAACCGAGCGCCAGACCCATTAAGGTCAGCAGCACTCGTTTAATCTTGCGTTTGATTGTCCGGATAGAAGCTTTCACACCTGCATCTCTGTGTCATAGTCAGATAAACTGTGAAGTTAACCCCATTTTTGCTATGGGGTTGTCCGTGAAGTGTCAGAGTATTGCCGGAGTTTTGTGCAAATCCTGATTGGCCTGTTGTGTAGACGCTTCCTACTTCAAGCAGCAGCGGTGCTGGCTACATTCTTTCACCCCAATCACATAGTGTCTCTAGGCTCATGGGGATTTACTCACTTTCACTTACTGAGTTCGTTCACTCAGGCTGATTGAGGCGGTACGTCCGGCAATCAGATCGAAATCTGACGGTGTCTGGTCGATGGCGATTCTGACCGGAATACGTTGCGCCAGGCGAATCCAGCTAAAAGTCGGATTAACGTTCGCAAGCAGGGTGCCGGATACCGTGGTTCGTTCACTATCATTAATCCCCGCAGACAATCCTTCCACATGACCGTAGAGCGGCTGGTCTTCACCCATGACAAAAATGGTCGCCTTGGCGCCGTTATGAATGCGGCTGAGTTTGGTTTCTTCAAAATAGCCCGCGACATAAAAGCTGTTGGTATCGACCAGTGCCATGATCGCCACGCCAGCGCTGGCGTAAGCCCCCGGGCGCAGCGAGAAGTTGGTAATGATGCCATCCACCGGCGCGTAGATATCGGCGCGCTGCAGATTTATTTTGCTCAGTTCAAAATCGGCCTGCGCTTTGTCCAGACTGGCCTTAGCCAGGGTCTGAGCATCGAGTTTGTCGTCTTTTTCCTGCACTGACACCGCTTTATTAAGGCGCAGATAACGGCGGTAGTCACGTTGTGCTGCGTTCAGAGTTGCTTTCGCTTCTTGCAGCGTGGCTTTGGCCTGCATCATATCGCGGGTCAGGCGCTCTTTGTCGAGGCTGAACAGCAGAGTCCCCTGTGTGACACGTTGGTTGTCGTGGACGTAGACCGATTTAACCGTCCCGGAAATGTCGGTCGCCAGAGGGACAATATCGGCACGAATTTTACCGTCACGAGTTTGCGGCGCGTAATGATAATAGCCGTATAAATGCCAGACCACGAAGCCAGCGATAACCACGGCCCCGGTCGTCAGCAGGGCCCGAAATGCAGATGCCAGTTTATTTTTGATCATAATAGAGTGTTCCCTGCGGGAGTAGTGATTAAGTTAAACAGATGAAACATCAGCCCGGTCAGCGAAATAAACAGGGCGATATCAAAGATCGGCCGTCTGGCGACCCAAGAGTAGAGACCGGCTTTGGTCATCAGGCTGGAGATCACCAAGCGCGTAAAAAACGCAATCAGCATGCACAGCAGTAACGGGGAGATAAAAATCCCCAGTATATCGATTTCATTCAGCATGTTGAGCTGTCCATTTTGCGGTCTGTGGAAATAAATTTGTGGTCTGTGGTGATAAATTGCGGAGCCTGCGGGAACAGCGCGATTCTCAGGCCGGTCAGTAAATATTGCACGTAATCCTGAGCCTGATCGCATGCCTGACGCAGGCAGTGATCAATCTGAGCAAGCAGGTCGGATGATTGAGCGCTCAGATCAGATGATGGAGTACTGTATTGATAGTCATTGCGTGCCAGAGCCTGCAGCAGGTTATTGAGCGACGATGTCTGGACACCTTGATCAGAGTAGAACCACTGGCGCAACCGGGCAGCAAAGACAGCGCCATTCATATGGGCGATCATGACCAGACTCTGCTGTTCCAGACGACTGCCAAGGCGGGTAGCCTGAAGCGCGATGCGATCCAGTGAGCGCACCACATAACGGTCAATGGCTGCATCATGGAACTGGGTCTGTAACTTGGCCTGATCGCGCAGCTCACGTCCTGCCAGTTGTTTGAGTACGTTTTGTGCGCCCCAGCTGCGACACATCGCCACAGCAAGAAACGCAACGTAGACACCAATCAGTGTCGCGACAGACGCATCGAGAAAATAGCCGATGTTAAACGGGGTATAGTGATTCTGGAAATTGACGTTACTCAGACTCAGCACCAGGACCAGCAGCGCGAGAGGATTGGTGGCAGCCCAAAGGCCCATTGGCAGCAGAAATGCCGCCATAACCAGCAAAAAACTGTCGTAACTGTTGGCCAGCGGCAGTAGCCCGTACGCCAGTACAAAAGCGGTCAATGTCGAAATAAAAGCAAAGCGGCTGAAGTGAGCAATTGCCAGCCCAGGTTTCGTCTGCGCCGCCGAAAAAGCCGATAGCGACTACACCAAGTAGCACCATATTCGGGCCTTGGCTCCAGCTGGTCGCATACCAGATCCCGCTCAGAATAAAATAGGTCAGCATAATGCCGACAAACATACGCAGCGCCAGGCCGGTATCCGGTGGCAGCGGAAAGGCTTTGGCCTTACTGATCGCATAACGGGTGGTGATGCTGGTTGAGTTCCCATGTACCGCAGCACGGTACTCCATCAGCAGCGCCCAGTCTTTGACGTACTTGTTGAGCAGTGTGGTGAGTTGGTTGAGCACCAGTATTTCCCACTCGGACGCCTGGTTTCGCACAGCATCGGGTATGACGACCGGCTGCGCTTCAGCAGTTGAGTCACGGCGGGTCACCTGTTCGACAGTGGCAATAAACTGGTCGCGAATGTCCGGCGAGAGACTGTGCAGGGCATGGCCAATGGCTGCAATACGCGGAATGATGCGCATCGCTTTGCGCTGCAAGGCGATGATGGCCTGATAGCTGGCAGGATCTAACTCGTGATCGTATTTCAGCACGGCGATCAGCTGCGAAAGTGACGAAACATCGTTTAAGATTTTGATTCTGTCTACATCCGTGGTGTGGTTGGCCTGGCCGCTGAAACAGTCGTCGCGCCAGATCTCCAAATCATGAATCCAGCCGTCGAGACGCGCAGTCAAGCCTGGCTTGATTGTGCCCGGTTTGAAAAACGCATCGACTATGCTGACGGCAAGAATACCGATGCCAATTTCGGTCAGGCGGGTCACGACCAGGTTAAACATGTTTTCCGGCTGCCCGATATAAGCAACCAGAACCAGCATCAGGGTGATACCGGCTAACTGCAGACTGTAAGCACGCGGCGTGCGGTCGGTAAAGGCGAGCGCCATCACCACCGACGAGACCAGACCGGTCACTAAAACCAGGATCATCGGCTCGCTGGATAGCCAGGCCGAAAGACCCAGAGCGAGGATCCCGGCCAGCAGAGTGCCGCTGAATCGATACAGGGAGCGGGCACGCATTGCACCGGATAACGGATTGTTGAGCACGCAACAGGTGACCATGGCCCAGTAAGGATTGGTCAGCCCCATGCTGGCGGCGACGAAATAGGCCAGCATCGCAGATGCGTAAACTTTGCCGGCAAATAGCCACTGGTGGCGACTGATCTTCATTTACTTTGCTTGGCTTGTTGGGCGTATTCGATAGCACGACTTTCAAACAGACGCAGCAGGCGGGTTGCCTGTTCGATCTCTTCCGTGATGACATCGGCCATTAATTCAAGGCGCAATGCATTGATGGCGGTTTCTATCCGCAGCGCCAGTTTCGGTACCTTTGGGCAGAATATGCAGTGTCTTTGCCCGGCGGTCACTGCTGCCTTCGTGGCGTACCAGCCAGCCTTCACTGGTGGCCTGATCAAGCAGGCGCACCAAAGTGCCCGGATTGATCCCCATTTCATCCGCCAGTTCTCTTTGCAGTAAACCCGCGTGGTGACGATGGACCAGCACAATCACGGTCGCCAATGACATCGAAATACCATAGTCGGCGATGGCTTCTGAAACCGCGTGTTTCCATGCCATTTTTACCGGCTGCAGACAGTTGGTCAGGTCATACAGGTGTCTGACTTTTTCGTTCATGATTATGCTCTTGCTGGGGAGTAAATGTTTCAGAATGTTACATTTATAAAGTTGCTAAAGCAACAATATGTAAAGCAATAATTCAAAAAACAATGATATATATGCTGGCGATATGGTTAGTTTGTTAACTATCAATAAAGGCGATAATATAAACCGAGGGCATCATTAGAGAATGATTAAGCGGAAAATGTCGTTAAATTATGGGTTTAAAAATAATCGGCTGTCTTGATACGAACTCAACACAGCGCGATCTGACTTGGTAGCTTTTATTAACAATTTACTTGCGGATGTCACAGTGGAAATTTGTTGATTTCGATCAATGTATGACATATATGTTACACCACGAATAGTAATCGGTTACATATCAAGTAAAACCGTGGTGTTGGTATAGGTTAACGAGCCTTTGGCATAGGTTGTAAAGTTGTGATGAAACGTTTTCAGTTAGGTCGGGCTACCATCCTTGATGGTGAGGCGCCGGAGTATATGTGGCTTAAAAAGATGCTTACTGATCGGGTGCCCAGAACGGACATTCTCAGTTCAGTAATGCGTTGTTTAGGCGGTAATGAACTGCTGGCAGATGCCATGGTGAAAGTGGCGGAAGGTAGCATGAGCCGCGGAGAATTTGCGGCTCTGGTGGAACAGTATCAGGCGGGTATCATCGCTCAGCCGCAGGTATTTCCCAAACATGCCGCAGAGTTGTCTTATTTTTGAGTGGCGCTGTGATCACAGCACAGAGCCCGGCATTGTCCTACATAAGTTGTAATACCAACGCCGTTTGGGTGATGTTCCTGAATCCCCCTCAGTCCCTGAACGGCCTTGGCGACGCTGACTTTTTGGCTGCCGGTTTGTTATTCGCGCCTGTCTACGGTGTTTGATACCAGCGTTTACCATACGCACTGTGATAGTCCGGTGTTTCTATTGTCTCCCCTTCAAGTTCTTTTACTGGCACCAATGGCCCGACTTGGGTGCGATAGGGCAGATATCCGGCCCACACCGGTAAATCGAGATCGGCTTTATCATCACTCACTTCTCCCGCACTGATTTTGACTGACGCTTCATTCAGAGCGATTTTTAGCAGCTTCGTTGCGGCTAATTCCTTTTGGTTGCTCAGGCGAATATGTTGTGTGCGTCCCGGCGCGATTTGTTCGACAAAATGATTCAATAAGCGGTCTTTTTCCTGCGCGTCCTCCACACAGACAAACTGCCCGAACACGACTGCCGAACGATAGTGGGCACTGTGATGAAAAGCGGACCGGGCCAGCACCCAGCCATCAAATAGAGTGAAAGTCAGGCAGGTGGAGTCACCCTGTTGCAGCGTTTTCAGCAAACGACTGTTGTTGGCTCCGTGAATATAGACCGCATCATCGACCCGCCAGGCCAGCATCGGGATCACCACCGGCCCCGATTCTTCCGCAATCGCGATATGAGCGATCAGGCTCTCATCAATAATTTGATAGAGCTTCTCCGGTTCGAATACCGCTTTATGAGGCGCTTTTTTGATTTGAGTTCTGGAGTTTTTCGACAGCATAACAGTCCCTGTAATTGTTTATATTTGAATACGTTACTCACGCCAGAGAGCGTCTGGATTGCAAGCGTATTGTTTGGCTATGAGCGTATTGTTTAGCTATAGGCGTATCGTTTGATTGCAATATAATGGCTGACTGGTATGTTTTTTAGAGCCAGTTTTTGAAAAAGGATGGATCCGATTTGGCTCTGATAGACAGTGGTGATTTGGGATTAGATACCCGGCAAGGTTCAAGGCAAGCGAGATTGTTTCACGCCATCCGTGACAAAGTAGTCCACAATCTGTGGCCGACAGGTGGTAAATTGCCGTCAACTCGCCAGTTGGCGCAGGAGCTCGATTTAAGCCGTAACACGGTGATAGCGGCGTATGAGCAGCTGGTGGCGGAAGGGTATATTGAAAGTCGGCCCGGCGCCGGATTCTACGTCGCGGTCGAATTGCCGGAATCCTTTCTGCCAGCGCAAAGGGCGTCTGAGCCAGTCACTCACATTGATCCGGCGTTGGGAGTGAATCGTCCGTTTGCGCCTGGTGTGCCGGATCTGGATCAGTTTCCGCTCGCCAAATGGCAGCGCTTGATGCAGCGTCATGCCTCGCGTACGACGATATTGGGTAACCATCTCATTCAGGGCAGGCTGGAGTTACGCACGGCTTTGGCTGATTATCTTGCATCCAGCCGTTCGGTGCATTGTGATGCCGGCAGAATCATTATTACTTCCGGTGCGCAGCAAGCGTTATCGATTGCAATTATGGCGACGCTCGGCGCATCAGATACCTTGCTGATGGAGCAACCCGGTTATAGCCAGATGCGTAAAATTAATGCATTGCTGGGGATTCATCAGCAGCCGGTTGCCGTGGTCGAGAAAACCGGTCTGGATGTGTCTGCTGTGCTGAGAAGTGACGCGCGGGCACTGTACATCACGCCCAGTAATCAATATCCGATGGGCACCACACTCAATACAGCGCAACGCCTCAGCCTGATTGAATGGGCGGTGAGCCGGCAAAGCTGGATCATTGAAGATGATTACGACAGTGAATTTCAGTTTGCCCACAGGCCATTCACCAGTTTACAAGGTCTGGCCGGACAGATGGGGATGGATGAGCGGGTGTTGTATGTCGGCTCGTTCAGTAAGGTGATGTTTAACGGGCTGCGGCTGGGCTATCTGGTGGTGCCGGACTCGCTGGTTGAGCGATGCCTGATGATTAAAGATGCGTTAAGCGGAGATTCACCGGCTCATATCCAGGCAGCACTGGCAGATTTCATTGTCGAGGGCGACCTGCTGCGTCATATTCGTAAAATGCGCCGCCTGTATAAGAGCAAATATGCCGCGATGTGTGAGGCTATCAGGTGTTACTTCGCCGATAAGGTGGAGATCATCAGTCAGCCCGCCGGGCTGCATATCACGATGAAATGGCAGCAGGGGATTGATGAAGTGAGTTGGGCACAGCGTGCTGAACAGAAAGGCATTATTATCCGTCCGTTGGCCTATTATGAGCCGGCTACGGCACCATTCCGAGGATGGCACGGCGCTGTACTTGGCTTTGGTAATGTTGCGCTGGAAGAGATCGACCCTAAAATCCGCGCTTTGGCCGAACTGTTTCACGATTAGCGGTTCAATAACGGCATGTCAGAACAGGTAACGAAACCGGGTGTCCTGACATGCTGTTGACCGATTTAACTGGTGACGGGTTCTGCTTGCGCAGCTTTATCCATCATACCGGATACCAGGGCCAGGATTAATGCACCAAAGGATAGCAGTCCTCCGGCCCAGTTAGGTGATTGCAAACCGTAGCCGGCGGCAATCACCACACCACCCAACCAGGCACCCAATGCGTTGCCGAGGTTAAACATACCGATATTGACCGTCGCCGCCAAAGTCGGCGCGCCAGCCGCTTTGGCTTTATCCATCACCAGTTTCTGGATCGGGGATACGGTGGCAAAGCCAAACGCTGCCATCAGAAAAATACACAACGCGGTCATGAACTGGCTGTCTATGGTGAAGTTGAACACCAGCAGCACAGCACCCTGGGCGAACAAGGTGGTATACAGCATCGGCATCAGTGCTTTGTCAGCATATTTGCCACCGAGCTGATTACCGACAAACAGGCCAAAGCCGAACAACAGCATTAACCAGGTAATATTGGCGGGGCTGTAACCGGCCAGCTCAATCGCCATCGGCGCCATGTAGGTGATGGAGGTAAAGAAAGCACCCGGACCCAGCACGGTAATCCCCATTGCAACCAGCACATTACGGCTGCGAAAAGCATTGAACTCCTTAGAAAACTTGTGTTCTTTGGCTTTTGGCTGATGAGGGATCAGGCGCCAGATACCCAGAACGCCCACGACACCAATCAGCGAAATAACCGCAAAAGTGGCACGCCAGGAGACATGCTGGCCAAGCCAGGTCCCGGCCGGAACACCCACCAGGTTAGCGACGGTCAGCCCCATAAACATAAACGCGATGGCACGCACCCGTTTAGACGGTTCAACCATCTCTGCCGCAATGATGGAGCCGATTCCGAAAAAGGCGCCGTGCGTCAGAGAGGTCACGATTCGGCCCACAATGGCGATGCTCATATCCGGTGCCATCGCGGTAATCAGGTTACCGGCAATAAACAGCAGCATCAGCACAACCAGCATGGCTTTTTTCGGAATTCTGGCACCAAAGATAACCAGTGCCGGTGCGCCGACAAACACGCCCAGAGCATAAGCGGTAGCGAGGTGACCGGCGACCGGAACAGAAACATCAAAGTCCGCAGCAATAACCGGCAGCAGGCCGGCGATGATAAATTCAGTCGTGCCGATCCCAAAGGCTCCGATTGCAAGAGCCCATAGTGCAATTGGCATAGTGTTGTCCTCAAAAATGGTTTGGTCTTTCAAGCCCGCCTTTAATGGCAACGGTGAGTGCTTTGAAAGATGGTGTAACAGGCTGAGCTGTTGGCGGTTTATCTACTGGCTACTATTGTATGGACTCACAGCGGAGACTTAAAGGCTTGGCTATGCATTAAATTTGATACCCTAGAACGATTAGCGGCAATGATGAGCGCGATTTGGGTTTAAACCGGCATAGGCAATGAATTACACTGGGATCTGATGAACCTTAAACCAACACAGACCAAAAGGTGGAACTATGCAGCGTAAATTACTGGCACTGGATCTCGACGGAACGGTATTAACGTCGGACCACACAGTCAGTCCTGCTCTGATTGAAGCGGTAAAATCCATTGCCGAAGTTGCACATGTGATGATTGTGACCGGACGTCATCATGTGGCTGCGGAACCGTTTTACCGCCAGCTCGGACTGAACACGCCGATTATCTGTTGCAACGGCACCTACATGTATGATTTCGGCCAGCAGAAGGTCCTCAGCGAAAACTCGATAGCGAAAGACACCGCCGCTCAGTTTATTGATTTGTCAGAGCAGCATGACTTGAAAATGGTGATGTACGTCAAAGACGCCATGCTGTATTCCAACCAGCGTCCGATCAACTACATGGAAGACATGCTGACCTGGTCACAGACGTTTCCCTGCGCACCAGCGTCCGAATATCCGCCGGGTGGAAGACTTCCGTCAGGAGCTGGCCGCAACCGACTATGTGTGGAAATTTGTCGTAGAAGGCGGTGATGTCGACACGTTTGCCAATATCGATTTTGTCAGCCAGCACTTTATCGGCGAGCAGTCGTGGGTCGACCGGGTCGATTTTTCTGCTATTGGTAACAGTAAAGGTAACAGGCTGACACGCTACGTTGAACAGCTCGGCATTCCGCTTGAAGCCTGTGTCGCGGTGGGTGATAACCACAATGATATCTCGATGCTGTCTAAAGTCGGCCTGGGGATCGCGATGCAAAATGCAGACGACAAAGTCAAACAGCATGCTGACCGGGTCACTGAGCACAATAACAATCACGCGACCGGGCTGGCGGATGAGTTAAAAGCGCTGTTTCTGTAAACTCACGACGGGTTTGGAGCCAGGCAATTTATTGTCAAGGCATGAAGAAATTCTCAGGGAACAAAGAGATGCTCAGTGAATAAAAACATCTCCAGTGCCTAAAACAAAGGGATGCCCGGTGGCATCCCTTATCGTTGCTAGAGTGTGATCATCTCAATAAACTCAAACTGACCATCCTGATATTGGTATTTTAAAATGGCGCAGTTGGGAATCGTCATCGCCGGATCGGCATCCTGATTCCAGTGCAGATGGAACTGTTTACACGCACCGTAATGGGAAACGGCCAGCACACAGCGATGATCCTCGTTTTGCATTAGCTTGTGGCAGGTTTCGACCATACGCTCTCTGACCGCCGTTTTGGACTCGCCGCCAAACTGCACGTAGTGGTTCTCGCGCGTTTCCAGATCCGGGTGTAAATCTTCGCTTTCGCCTTCGTACAGGCCAAAACTGATCTCTTTTAAACCTTTCAGGCGCTGATATGGCATGCGATTGCGGGTTGCCAGCTCAGCGGTATCACAGGCACGTTCTGAGGAAGAGCTGTACAGGTGGGTCAGTTCAACCTCATCAAAATAGGCGGCGGCTTGTCTGGCCTGCTCAATACCCAGTTCGGTTAACGGCGAGTCACACCAGCCCTGCATTTTTCTTCTGACATTAAACAGCGTTTGCCCGTGTCTCATCAGGTACAGCACTTTCTTCACAGCGAATCCTTAGCTACTTAGCCGGCTTTAATAGTGCGCTCTGTTATATCACAGCTGCGAGGTTGGCTGAAGTGAATGACCGCTATCAAGCCTGCTGATTGATTGTGCTTCAGCCAAAAGTTAGTCAATTAAATCAATCGATAGCAGTAAGCGGGTCTGTCCGGACGGCACTGGCGGAGAGCGGTGTACGATGGCATTGTGTTGATTGCCTTCCCAGTTTGAACCTTTCAGCAGCGCGACATCGCCGCATCCGATAGGCTGAATTTGCTCGCGGGTGATGTATAAACCGGCGCTGATGTCGTCGATTTTGCTGTCGCGCGGGCCTAAGTGACGTCGGTCCACGTCTTCATCGGCCAGCCATTCACTGCCCGGGCCGTAAAAAGCACTCACCAGCCTGCAGCCAACCCGGTCAACGTGAAAGCGCGGACACATGGCGGAGTCCAGGGTGGTGAGACGAATACCAAGAGTCCGGGCTTCAAAAAGTATGCTGTACATCTCGGCCAGCTCGCTGATGTTGGCGCTGAGTTCATCGCCACATGGCCATTGTGCCAGTTCCGAGCGCAGTTCCTGCCACACATTCTGCGGTGTGACCTGCAAAGCGATCTTAACGCGCAGGCCTTGTTGTAATGCCTGTTCAATACCCTGCGTCAGGCTGTCGGGCAGTCGACGTTGCCAGATGGCAAGATTATGTTCCGGCTTGAAAATTTCCGTCAGTACCAAAGGATGATCTGAGGTAATGGCGCGGCACAAGTCCTGGCGCTCGGTCGGGAGATTATAACTGGCGGTTTGCGTGCTCATCGGTTTCTTCCATGTTGGTATGTTATCTGATTTATTGAAATGTTATATCATAACAATAAGGCTAAAGAAACAGAGAAACAGAGAAACAGAGAAACAGAGAAACAGAGAACGACCGCTGCATGGCACAGGATCGAGCAGGTTATAGAGGCTTAATACACATCCCTCTTACCGCTTGGTAAGAGGGATAATCATGCTTAGTGAACCGCCATGACCTTAGTTTTCCCGGGAACAGACAGTTTTCCGGGGAACAGTTTGCCTGGAGACAGTTTGCCCGGAGACATCTAGCCTGGCTTGTACTATTTGTTCGGCCAGCTCAGCAAATCCCAGACCGCCGTCAGCCTGGGTTATATAGCGCGGCTGGTGAGTCATCAGGGGTAACAGCGGCCGAATGTTATTGACCCCAAAGGTAAGCGGCAACCAGGCGAACATCCCCTCATCGTTGCGCGAATCACCAACATACGCGAGCTGGTCCAAAGCCGGAATATGGCCATGATTCATGTGACGCAGATAAGCTTCGCTGCTACTGCGTTTGCTGTGAGCGCCGATCCAGACGTTGATATGCACTGAACTCTGAGTGGCATTGACTGGCTGCGAGTCTATTTCTAGCGCCTGAATGCGGCGTAACAGTTCATTACAAACCGCACTATCTACCGGCTCTCTGTCCTGGGCGATATTGACCGCCACGTCGCAAAAGCGAAAGGCTTGATCCGGCGCCAGGGTGACGCCGGGATAATCTTGCAATATGGTGCTGATCGCCTCAAGCAGCGCGGTTTGCTGCCGCTTCATCTCTGTTGCTGGTCGGGTGAAGTGACTGGTAAAACCGCGCTCACCACAACTTATCCAGAAACGCGCCGTTTTCACCGATCACACCATGCAATGGCCACAGTTTGGCCATCTGATCGCACCAACCGGCGCAGGCACCGGTGACGGCCACCACTTTAACTCCGGCTTGCTGCAGGCGGGTCAGTGCCAGCAGGGTTTGAGGCGGCAGCTTACCTTGCCAGGTCAGGGTGTCGTCGACATCGGTCAGCAGCCAGTTTATGTCGCCAAGATGATGGAGGTCGTCACCGCTTTGCAAACTGCCGGGCAAAAACTTAGCCATTGACCACCTCGCGCGCCTTAGGTTGTGCGCAAGCCTCAGGTTGTGTGGATGTCTCAGATTGTTTGGATGCCTGAGATTGTGTGCACGCTTCAGGTTTTGTACACGCAATGCGCTGACCGTCATTGAAACCAAACAGATGGATCTGTTGTGGCTGGATGGTCAGCGCCAGTTTGTCGCCAATCTGTATCGGCGTGTGGCCCTCAACGCGCAGCACCAATTTTTGCGCTGGATCCTGCTGTAATTGACAGTAGACTAAAAGATCAGCGCCTAAGGCTTCAATCAGTTCCACTTCTACACTAAACCACGCATTCTGGCCGGCATTCGGTTCATTTAAGCCACAAGATTGCAGATGTTCGGGGCGTAAGCCAATTTTAACCTTACCCAGATTCAGAGCCGAGGTATCCATTGGCAGCAACGCCTGGCCGATCTTTAGTCCGTCCACCGTCACTTCGCCGTCCAGAATATTCATTGCCGGAGAGCCGATAAAGGTCGCGACAAACAGTGACGCCGGGCGGTCGTAGACCTCAAGTGGTGTGCCGACCTGTTCGATATGGCCCTGGTTGAGAACAACCAGTTTATCTGCCAGTGTCATGGCTTCGACCTGATCGTGAGTTACATACACCGAGGTTGTGGCAAGGCGGCGCTGCAGCTTCTTGATTTCAAGCCGCATCTGTACCCTGAGTTTGGCATCCAGGTTGGAAAGCGGCTCATCAAACAGGAACACTTTCGGCTCACGCACAATCGCCCGCCCCATGGCGACACGCTGACGCTGGCCGCCGGAAAGCTGGCCTGGTTTGCGAGCCAGCAGGTGATCCAGCTCCAGTAGTTTTGCCGCTTCATGCACCAGACGTTCAATCTCTGCCGGCGGGGTTTTACGGTTACGCAGCCCATACGCCATGTTGTTGTATACCGTCATGTGAGGGTAGAGCGCGTAGTTCTGAAACACCATCGCGATGTCACGTTTCGCCCGGCTCCAGTTGGTTCACGCGGGTGTTGTCGATCAGCAGATCGCCGTCGGAAATCGTTTCCAGGCCAGCGATCATGCGCAGCAGGGTCGATTTGCCGCAGCCACTTGGGCCGACCAGTACCACCATCTCGCCATCGTCGATATTGAGGTTGAGCTGCGGGATGGCCTGAAAGCCGTTCGGGTAACATTTGGCAATGTTAGTAAGAGTTAAAGTAGACATTTATTTCTCCGCGTCGACCAGGCCTTTGACAAAGGCTTTCTGCATTGCCAGCACCACGATAACCGGTGGCAGCATGGCGATAAGGGTAGTGGCCATAATTTTGTTCCATTCGATGACGCCATCAACCACACCGAGCATCTGTTTAATCGCCATCACTATGGTGTAATACTTGGCGTCGGTGGTGATCAGCAGTGGCCACAGATATTGGTTCCAGCCATAGATAAAGGTGATCACAAACAGTGCGGCGATATTGGTGCGAGAAAGCGGCAGCAGAATATCGAAGAAGAACTTCACTGGTCCGGCGCCATCAATGCGAGCCGCTTCTATCAGTTCATTCGGCACAGTGAGAAAGAACTGACGAAACAGGAAGGTCGCGGTCGCGCTGGCAATCAGCGGGATGGTTAAACCGGAAAAAGAGTTAAGCATGTGCAGGTTCGTGATGACTTCAAACGTCGGCATGATGCGCACTTCCACCGGCAGCATCAGGGTGAAAAAGATCATCCAGAACGCCAGCATACGGCCGGGGAAGCGGAAAAATACCACCGCATAGGCGGACATAATTGAGATGATCAGTTTGCCGACGGTAATACACAGCGCCATGATCAGAGAGTTCAGTAACATATGGCCGATAGGCAGGCTATTGTTGTTGAAACTGCTGTCACTGCTGAACAGGTCGCGAAATACCTCAAAGCCCAAATCACCAAACCATAACGGGGTGCTGGTGGCAAACTCGTAATTGTGGTGGGTGGTTGCAACGATAGCTATCCACACCGGCAGCGCAATCGCAACAATGCCAAGCAGCAGAATGACATGGCAAAACAGATTGAACAGGGGTCTTCTTTCTACCATCAGTAAGCTACCTTTTTCTCAACGTATTTAAATTGAATTACCGTCAGCCCGGCAACCAGTAACATCAACACCACGGACTGAGCCGCGGATGAGCCGAGATCCAGGCCGATAAAACCATCGTTATACACCTTGTAAACCAGCGTCGAGGTACTGTTACTCGGGCCACCGGAGGTCATGGCATGGATGATGGCGAAGGTATCAAAGAAGGCGTAGACGAAGTTAACCACCAGCAGGAAGAAGCTGGTCGGCGAAATAAGCGGAAAGCTGATGGTGATAAAGCGTTTCACCGGACCGCTGCCGTCAATAGCCGCCGCTTCATGCAGTGATCTGGGAACGGACTGCAGCGCTGCAAGAAAAAACAGGAAGTTGTAGCTTATCTGTTTCCAGGTCGAGGTGATGATCACCATCCACATGGCGTGAGTTCCGTTCAGGGTCGGATTCCAGTCAACGCCGAACCAGTGCAGCAGTTCGGTAATCACACCAATGGTGGGATCGAACAGAAACAGCCACAGCGAACCGGCGACAACCGGCGCTACGGCATAAGGCCAGATCAGAAAAGTGCGATAAACGGTGGCGCCACGCACGATATGCTCGGCAAAAGCGGCCAGCACCAGGGCGCTGAGCAGGGCCAGCACCGCCACGGTGAGGCTGAATTGCAACGTGGTCAGCAGAGAGTCCAGGTAGAGCGGATCCGACAGCAGCGTCTGGAAGTTTTCCAGGCCGACAAATTCGCGGCTCATGCCAAACGCATCTTCAAGCTGCGCCGACTGAAAAATCGCTTGTCCGGCTGGCCAGATAAAGAATACCAGCGTGATCACCAACTGCGGGGCGATCAAACAGGCGGGTAACCATTTGTTGTTAAAAATAACGGGTGAGGACATATCAGTACCACTACCTCAGGTAAAAAGCACAGGTCAGCAAATACCTGCAAAAACAGACACAGGTACAAACATGCACCAGTAAAAACATTCACCAGAAAAAAGCGTGCAAGGTGTCAGTTAGACGGGGCGCTACACGTGAGGCCAACTCAGTGCGGCGCCGGCAAAAGGTGCTTCCGTTTTGAACCGCAAGCACCGGTGTGGTTTATCGCTGGGTACGTTCGAAACGTCTTAGCTGCTCATCACCACGTTTTACTGCGTTATTGAGTGCTGCCTGAGCGCCGACCTTACCGGCCCAGACCGCTTCCAGCTCTTCGTTGATGATGTCGCGGGTCTGCAGGTAGTTACCAAAGCGAATGCCTTTCGAGTTAGTAGTCGGCTCACTGGATGTCATCTGTAGTACAGCGGTGTCGGTTCCCGGATTAGCGCTATAGAAACCTTGTTGCTTTGTAAGCTCGTAAGCCGCTTTAGTGATTGGCAGATAGCCGGTGAACTGATGCCAGTCGGCCTGAACTTTCGGGCTGGAGAGGTAAGTAAAGAACTTGGCAACGCCCTGATATTCCTGCTCAGAATGACCACGCAGCACCCACAGTGACGCGCCGCCGATAATGGTGTTTTGTGGTTTTTCGACCAGTTCGGCATCGTAAGGCAGCTCTGCAACCCCGATGTTAATACCCTGCATATTTTCTTTGATACCGGCCAGGCTCGCCGATGAACCCATGGTCATGGCACATTCCTGGGTGTAGAACAGCGGCATGCCGTCTGACTGACGCCCGCCATATTTAAAAATGCCTTCTTTTGACCATTTGCCCATCTCGTCGATGTGCTTAACGAACGCCGCGCCATTGAATTTGAACTCGGTATCTAAACCGGCAAAACCGTTGTTTTGGCTGGCCAGCGCGATGTTGTTGCGGGCGCCGAAGTTTTCAATTTGGGTCCAGGACTGCCAGGTGGTGCTAAAGCCACATTTAGCGCCCGATGCCAGTAGTTTGCGCGAGACACTTTCCATCTCCTGCCAGGTCTTGGGCGGTGCCTGAATGCCTGCTTTGGCGAACATATCCTGGTTGTAATACAGCACCGGCGTGGAGCTGTTAAACGGTAATGAAAGCATTTGGCCGTCGTTGCTGGTGTAGTAGCCGGTCACTGCAGCCAAGTAATCATCCGGGTTAAACGGCTCTTTGGTATCGGCCATCAGCTGATAAACCGGATACACCGCTTGTTTCGCCCCCATCATGGTCGCGGTACCGACTTCAAACACCTGAACAATGGCCGGTTGCTGTTTTGCCCTGAAGGCGGCAATTGCACTGGTCATTGTCTCGGCATAGGTGCCTTTGTAGACAGGTTTGATCTCGTATTCTGACTGGCTGGCGTTAAAGTCAGCGGCAATCTGATTAACTTTGGTTCCCAGAGCGCCGCCCATGGCGTGCCACCATTCAACCTCGGTTTTTGCCTGGGCCTGAGCACTGAGCAGCGCCGCCGCCACCGCAAATCCGGCAAGGTGTTTTATAGCCATACTGATTCCTTTTGATTGGGATAACTTAAACCGATCGTCTTCTCGTGTTTGTTGCAACCGATCTGTTTTCTTAAAGACAGATTGTCAGCGGGCGGATGTTCATTTCCGTTGTTTTTCAGCTCCCGGCAACATGAAATGAACATTAAAAGGGTTAGATGACGCTCTGGTGACAGTAAAGTGAACTTAATTGAACATCTTGAAGAACAACGCTGAATTGCACGGTGTAATCAAAGCGTCATTGAGCGCTGGGATAGTTCATCTGAAAAGAAGTGAACAAGATGGAAATTGAATGATGGAAGAGAAACTGAAAATTACCGCGCATCGTGGACTGTCCAGTATGGCGCCGGAGAATACTCTGGCCGCAATGCGTAAAGCGATTGACCTTGGCTGCGAATGGATTGAGATTGATGTGCAGTTGAGTGCGGACCATATTCCGGTGGTTATCCATGATAAAACCGTTAATCGCTGTACTAACGGCCAGGGACGAGTGAAAGAGTTAACCTGGCATCAGTTAAGACTACTGGATGCGGGGGTATGGTTTGGTGACGAGTTTGCCGGAGAACATATTCCGACGCTGCAAGAGACGTTGGATCTCGTCACTAAGGCCGGAGTGAAGCTCAATATTGAGCTCAAAGTGTATGCGGACGATGAGATTGATCTGCTGTGTGAAAAAGTGGTGCAGGTGATTGAACAGATGGAAATAGAACCGTCGCAAATCCTGTTCTCCGGCTTTAACTCCACTGTGCTGACAACCATGCAGAACTATTTACCGGATGTGCGCCGTGGTCAGCTTTGGCAGTCGATTCCTGCTGATTTCGCGGCGGTATTGCAACATATCGATGCCTACAGCGTACATTGCGATTATCGTTTCCTGACGGAGCAGCAAGCGCGTCAAATCAAACAGCTTGGCTATCAGCTGTTCTGTTACACACCTAATTTTCCGCAGTTAGTGCAGGCGCACTGGCAGTGGGGCGTGGATATGATGATCAGTGATGTGCCGCAAAGCTATCGCGCGCTTTTGCTGCAGCGTGAGCCAGAGCTGGCACTGAATGACTGACTTATCCGTCCGTCAGCAAAGCATTATCGAACTGATTCAGCAGCAGGAGTACTGCTCGATTGATGAGTTGGCGCAGCGGTTTGCCGTCACCACCCAGACGATTCGGCGCGATATCAATGAACTTTGCCAGCTCGGACTGACCCGGCGTCATCACGGAGGCGTGGGGTTGCCTGCGACGTTGAGCAATCGCAGTTATACGTCCCGTCAGGTGACTAATCAGGCGCAAAAGCAGGCGGTAGCTGAACAGGTAGTTGCGGCTATCCCTGATGGCAGCACGCTGTTTCTCGGCATTGGTACCACGATCGCATTGATTGCGCAGAGTCTGACCCAACACCGGGAACTCAGAGTGGTGACCAATAATTTTGAGGCCGCGCATATTCTGTCGCAGTATGAGCAGATAGAAACCTGGATCCCGGGAGGGCGGATCCGTAGTAACGATCGTGATGTGGTCGATGGTGCTGTGGAGCTGTTTTTCGCCCAGTTTGTCGCCGATATTGCGATTGTGGGGTGCGCCAGTGTGACTGAAACTTGTCGCGGCTGAAGATTCAAGTTCGGCGCAGGTACCGGCCAGGCAGACTTTTGCTATGGAGCATGAGCTGCGTGAAGCCAATGTCAGCCGCGCCATTTTAGCCAATGCACAGCAAAAATGGCTGGTGGCAACACAGAGTAAGTGGCAGCGTAAAGCCAATACTAAGGTAGTTCCGCTCAGCGCGTTTGACCGCATATTCAGCAGTTAAAATGCGCGATTGCATCGCCGCAGCTAAGCGCGGATAACAGTCAGGCCACCTGAACAGGTGGCCTGAAACTTTGAATGAGTGCAAGCAGCCGGGCGATTTAAAACAATAAGCGCTCAGGCAATTTTGTCAGTCGCAAAGCTGTGGGTTGGATTGACGATCTCATCCTGGCCCAGCACGGTCATCAGTTCCCACTCGCCATGCGCCTTGGTCACTTCCATGACGCCGTAAACCGCATTGTTGGTATGCGAGAAGGCTTCAAGCGGAGAAAGCCCTTTGACCAGACACGCGGTAAAGATGCCGCTGATCAGGTCACCCACGCCGACCGGTGCTTTGTCAAAAGGCAGCTCCGGACGCTGAATCAGATAGCAGCCTTCTTCCGTGGCCAGGATTGAACTGAACATCTCATCTGAAATTGAGTGCAAGTGTTTCACCAGTACCACTTTAGGTCCCAGTTCAAGCGCTTTATTACAGGCGGCGATCGCCTCGTCCAGCGAATGAATCTCCATACCGGTAAAGGCGGTCAGTTCAAACTGATTGGGCACAATGACATCGGCGATAGGCATCAGGTTCTGAATTAACTGTTCGGCAACGCCATCGGAGACAATACAGCCTTTCTTCGGATCGCCCATCACCGGGTCACATACATACAGTGCCGCTTGGTTTTGCTGCTTAATCTGTTTGACTGCGTCGGCAACAGCCAGGCACTGCTCGGCACTGCCCTGATAGCCGGAAATGATCGCCTGACACTCGGCAAGCTGACCAATGTTATTCAGACCTTGGATCAGAGTGGAAATATCATTGGAATCAAAACTCTTCCCGGTAAAGCCTTGCGGATACTGGGTGTGGTTGGAAAACTGAACCGTGTGAATCGGCCACACTTCTAATCCCATACGTTGAATCGGGAAGACGGCAGAACTGTTGCCTGCATGACCAAATACCACATGACTCTGGATGGATAAGATTCCTTTCATGACTCTCTCTGTTAACTAACGATATTGACGCAACCTGAAGCGGGTGCCGTGACTTATGGCACCTAAACATACCCTCAAACGCAGTAGTGTCAAACGCTATCTTAGGTGCTGAGTGAGATTGGCTGTAAAAGTCACCATTTGAGTGATTTTATCTCCACTGTGTACTGCTGAGGTTGGCGGAAAATACAGCAAATTTCACGAGTTTGAACTAAGTAAACGTTTGCCTGGCGGTTTGGAATGAAATAGAACTTGCCGCCCACTCTTAACGTATGGGTTCGTAGAGTAGGTAAAGTAAGTCTCCTCTGTAGGCAACTATGTGAACGATACTTGTACGAAATTCATTAACTTGAAATTAATTCATAATCCTTATGAGTAAACCCACCTTGCTCGTGTGCGCACATCAAGTGAATATGCAGACTTCCGGACGTATTTATGTCTCATGTTGTATATCAGCCTTGTTTTGCTTTTTGAGGATAGTAGCCATGACCCAGTTAGCCGCGGATCCACGCAGTCGTATTGACGAGTCACCAATGACCTGGATGCAGGTTGTGATTGTCGCCATCACGGTACTGTTCAGTGCTGTTGATGGCTTTGATGTACTGGCAATCAGTGTGTCCGGCTCTGGCATTATGGCCGAGTTTGGTCTTGATCGCGCAGGGCTTGGCGCCGTGCTGTCGATGGAACTGCTCGGAATGGCGCTGGGTTCTATTTTGCTCGGTGGCGTGGCGGATAAAATAGGCCGTCGCAAAATGGTACTGGGTTGTTTGGCGGTGATGACCAGCGGCATGTGGTTGGTGGCTCACGTTGAGAGTATCGAAATGCTGTGCGCCTGGCGGGTTTACACTGGTCTCGGTATTGGCGGGTTGCTTTCAACCACTAATGCGGTGGTGGCGGAGTTTTCTAATAAGAAGCAGCGCGGTTTGTGTATTTCTCTGATGGTGATTGGTTACCCGCTGGGCGGTATCATCTGCGGTCTGATCGGCAGTGTGGTGCTTGAAGCGGGTGCGGTAAACTGGCGTGATATGTTTTTAGCCGGCGCGGTGATTTCAGTCGTGATGATCCCGCTCAGCGCCCTGTTACTGCCGGAGTCGGTGGAATGGCTGTGCCGCGTCCAGCCTAAGCAAGCTTTGGCACGTGTTAATCAGGCGCTGATAAAAATTGGTCATGCACCGGTACAGGCGCTGGCACGTAAACCGGCGGCAGAGCACAAAGCGTCAATCCTGGATATTTTTTCGCGAAAATTGCTGGTCGCGACACTGCTGATGACGCTGGCCTACCTGTTTCAGATGATCACTTTCTACTACGTCCTGAAATGGACGCCGACCATCGTAGTGCAGATGGGGATTGGCGCAGCATCCGCCGCTGGTGTACTGTTTTGGGTCAATGTCGGTGGTGTGCTGGGCGGATTGCTGTTTGGTCTGCTCAGTCAAAAAATCGGCCTTAAACCACTGACCATTGCGATTCTGGTCCTGACGTCAGGCGCGGTGACCTTGTTTGGCCGCGCTGAAACCGCAGTTGGCTCAGCTTAGCATGTTAGCGGCGCTGGCGGGCTTTTTTGCCAACGCGGGGGTTTCGGGCATTTATACTCTGGTGGCGTATGTTTTTCCGACCCATGTTCGCGCGACCGGTACCGGATTTGTGATTGGTGTTGGCCGGGCCGGCGCCATTATCGCCCCTTGGCTGGCGGGTATTCTGATGCAGCAAGGAGTGGATGATGGTAGCGGATTAACCGAAGTATTATCCTATGTGGCATTACTGATGGGGCTGTGTTCGTTGATCGCTGCAGCAGCGCTGTTGTTTCTTCCATATCGCCAGCGGGCAGATAGCGCCCGGCAAAGTCAGGCGGAACTGGTTGAAACTGTCTGAATCCATATGAGCAAAGCCTCCTGAAAGGGAGGCTTTATGATTTGCAGAAGTTGACTGGGTGCAGAAGTTAACCGGCTACGACGGCTAAGGGAATGAGACACAACGTTCGGTCTCGCTCCAATTGGTAGAATTGCTGGTGATGTTCGTGACACAGAAGCTGAACGTAATACCGCCTTTTGCTGAGTATTGTGAGGTAAAAACGGCATTACCTGTACTGTCTGTCACCTGAGTAACGGATGTATGGCTGTCGACGTCAAAATCGCCTTGTACCACCGCGCCGTTGACTGGATTACCCAGATTATCTCTGACAGTGACAGTAACCCGCCCCTGTTTGCTGCCTTTGCCAGCATTGACGGTTTCGGCCAGTAGTGCAGTGACAGAGTGGGTTACGGCAATGATCGGAGTGGAGTCGTAGTTCACCGCTGCCAGCATATTGACCCGGCCATAAATTGACCAGGCATGAAAGTTCTGGCCGAGCGCTCCAATCGGGTCGGCACTGCCTTCAATTGCGGCGCGAATTTCCGTGTTAGTTAACTGCTGATACTGAGCGGCCATCACGGCGGCAACGCCTGCCACATGAGGCGCAGCCATCGAGGTGCCGGATTTATAATCGTAACAATCACTTGGGTCATCAGCAGGCTGGCCACAAGCACCACCCGGAACGGTCGACAATATGGCGGTTCCCGGTGCCAGAACCGATACCCAGTGACCAAAAGTGGAGTAGGCGGCCAGATTGTCATGATAGTCCGTTGCGCCAACAGCGATCACTTCATCATAGCCGGCAGGATAATAGACCTCTGACGAATAAGCATTGCCTGCTGCGCCAATGATCACGAGCCCTTTGTCCCAGGCATATTTTATCGCTGCGCCTAAGGTTGACGAAACTTCTGTGCCTGCCAGGCTGATATTGATGACCCGGTACAGTCCGGAGTCAGCAACATAAGTCAGTGCGCTCGCAACGTCCGCATCCTCGCACTGACTGATGATAATACCAAGCCACGCCAAACTGATGTCTTCCCAACATACTTTCATCGCACCGATTTTTGCTTGCGGTGCAACGCCAGCGATACCGATGCCATTGTTTGTGGTTGCAGCAATAATCCCGGCCACATGAGTACCGTGGCCGAGAACGTCTTCCGGGCCGGAACCATGCGAGGCAACGAAGTTGATTTCTTCAATGCATTTACCGGCTAAATCAAGGTGAGTACAGGTGACTCCACTGTCAATTACCGCCACCGCAACCTCAGTCTGATTACTTGCCGCGCTCCAGCCCTCCGGTGCGTTAATGTCTGCATTTGTTGTACCTTGATAAGCGGGGACAATTAAATTTCCTAATGCATCCGCTACGGCGCCAAACGCCTGACCCGTGTTGTGCAGGCCATACTGCTGATCAAAATTGTTTTCAATATTCAGCCCGGGTTCGCTGCCTTCGTTGGTGGCTGGAAAATAGAGTGGCCGGACATAGTTAGGTTTCTGCATAGACAACATTGGGATTGTTGCTGTATAGCGCAATGGCAGCGGAGACCGACCCTTTGGGGACTTGCACTACGTCCACCTCAATGGATTCAATGTGATTTCTCACGTTGCCCTGAGCCTGGGCATGGGCTGAGCGTTTCGAGTCTGCTGCTACACCGGGCTTAAACTTCACTAATACAGTATCTTCAGAAGCTCGGGTCTGTAATGCCTGAGATGGTTGGACGGCTTGGATATGCAGAGGTAGCACAGCCAAGACAAATGCCAACAAGAGTGAACGGGTTAGTATGAAAGCGTGAGAAAACATAAGTTATCCTTAGCTTGAATAAAACAGGGCTGTTGACTGATGGACGGTACGGCTCCGAATCAGCGGGTTTATTGATTAACTTTAGACATTGCCGGTCAGTTATTCGAACCCGATTAAGGCCGCTCAGGCCTTGTACTGCATAATGTTTCTGTGATTCAAATATTTAAATGATAAAACTATAACTAATATTTTTTGTGATCAGTTTGATGTTTAGCAGCCGAGGATGAAACTCGGCCTTTTTGCTGGTTCAGTCTCCGCGAAATGGCTTTGCTCGGTACATTTACCTGACTCGGTTTTCGCTCCGAAAGCAGTCGTTGGTTGATAATCTTTGTGATTGACCGCAGTACCATTTATCGGAAAATCAACTACATTGATTACATTAATCGGTGTGCTCAATTAGGTATTCAGTGAACAAATACGCATTTAAAGGACTGTTGTTTTCGTTGCTCATGGTCGCGATATTGTCTGTGGTTACTTTTATGGCGTATCAGTTTCAGGAAGAAAAGCAGCAGGAATTCGCCCGAGACATCCTGCAAAACTCCGAGATGGTGACCTCACAAATCATTGCTGTACTGGATGAGGCCGATGCACTGGGCGGAAGGGGTTGCGAAGATGAGAATCTTAATGCGCTCAGAAAGTTGGTACACCAAAACTCAGAAATCTATGACATGGGTTACATCGATGGTATTCAGGTGTCCTGCACGGCGAACTGGGGCGCTTTTACACCCGTAGAGATTGAGGCCAAAGAGGTATCCGCTTTTAAGGGTTACCGTTTCTACTCTGATGCGTCCAATCTGTTTGATCTGAATGACAAATACAATATCACGATACTGAACAACGTTTTTACGGTCAGTCTGGCGACGCCGTATACACGTAAAGTGCGTCAGATGCCGGATTTTGAGTTTGATGTTACCTCGCCCAGAAACAATCACGTTTTCATTGCTTATTCTCCTTCCAATCTTGATGGTGAAGCGTTCGGAATCGAGTTAGACACCAATATCTGCAGCCAGAAATACAGTTACTGTGTGAATACCCATAATCCTAATGCAGGGCTGTTTTACTACTCCGGCAAAGTGATTTTGGGCGTTACCGTGATTTGCGGGCTGTTTTGCTGGTTGCTGACTTATTCGTTCTGTGCGTTTTTGCAGAGGCGCAATGCGATGGAAGTGCGCTTTCGTCATGCGCTCAGGCAGCAGACACTCTATATGGAGTATCAGCCGATTGTTTCCGTTGCCGACAACCAAATCATCGCGGTGGAAAGTTTGGTGCGCTGGGAAGACAAAGTGTTTGGTAAAGTGTCGCCGGAGCTGTTTATCCGTATTGCGGAAAAGCTTGGTCTGTATCCGCAGCTGGCTTATTTTACTGCCCAGCGAGCCATCGTTGATATGGCGCCGGTACTGAAAGAACTGCCGCATTTTTCCGTGGGGATCAATATCGGAACGTTTGAAATTCAGGACCCGCAATTTTTGCCGTTTCTTAAGCGCTTGGTGGATGAGCAAGGTTTTTTACCAGAACAGCTGAAGATTGAAATCACGGAACGTATTGCGGTACCGCTGAAAGAGCTGGCGGATTTCTCCAATCAGGCCCGGGCGATGGGTTTTATGGTGGTTTCTGGACGATTTTGGCACCGGCGTATCGAATCTGGTGTGGCTGACCGAAATCGACTTTGATTACATTAAAGTTGACCGGGTATTTGTCAATGCACTGAACTACGATCTGAAAAAAGATATGGTGTCACCGGTTATGGAATTGGTGACCAGCCTGCAAAAAGAAGTGGTGTTTGAGGGAGTAGAAACTGAACGCGAATACCACATGATCCAAAAGCATTGCCCGACCGCATTTATCCAGGGCTGGTATTTCTATAAATCGATGTCTTTCTATGATTTGCTTAAGTTGATCAATCACAGAGGGTGAGGCAACGAAGGGATAGCCATGAAGCTATCCCTTTTGCTTTGCGTAACAGCAAATACAGCGAGAGTTTAGCGGACACGAATCCAGTGCAGATGAGAGTGAACCTGTTTGCCGCCGGAAATAAACGGGATTTGGGTGCTCAGTCTGAGATCGTCACCGTCTATTTGAACTGTGCGTGGTTGGGTTTGTCCGGTCCAGTTAGGGTACAGTGAAAGAGACATGGTGTGGCTCAGTGAGTGAGTGTCATCATCGACAAAGTATGGGCCCGAATAAGCGATGTAAGAGCCGGCCTGAGTGGCCAATTCCTGCGCTGACGCGTTGAAGCGATCTTCTGAGGCGAAATCAGGGCGGTTTACACTGCATAGCTGAGCTGACATGTAGCCATCGGGTGTATACAGAATCAGCCCCTTAGGTGTTTTGCCAAAGGGATAATTAGGCTCTGAACCGTCAAGCGGTTTTTCGACATAAGAGACCAGGCGCCAGGTGCCGATCAGCTGTTTACGTAATGGGGTTGGGCTCATGTTTTACTACTCCGGTTCACTCTGTACTCAAAACACGATCTTCTTGTCGCTTATATTCACCTTACCTTTCGCTTCTGCTATCGAACAAATTGTTTATTATTATTAAAGTTATAAATAATTTGGATGACTTATGGATCTGAGCAGAATTGATCTTAACTTGTTGGTTTCATTAGATGTCCTGCTGGCTGAGTGTAATGTTACCCGGGCCGCGCAGCGGCTGCATCTCAGTCAGCCAGCTATGTCGGCTCAGTTGGCTCGATTAAGGGAGCTGTTTGACGATCCGTTATTAGTGCCGCTGCAACACCGGCGCGGCATGACCCCTACCAGGCGGGCGTTGATGCTGCAGCAGCCTCTGCAATCGGCGTTGAGAACGCTGGGAAGCGTGGTCGACACGGAGCTGAGTTTCGATCCGCAAACCGATCAACGTCATTTTCATGTAGCCATGTGCGATGGTGCCGCAGCCTTGCTCAGTGCATCTCTAATTGCCCGTATGGCTGAGCAGGCCGGACCCGGGATCAAATTAACCTGTAGCATCAGTTCACCCGCGCAGACAGGCAGTGAAATGGAGCTGGGTATTTATGATCTTTTGGTCGAATCAGTGCGTGAACTGCCGGACGGACTGGAATCGGTCGTACTGAGTCAGACTCCGTTTGTGATGGTGCAGCGTAAGGGACATCCACGAGGCATCAAACCGCTGGATATTAAAACCTACTGCGAGTTAAAACATGTCGTTGTATCACCGCAGCGTGAGCGTTTTCGTGGTTATATGGACGACTATCTCGATGCCATGGGGCTGCAACGACCGGTTATGGTGGCCGTACCGCAAGCTGCAATGGTTCGTACGATTCTGCTTAGTTCGGATTATGTGTGCACGCTACCGGATTTATTGTTGCAGCAGAGTGAAGATTCACTGGACACATTTAGTCTGCCGTTTGCCGCTGAAAGCTATCAACTGGCGCTGGCCTGGCACCCGCGCAACAATCTTGACCCGGGGATGCTCTGGTTACGCAGTTTGGTTACATCTTTGCTCGACGCTGCAACGGCTTCGTCAGATTAGATTAAGTTCCGGCCGATCCGCCAGACATTCACCCAGAGCAGAAAATGGTTGTGCGAATCATCACTTAGACAGCCTGTTACTTAGTTCGCCTAACAGTTAGTCAATCTCTTCGCCAAGCACGGTGACCAGGCATTTTAAGAACTCGGCCGGCGCCGGGCCAAGCTGACGGCCTAAGCGGGTAAATACCACTGAGTCTGTGTTATTGAGGTGTTCGTTATCGAGCGCCAGGCTATCGAGTGAATTATACCAGTCCGGCATACTTTTCAGCATGAAATTTGGCATGATGGTGACTCCGCCATTCGCGGCGTAGCAGTGCAGAGCTGTCAGGTTGTTGCTGATGACGTTGGGTGTCAGAGTGACGCTGACTTCTTTTTCTACCTCTTCAATCAGTTGTCTGACGCCATGAGCCAGATCCGGCAGTGCGATGGGATACTTTTTCAGCGCTTCCATCGATAAAGGCTGGGGTTCCAGGCGCAAGGGATGGTTTTTACCGACCGCGACGATCATCGGATGTTTGGAGGAGTAATGGGTACGCATTTTAGGATGCTGAGGTGGGTTAAACACAACACCGATGTGGGCATCGTCATCCACCACCTTCCGCAGCACGTCATTACCACTGTGCACCGAGAGAATAATCTTAATCTCCGGATACCGCTCGGCGAAACTTACACATTGCCTTGGCGACGACGTTAATGAATCCCTCACCGATGGCCAGCTCTATGGTCCCGGTTTGCAAACCACGCAGTGATTTGAGGTTATCAAGCAGCACTTCCTGTTGAATCAAGTAGCGTTTGTAATAACTCAGCAACTGCTCACCGGCTTCTGTCGCTTTAATACCACGCCGGTGACGTTCGATCAGAATCGTATCAATTTCCTGCTCCAGTTGGCTGATTTGGCGACTGACCGCTGAGGGGGCAATGTTTAGAAAATCGGCTGCCGCCCGAACACTGCCATGTTGCACGGCTTCGTAAAAAAACTTAATGCGACTCTCTTGTAAAAAGCTCATAGACCACCGTTTTCTGTGTTGCCGTTAAAGCAACAAATTTTGAAATTAGGTTTATTGTTAGGAACACAGGCTCTATTTATACTCCAAAACAACCTGAAGTCACCCATTTTATTAACAATTTGGTAGCACTTCTTTTTCAAAGTGATGGTCGATGTATGGTTACCTGCATGGCGGGTGAGCGGGAAGCTTGCACTTTAGTCAGCGACAGCGGGCGCTTTATCGTCATCACAAGGATAACCAGCTTAAGGATAGAGATATGAAAGTAGGCGTGATTGGTTTGGGCAATATGGGCGCCGGCATGGCCGCGACTCTGGCCGGCAAAAATCAGACGGTTTTCGGTTATGACTTGTCAGCTCAGGCTCTGGAGAAAATCGCCGCGCGCGGAGTGACACCGGTGGCGGAACTGGGCGAATTTACCCGCTTGTGTGATGTGATTATTTTGTCTTTACCGAAAGCGGAACACGTTGAGCAACTGTGCCTGGGCGAGCAAGGTCTGCTGAGTTTTGGTAAACCGGGACTTATCGTGGTGGATACCACGACATCAGAAGCCGATGTCAGCCGCAAAGTCGCCAGCGCACTGAAAACGGCCCGGATTGATTTCATCGATGCACCGGTTTCCGGAGGCCCGGCGGGCGCGGCGTCCGGCACCATGAGCATGGTGTTAGGCGGCGAAGCCAGTGTGGTTGAAAAAGTGATGCCGGTACTGGAAAAAATCAGCTCTGTTCAGGTTCATATCGGCGATGTCGGTGCGGGTAATATCGCCAAAATTGCCAACAACATGTTGTGTGCAGCCCATTTGATTACCAATGCGGAAGTGATCAGCATGGCGGTCAAAGCAGGCGTTGATCCGCACAAAGTTCTGGAAGGCGTCAATGCCGGTTCCGGCCGCAGTGGTGTCAGCCAGGTCAACTTCCCGAAATGGATTCTCAATCAGGCCTACGACTCCGGTTTTACTATGGGGCTGATGCGCAAAGACGTTGGTCTGGCGCAAAAGCTGGCCGATGAGCTTGATCTTGCGATGCCACTCTCGCGCACGGTGATTGAAATGTGGCAGCAAAGTGACGCGTTAACCGATCAGGATGATTTCAACGCGATCGTCAAACAATCCGATAACACTACGTTTTAAGCAAGGAAGATCATATGACGTATCAACAATTAAGCGCGGCTTTGGAGCAATATCTGGGCAGCGAGCAAATCGGCAGTTGGGTCAATGGCGCGATTGTACTCGGTAAGGGCGAGACTATCGACCTGGTTCAAGCACATGATGAGAGCGTGCTGCTTTCTTATTCGGATGCGGATGAAGAGCTGGTGGCAACGGTGGACGAAGTGGCCAAGGTTGCCCAGCAAGCCTGGTGGCAGTTACCGGCGAAAGAGCGCGGGCGGGTAATGAACCGCATTGGCGCGGAGCTGCGCCAGGAAGCTGAGCAACTGGCCTGGATTGAATGTCTGACGGCCAATAAACCGTTTGGTAATGCCAAAGGTGAGATCATCGCGGTTGCGGAAATGTTTGAATACTACGCGGGCTGGACCGATAAACTGCATGGTGAAGTGATTCCGGTCCCGACCTCACATCTTAACTATGTTAAATATGAAGCGATCGGCACCATCATGCAGATCACGCCGTGGAATGCGCCGATTTTCACCGCCGGATGGCAGGTCGCACCGGCTATTGCCGCCGGTAACGCAGTTATTCTCAAACCATCGGAACTGACTCCGGTCAGCTCGCTGATTCTGGGCGCTCTGATTGAACGTGCAGGTGCTCCAAAAGGGTTGGTAAGTGTGATTGCCGGTTACGGCCATACCATTGGTCAAAGCCTGATTGCCAAAGCGGATATCGGCAAAGTCTGTTTTGTCGGTTTCGCCCAATACCGGCAGCCACATTGCCAGCGCCGCGGCTAAACGTACCATTCCTTGTGTGCTGGAGTTGGGGGGCAAATCTGCCAATATCGTGTTTGACGATGCGGATCTCGATAAAGCGATGAAGGGGGCAATGTCCGCGATATTTGGCGGCTCGGGTCAGAGTTGTGTGTCTGGCTCACGCCTGCTGGTGCAGGAAACTATTTTTGATGCGTTTGTCACGGCTGTGGCGAAAGCGGCGCAGCAAATCCGGGTCGGTGATCCGACCGATCTGAGCAGTGAAATCGGCCCAATCAATAATGCCAAGCAGTATCAGCATGTCTCTAACATGCTCAATATCGCGGCGGATGAGGGCGCCACTGTGGTAGCCGGCACTGAGCCGAATCCCGATAAGCCGGGTTACTACATCAATCCGACTGTGCTCAAAGGCAGCAATGACATGCAGGTTGCGCAGCAGGAGATCTTCGGCCCTGTGGTGGTGGCGATTCCGTTTAAAGATGAAGCCGATGCTGTGCGTATCGCTAACGACAGTCAGTTTGGCCTGGCAGGCGCGGTCTGGACCAATAACGTCGGCCGTGCACACCGCGTGGCGGATAAAGTCAAAGCGGGTACATTCTGGATCAACAGTTACAAGACCATTCACGTCAGCTCACCATTTGGCGGCTACAAGCAGAGTGGTTACGGACGCTCTTCCGGGGTGGATGTACTGCGCGAATACAGCGAAGTGAAAAGTGTCTGGGTTGAAACCTCTGATTCACCGGCTTTCAGCTTCAATTACGGTACCGTAGAGGGTTAATAGTATGTCGATTTCTCAGTCCTTACTGGATGAGGTGATCGCATGGCGGCGCGAGCTCCATCAGTATCCGGAGCTCGGATTTGCGGAAGTAAAAACCTCACAACGTATTGCGGGTTTGCTGGAAAGTTTTGGTCTGCGGGTGGATGTCGGCATGGCCCAAACCGGGGTGATTGGTACTCTGAGTAACGGTGAAGGGCCGACGATTGGCCTGCGAGCCGATATTGATGCCCTGCCTTTCACCGAGCTGGGGCAGGCGGAACATAAGTCCTGCCATCAGGGCGTGATGCACGCCTGCGGACATGACGGGCATACCGCCATGCTGCTTGGTGCGGCCAAATACCTGAGTGAAACGCGCCAGTTTAAAGGCACCGTGCATTTTATTTTCCAGCCAGCGGAAGAGTTGCTCGGCGGCGCGAAAAGAATGGCAGACGAAGGGCTATTCCGCGACTATCCGATGTCAGCGGTGTTTGGTCTGCATAACTGGCCGGCTTTGCCTGCCGGACATGTTGCAGTTAATCCGGGGGCCATGATGGCATCCCTGGATACCTTTAAAATTACCCTGACCGGTAAGAGCGGCCATGCCGCCATGCCTGAGCAAGGGCTGGATCCTATCGTGTGCGGATCTGAATTGGTCTCGGCTTTGCAGACCATCACTTCACGTCGGCTGTCACCACTTGATAGTGCGGTGGTCAGTGTGACGCAGTTTCATGGCGGTGAGGCAACCAATGTCATTCCCGAAACGGTCGAGTTGCAGGGGACATATCGCTGCCTGGACAAGCAGGTGCGCAGCAAAGTCAAAGCGCTTATCGATGATATTGCCAACGGGGTATGCCGCACACACGGACTGGACTGTGTGTGTGAGTTTTTCGATGGTTACAGCGTGACGGAAAATCACCCGCAGCAGGCACGCCAGCTCTATGACGTGGCCTGCAGCACCTTGGGGGCGGACCAGGTGCACTGGAATATTGCGCCGTCGATGGCATCGGAGGATTTTTCCTGCATGCTGGAACATTGTCCCGGCGCTTATTTCTGGCTCGGGGCCGGTGAATCTTCACGTCCGCTGCATAATGCCTATTACGATTTCAACGATACGATTGTTGAGTCCGGGATTCGTGTCTGGAAAACTCTGATTGAAACCCTGCTCAAATAGTCCTCTCAAAGCGGGTTCTGGTTGCGGCCGAAACCCGCTTGTTTCTTGTCAATACCTGCCATCTTTCTTCTCAGAATACGCGCCACTCTCTTTTCTGAATATCCATCTTATTTTTTGCCTCTTTGCCGCACGCCGGCCCTGTTTTTCCTCTCAGCACACAGAGTAGGCTGCCGTTTGTCAATCTCAGACAGGAGCTCTGCCTCGTTTAATGTCTTATCACTTTCTGCTCATCGGTGGTGATAGTGGGCGAGTTCTTTGAAGCTAACCTGTCCCGAATGGTTGTCTTCTCGAAATGACTATCTGTCTGTAATGGCTATCTGACAAATGTTACAACGTCAGCGTGAGCTGTTGCGCTTTGAACTTATAGCTGGATAAGAGGAATTTAGTCTCATTTGGGTTTGTGTTTTTATCTTTATGTTTTTAAAGGATTTATTTTTATTTTTAGTGTTGCCTTTTTGATAACAATAAACCGTTATTAATAGAACACATTGTGTGCTGTAATGAATTTGTGAACCGAATGTTTCATTGGATGAACAATAACTCAAGGAGAGTGAATTATGGTGAGCAAAGATTTATTAAAGCTGTTACTGAACTGGCGGCTGCACAGTCTGGTGCTGGTGGCGACGGTTGCCTCTGAGCTAATCGGGATTCAGAGTATTCCGGTTGGCGGCGCGAAACTACTTTTTCTTCCTCTGTTCTACGCCTTTATTTTGTGCTTATTCGTCAACCCCAACATTACCCGCTTTTCCGGTAAGTTAATTACTAAGAAGCAGGCCAGTGTCGCGACCTACATTATCACTATCGGTATTCTGCCGTTTATTGCCAAATTCGGCACTTTGATTGGACCGGCGTTACCGAAAATTCTCGATTCCGGTCTGGCGATGGTGATGCAGGAGCTGGGTAACCTGGCCACCATGCTGATTGCGATGCCGGTGGCGGTACTGCTGTTCAAAATGGGGCGTGAATCGATTGGCGCGACGTATTCCATTGCGCGCGAACCTAATATTGCGGTTGTGTCAGACAAATATGGCCTTAAAAGCAGCGAAGGGGTGGGCGTAATGGGGGTTTATGTTATGGGCACCATGTTCGGCACGATTTACTTTGCCCTGATGGCGGGCTTTCTGGCCACAACCGGCTGGATTGATCCTAAAGCGCTGGCCATGGCGTGTGGTGTCGGTAGCGGCAGCATGACGGCGGCGTGTTCAGGTACATTGGCGGCAGCTTATCCAGACATTAAGGATGATATTCTGGCCTTTGCCGGCGCAAGTAACCTGCTGACTAATGCAACAGGTTTGTACGTGGCGATCTTTATCGCCCTGCCATTTGCAGAGTGGTACTACAAGCGCCTGGACGCGATGCGCGCCACCACTCAGGCAAAGACGTCAGTCATTTAAAGGAGGAGATGACCATGAATGCAAGCGAAATGGAATTTAACAATCCGGAACAAACCGTACTGGGCTTTAAAGAAAATGTCATTCTGGCGGTGATTTTCTGTGGCATTGCCTTGATGAGTAACTGGGCGGGAACCGGTAACAGTTTCCTGGCCGCGCTGCCCGGTATGCTGATGCTGTTTGCGATGATTATTGTCGGTATGGGACTGAAAAAGCTGATTGGCGGTCCGCTGCCGGTGGTTGCCTGGGTATCCATTGTCAGTGTGTTACTGACGCTGCCCGTTTTTCCTTACTCGGAGTTTATTCTGGGCTATATGCAGAGCCTGAGCTTTTTGTCACTGGCAACACCTGTGCTGGCCTATGCGGCGATGGCGGTGACGCACATGGAGGTGAAACTCTTTAAGCAGTCAGGGATTAAAATTGCCATCGTCTCTGTGCTGGTGTTTACCGGAACTTATGTGGGTTCCGCGTTGGTGGCGGAGGCCTTTTTGTAATACCTGATTTGCTATCACTGTTTCCTGTATGAAAGGATACCCGCGCAGTTTGGGGTATCCTTTTTTTTCGTTTAGACTTCGTCAAATCTGTGGGATGGATGAACCGAAGATGATCGCGGGCAGGGTGTCATCTTCGGCCATCTCTCATCACGTTTTAATCGAAGCTGTAGCTTGCCGTCAGACCAACGCCATAGTTGCGACCCGGTGCGGGTTTCGTAGTAGCGGCCGTAGGTATCGTTGACGCTGACATTACCGGAGTAATTACGGTCAAACAGGTTATCGACGCGTACAAAAGCGTTGAACAGCCATTGGTCAAGCTCATATTTGTAGCCGCTGCTCAGGGACGACACCGCGTAAGAGGAGAGGTGCTCTGAGTTGTCATCGTTGACATAAGTGCGGCCAATAAACTGAACGTCGGCTTTACCGTACCAGCCCACCTGCGGTTGATAGCCCAGAGACGCATAGCCCACCTGGCTGGCTACGCCCGGCAGGTAGTTATCGCTCAGATTGTTGCATCCGCTGTCATCACATTGGTTATCGCGGAACTTCGCTTCGATATAAGACCAGGCCAGCATCAGTTGCCAGTCATCCATAAAACGCTGCTGATAGGCGGCTTCAACGCCACGACGGCGGGTCTTGCCTGCGTTGGTGTAGGTTGTACGACCATTGGCGCTGTCATCGACGATGATTTCGTCATCGGTATCGGTCTGGAACAGGGCGAAGGTCAGCAGACCGCCATCGACGGCTTTCTTGGTACCGACTTCCAGGGTGGTATTCGTGGAAGGTTGCAAATCCAGATTCAGACCACCCAGACCGGCGTTGCTGTACGAAAGTTCGGTGATGGTCGGGGTTTCGAAACCACGCCCAATCGAGGTGTACACGTTCCAGTCAGGGCGGATATCGTATTGCAACGAGGCGGCCGGCAGCCATTCGTGGTAGCTGGTGCTACCGCTGTCATCACCGTTATCCGCGGTGATGTACTGGTCGTTCGAGTCGAAGTAAACCGAGCTGTAACGCAGGCCGACATCGAGACGCAGTGCCTGAGTCAGTTGCCAGGAGGTTTGCACATACGGGTCGAGGTTCCACATCAGGTTACGCTCTTTACGACGCAAATCGCCTTTCACCCCTGTGGTATAGTCGCCGCCGTTTTCTACGTAGTTTTCGTAACCGCGACGATGCTCTTGCATATTTTCATAATCGAAACCGCTGGTGACGGTGAACGGCACACTAAATGTGTCGTTACTGTGGGTCCAGCGGGTATCAATCCCTTGATATTCACGGGTCAGGTCGACCACCCCGCCGGCATGCAGTGGGTTGTTTTCCTGCGTTGCATAGGGGATCGCCTGGTATTGATTCATTTTACGTTCACCGGCATAGCCGGTCACGCTGAGTTGGTCGTTGTCGGTCAGTTCACGCTCGTAGCGCAGGCCGACCTGAGTCTGATTGATATTCTTACGCGTGTTGTAGGTATAAACCGCATCACGGGCCTGACTTGGATTATTTTTCCAGTCACTACGGTTTAGTGTGCCCGGATCGTAGGCATCCAGGTCAACGGTATTGAGGATCAGCGTCGCGCTGCTTTTATCATCAATAATGACATTGAGTTTGGCGTTAGCTATGTTCTTGTCTGCTGAGCTGTGATCGCGAAATCCGTGGGTCGCAAAACGGGTACCTGAAACAGTGTAATTCACGTCCCCCGGTTCGTAGCCGCTACCAATACTACCGGTCGCCTTCACCCCGTAGCGCCAGGTGCCATAACTGCCGTAATAGCTGCTCATTTCAACCCGGTTCGGTTGGGCGCCGGTTTCAGTTTCGATATTAATCACACCGCCGGAGGAGTTGCCGTACAACGCGGAAAACGGACCGCGCAAAACCGTCATACTATCAATGGAGCTGATATCGATATTTGAGGTTTGCGACTGGCCGTCCGGCATGGTTGCGGGAATACCATCGACATACATACGAATGCCGCGCACACCATATCTCGCCCGGGCACCGTAACCGCGAATAGAGATTTGCAGATCCTGAGCGTAGTTGTTGCGATTGCGGATCAGCAGACCAGGGATACCTGAGGTATTTTCTGACAGGTTTATGCCTGCACTGGCATCGCGTAATTCATCGCCATATACCACACTCAAAGCGGCGGGAGTGTCAAATTCTGACAGTTTTTGCGAAGAAGCGCTGATGACCATGGTTTCCATCGGCTCAGTGTCAGCACTTTTTTCATCGGCGGCCAGAGTGCCGAAGGCAGGCAAAAGCAATACCAGCATTCTGGTATCAAGATTGTTTCGTTTCATTGCTGTTCCGTTTCTGTTGGTGTTTTAGGTTGTCACCCAGACAAAGCGGCAGTTTAATTATGCACATCAGTGTATAATGTGTCTAAATTTAAAACAGTCAGTATTAATGCGCGTTAAACTGTCGACAGAATGGTGTACGATATACCTGTCAGGTCATGTATCAAGAAAGAGAATTTAACGCCAATTAAACATTCCCTAACAAATCTGATTGTCTAAATCTACCGAACCGCTCATAATTATGTAACGAAGTGTAAAAGAATTACAGAGAAAAATTACATTCCAACCTAGGAGAATTCACGTCATGCCTGAAAAACCTGTTCAGCCAACACCGAAGTTAAAACTTTGGAGTTGGCTAATGGCGATTATCCTGGCTTGTGTTGGCCTGTTCTTTACTATAGCAGGTGCCAAGCTAGTCTCATTGGGAGGTAGCCTTTACTTCCTCATCGCCGGTATCATCACTCTTATTTCTGCCATTCAATTTTTCCGAGTCCGTTCCTCTGCCGTGACTGTTTTTGGTCTTGTTTTCATCGGAACACTCATCTGGGCTTTAGCCGATGTCGGCATTGACTTCTGGCCGCTGGTTTCACGTCTTATGGTCCCTGCTGGCCTGATGATGTTGGCTCTGGTGACCTGGCCGTTTCCTGCGCGCCAGTGAGAGTAAGTCGCCTTGCAGCAAGCCATCTTTTACCGTTGCTGGTGTGATTCTGGTATCTATGGTGGCAACTCTGGTCAGCATGTTCCAGCCACACCCGACGGTTGATAACGGCAGCGAGTTACCTCTGATCCCTGTGACCAAGGAAACTCAGCAGAAAAACTGGGAACACTATGGCAACACGGTTGAAGGCAGCCGTTTTGTCGCGCTGGATCAGATCACACGTGATAACGTTAAAGATCTGAAAGTCGCCTGGACTTACCGCACCGGTGATATCGCCTACAGTAATGGTAACGGTGCTGAAGATCAGCAAACACCACTGCAAGTGGGCAACCGTATCTTCCTGTGTACGCCGCACAACAATGTTATCGCGGTAGACGCCGATTCAGGTAAAGAGATCTGGAAGCATGAGTTTAACGCTCAGGCACAGGTCTGGAACCGCTGTCGTGGTGTGACTTATTTTGATACCACGCGTCCGGTTCAGCAGCCAACGGTTCCTGGTTCCACTCCGGTGAAAACCATGGATGTGGCGGCAGAATCTCAGTGTCAGCAACGCATCATCATGAACACCATCAATGCCGAGCTGGTTGAACTGGATGCCAATACCGGTGAGCTTTGTACCAGTTTTGGTGACAACGGTATGGTTGATCTGAAAAAAGGCATGGGTGATGCTGAAGATCCGACTTATCAGCTGACCGCGGCACCGACCTTGGCCGGTACCACGATTGTGATTGGCGGCCGTGTTGCCGATAACGTGCAAACCGATATGCCTGGTGGTGTTATGCGTGGTTTTGACGCATACACTGGTGAAATGCGTTGGGCATTTGACCCGCGTAACCCTAACCCGAATGCAGAACTGCAGGAAGGTGAAACCTACAAACGCAGCTCTGCTAACTCATGGTCAGCAATGTCGTATGATCCGGCGATGAACACCGTGTTTATCCCAATGGGTAGCCCGTCAGTTGACTTGTGGGGGGCCAACCGTACTGAGCTGGACCACAAATACTCAACCTCGGTGCTGGCACTGGATGCGACAACCGGTAAAGAGAAGTGGGTATACCAGACAGTTCACAACGACCTTTGGGACTTTGACGTTCCAATGCAGCCAAGTCTGATCGATTTCCCGATGGAAGACGGTTCGACTAAACCTGCGGTGATCGTTGGTACTAAAGCCGGTCAGATCTTCGTGCTGGATCGTCAGACTGGTCAGCCACTGACGAAAGTGGAAGAGCGTAAAGTTAAAGTCGGTGATATCCCGAACGAACAGTACTCTGAAACTCAGCCATTCTCGGTAGGTATGCCGCAAATTGGTGCGCAAACACTGACCGAGTCGGACATGTGGGGTGCAACGCCATTTGACCAACTGATCTGTCGTATTCAATTCAAATCAATGCGTTACGATGGCCTGTTCACAGTTCCGGGCACTGACCTGTCACTGAGCTTCCCTGGCTCTCTGGGCGGGATGAACTGGGGCAGCATGTCGTTTGACCCGAATAACCAATACGCATTTGTGAACGATATGCGTCTGGGTCTGTGGGTACAAATGATTAAGCAAGATACCAGCAACGCGGAAGCAAGCAGTGGTGGTGAAGCGGTCAACGCCGGTATGGGTGCGGTGCCTCTGAAAGGTACGCCGTATGCCGTGAACAAAAACCGCTTTATGTCACCTCTGGGTATTCCGTGTCAGAAACCACCATTTGGTACGCTGTCTGCGATTGATCTGAAAACTCGTCAGGTTGTGTGGCAAGTGCCTCTGGGTACAGTACAGGATACCGGTCCGTTCGGTATTAAGATGAAAGCTCAGATTCCGATTGGCCTGCCAACACTGGGCGGTACGCTGGCGACTCAGGGTGGCCTGGTATTTGTGGCTGGTACTCAGGATTACTACCTGCGTGCATTTGACTCTGCGACTGGTGAGCCAGTGTGGAAAGCGCGTCTGCCGGTTGGTAGTGGCGCGACACCAATGAGCTATGTTTCACCAGAAACCGGTAAGCAGTACATCATCATTACCGCCGGTGGCGCACGTCAGTCACCAGACCGTGGTGACTACGTGATTGCTTACGCATTGGATGACTAAACACATCTGAATCGTTGAAGTGATAGCAAAGCCAACCTTAACCGGTTGGCTTTTTTTGTCTGTTTTGCCTGGCTATTTTGTGGTTACTGACGGCGAATATAAACGGATTGGCCAGAGGCTTGAGGAGAGTGGGGCTGGTATCGCGATGTAATCGGCGGGCCGTCACGGTTTTGTCATTGACTTGTCATATATCTTATATATGCTAATCCATATATGCGGTATTTCGCATTTGTTTGTTGGCTGTCGCAGCCCAAATGCAATATCGACTGACTATTATTATGACTCTCTAACATTAGGCCAAGGTATTCGCCATGTCATTACCTAATATCGATGAATCCCAGTTTCATCTTCCCCAGCCATCGCAACTTTCTGCTCCTCGTTCAACTCACGCTCCGCGTATTCTTCTCATGTACGGCTCACTGCGAGAGCGTTCATACAGTCGCCTGGTGGTGGAAGAGTGTGCACGTTTGCTTGAGAGCATGGGTGCTGAAGTGAAAGTCTTTGATCCGCAAGGTCTGCCTTTGCCGGACAGTGTCGATGCGAGCCACCCTAAAGTCTCGGAGTTGCGTGAGCTGGTCACCTGGTCAGAAGGGCAGGTATGGTGTTCCCCGGAACGGCATGGCTCTATGACTGCCATCATGAAAGCACAAATTGACTGGATCCCGCTTTCAATCGGTGCGGTGCGCCCAACCCAGGGTAAAACACTGGCAGTGATGCAGGTATGTGGCGGTTCACAATCGTTTAATGCGGTGAATCAACTGCGTGTCTTAGGGCGCTGGATGCGGATGATCACCATTCCGAACCAGTCTTCGGTGGCAAAAGCGTTTCTGGAGTTTGATGACGAAGGCCGGATGAAACCGTCGGGTTACTACAACCGTATCGTTGATGTGATGGAAGAGCTGATGAAGTTTACCTGGTTGACGCGTGACAACAGTGATTATCTGGTGGATCGATATTCAGAGCGGGTTGAAAGTGCTGAGCAACTGATGCAGCGCGTTAACCAAAAAGAGATTTAGGAGCAAATCGATGGGACTTTTTGAACGTTATCTGACTGTTTGGGTCGGTTTAGCAATTATTGGTGGTATTGCGTTAGGCAGTGTGGCGCCAGATGTGTTTGCCGCCATCGCCGGGCTGGAATATGCGCATGTGAACATCGTGATTGCGCTGCTGATCTGGCTGATGATCTTCCCGATGATGGTGCAGATCGACTTCTCCTCAATCAAGGATGTGGGGAAAAAACCGAAAGGGCTGGTATTGACTCTGGTCATCAACTGGCTGATTAAGCCGTTTACCATGGCGCTGCTGGGCTGGCTGTTTTTCAAAGGTCTGTTCTCGGACTGGGTTGACCCGCAAACTGCGAGTGAATACATCGCCGGGATGATTTTGCTGGGTGTCGCGCCTTGTACTGCAATGGTGTTTGTCTGGAGTCAACTGACCAAAGGCGATGCCAACTACACTCTGGTACAGGTGTCGATTAATGACATCATCATGATTTTTGCCTTTGCACCGATCGCCGGCTTCCTGCTCGGGGTGACTGATATTACCGTACCGTGGGATACGCTGCTGTTGTCAGTGGTACTGTATGTTCTGATCCCGCTGCTGGCAGGTGCCTTTGCGCGCCAGAAACTGGATAAAGCCAATGACCACTCACGGCTTAACAGCTTTCTTGCCACAATGAAACCGTGGTCGATTGTCGGCCTGCTGGCAACGGTTGTGCTGTTGTTTGGTTTCCAGGCTGAAACCATATTGCAGCGTCCGGAAGCCATTCTGCTCATCGCGATTCCACTGCTGATTCAGACTTACAGCATCTTTGCCATTGCTTACTGGGCGGCGAAGCGCATGCAATTACCGCACAATGTTGCTGCACCGGCCTGCATGATTGGCACATCGAATTTCTTTGAACTGGCGGTCGCCGTTGCCGTCTCTCTGTTCGGACTGCACTCGGGCGCGGCCCTGGCAACCGTGGTTGGCGTGCTGGTGGAAGTGCCGGTTATGCTGTCTCTGGTCTGGTTTGCCAATCGCACCCGCCATTGGTTTGGTCCTGTTACTGCATCTTCGGAGCAATCAAAATGATCGTAATTCACCACAATCCTGAATGTGGCACATCACGTAATGTGCTGAGCATTATTGAACAAGCTGGCTATAAGCCGGAAGTGATCGAGTATCTTAATGAGGGCTGGACCCGCCCGCAGTTGCTGGCGTTGTTTGCCGCTGCCAACCTGACACCGAAAAGTGCGCTGCGCACCAGTAAGTCGCCGGCTAAAGAGCTGGGTCTGATGGAAGAAGGCGTTAGCGACGAGCAGATTCTGGCAGCCATGCTGGAGCATCCGGTGTTGGTTAACCGCCCGATCGTATGCAGTGAGAAAGGCGTTAAGCTGTGTCGCCCGAGTGAACAGGTACTGGATCTGCTCGAGCAATGGCCACCAGGCCCGCTGTATAAAGAAGACGGTGAGCTGATCATTGATGAGCAAGGCAACCGCGTATAAGTGCGGTTGCGTCACCGCGGGTCAGTTTCCCCGTTGACTAGAGACAAACAAAACCGCCCTGGGCCTCTTATTGGCGTCAGGGCGGTTTTTTATTTCACGCTATCTGTAACCTGACAGCTTCCTTTGCGTATCAAAGCGCTACTTTCTTCACCATCCCTGCCTCAGCATGGCCAGGAATATTGCAGGCAAATTCGACATCGCTGTCACCGTGAAAATGCCACATCAACTGCTTTGCCTTCCCTGGTTGTACGGTCACGGTACTGCCGGAATCGTGCATATGATGATCATTCATACCTTTCATCATTTCACGATGCTTGAGTTGTTCAGCGGCTGAGCCGATGGAAAATTCATGGTCCATCTTGCCGGTATTCATGATGACAAACTGCACCACGTCATTGGGCTCAATATCGACGTCTTTCTTGAACGTGACTTTCATATCATCGGAGAGCAGGACATGTACCACCTTATCTGGCTTGGCGCCTTGGGCCGGCATGCCGACCGCAGACATACCGTCCATATTCATCATGGCCGAGTGGTTCATTTTGCTGTTATCCGTCATCATTGCATTGTGGTCCATACCAGTGTGAACAGTATCGTTACTGGCCAGTGCATACCAGGAAGTCAGGCCAAGTGTGATTGCCAGAGCGAGAGTCTTCATCGTTATTTCCTTATGTCTGAGTCATTGTTAACAACGACCTGTTGGGTTGAACTAGGTTGAATGGTCTGAGATTGTTTAAGTTCCCGCTGTTTCCACAACCGGAAAATAGCCGGGATGATCAGCAGAGTTAACAGCAGCGCCGATGCCATTCCGCCGATCATCGGAGCGGCAATGCGTTGCATCACTTCTGAGCCGGTGCCCTGACCGTACATAATCGGCACCAGGCCTATGATCACGGTCAGTACGGTCATCATGACCGGGCGCACGCGTAATCCGGCGCCTTCGCGGATGGCTCGGTTTAGTTCTTCACTGTCTGGGAGGTGCTGTTTTTGCTCGGCATCGATTTTGGCGTAGTGCCAGGCCTGATTGAGATAGACCAGCATGATGACGCCGATTTCCACCGCGACACCGGCCAGAGCAATAAAGCCGACCCCGACCGCAATCGACAGGTTGTAGCCGAGCAGGTGCATCAGCCATAACCCGCCGACCATCGCCAGCGGCAGTGTTGCCATGATGATCAGCACTTCCCCAAGGCGGCGGAAGCTGAAGTAGAGCAGCAACATGATGATGGTCAGTGTGACTGGTACCACGATACTGAGCCTGTCTTTAGCGCGCTGCATGTACTCATACTGACCCGCCCAAGCCAAGGCATAACCCGGTGGCAGAGTCAGTTGCTGAGCAATAACCTGCTGCGCTTCGGTGACGTATGAGCCAAGATCGCGTCCTTCAATGTCGACGAACACCCAGCCATTCGGGCGCGCATTTTCGGTTTTGATCATCGGTGGTCCGTCTTCGTAGCGGATATCGGCGACATCAGCCAGGGCAATACGCGCGCCGCTTGGCGTAACAAGTGGCAGGTTCTGCAATTTCACCACCGAGTCACGATAATCCTGCGGATAACGCACGTTAATCGGATAGCGTTCCAGCCCTTCGACCGTTTCACCAACGTTCATACCGCCTACCGCAGTGGAGATAACCTGCTGAACATCTTTGATATTCAGTCCGTAACGCGCGGCAGCCCGGCGTTTGATATCCACTGTGACATAGCGTCCACCGGCAACGCGTTCGGCGTAGACAGAAGCAGTGCCGTTGATCTGATTGAGTATGGGCTCAATCTGTGCGCCAATCTTCTCGATAGTTGCCAGCTCCGGACCGACGATTTTGATACCAATCGGGGTTTTGATTCCGGTCGCCAGCATGTCGATACGAGTTTTGATTGGCATTACCCAGGCATTGGTCAGGCCAGGGAACTGCACCAGACTATCGAACTCTTTGCGTAATGAGTCGGTGGTTACACCTGGCCGCCATTGTGATTTAGGTTTTAGCTGAATCACGGTTTCCAGCATGGTCAGCGGTGCAGGGTCTGTGGCGGTTTCGGCGCGGCCGATCTTGCCCCACACGGTAGCCACTTCCGGCACGGTTTTAATCAACTTGTTGGTTTGCTGCAGTAATTCACGCGCTTTACCAATCGAGATGCCCGGATACGTGGTTGGCATATACATCAGATCGCCTTCATCCAGTGGCGGAATAAATTCACTGCCCAGCTTGCTGGCCGGATAGTAGGCTGACAGCATCAGTACCACGGCAAAGGTAATCATTGTCTTTGGGTAACGCAGGCTGAGGTTAAGCAGCGGGCGGTACAGTCCGACTAAGCCGCGGTTGACCGGATTTTTATGTTCGGGCAGTACGTTACCGCGAATGAAATAGCCCATCAGCACAGGAACCAGCGTAATCGCCAGACCAGCCGAAGCCGCCATGGCATAGGTTTTTGTGAAGGCGAGGGGCGAGAACATTTTCCCTTCCTGACCTTCTAAGGCAAAAACCGGTACAAAGCTCAGGGTAATGATCAGCAGCGAGAAAAACAGTGGCGGGCCGACTTCCTGTGCCGCATCGCCAATCACTTGCCAGCGGTTCTGATCGTTAAGCGGGGTACGTTCAATATGCTTGTGCACGTTTTCGATCATCACGATCGCCCCATCCACCATGGCACCAATCGCAATCGCAATACCGCCCAGCGACATGATATTGGCGTTGATCCCCTGCCAGTGCATGACGATGAATGCCGACAAAATGCCGATCGGCAGACTGATAGCAATGACCAGAGATGAGCGGATGTGGAACAGGAACAGGGCACAGACAATAGCCACTACGATGAACTCTTCTGCCAGCTTCTTCCACAGGTTTCTCGACGGCGGAATTGATCAGAGTAGAGCGGTCATAGGTCGGCACAATTTCGACACCATCCGGCAGGCTGCGTTGCAGTTCGGCCAGTTTCTGTTTGACATTGGCAATCACCTGACTGGCGTTCTCACCGTAGCGCATGACAATCACCGCGCCCACGGCTTCGCCTTCTCCGTTCAGCTCCGAGATGCCACGACGCATTTGCGGGCCAAGGGTAATATCGGCAATATCACCGAGCAACAAAGGGGTTCCCTTACTGGTCACTTTAAGCGGCAGGGCCTGGATATCTTCGATACCCGACAGATAACCGGTTGTACGCACCATATGTTCCGCTTCTGCGACTTCAATCACCGATGCGCCGGTTTCCTGATTACCGTTTTTGATCGCGGTATTGACCTGTTGCAATGTCAGGTTATAAGCGCGCAGTTTGGCCGGGTCGATCTGAATCTGATACTGCTTGACCATACCGCCGACCGTAGCCACTTCCGACACTCCGGACACAGTCTGCAGTTCATACTTCAGAAACCAGTCCTGCAGGCTGCGTAGCTGAGCCAGGTCGTGCTGGCCGGTTTTATCCTGCAGAACATAGTTGTACACCCAGCCGACACCGGTGGCATCCGGGCCGAGAGTCGGTTTGGCGTTGTCCGGCAGGCGTGGTGCTACTTGACTGAGGTATTCAAGCACGCGTGAGCGTGCCCAGTACATGTCAGTCTGATCGTTGAAAATGATGTACACATACGAGTCGCCAAAGAACGAATAACCGCGCACGGTGACCGCCCCCGGCACCGCCAGCATGGCAGTCGTCAGCGGGTAAGTGACCTGATCTTCCACCACCTGCGGCGCCTGACCCGGATAGCTGGTTTTAATGATGACCTGCACATCAGACAGATCAGGCAGGGCATCAACCGGAGTGTTTTTGACACTGTACAAACCGCCCAGAAACCAGAGCTATGGTGGCAATCAGCACCAGCAGACGATTGTTGAGTGACCAGCGGATAATGGCATTGATCATTGCTCGCCTCCGGCTTTTTCAATCATCTTCAGAGCGAAATCGGCTCCTTTTTTAGCGACCAGAAACCGAACGCTGTCGCCTTCTTCTAAACCGCTCAGATCGACGTCGTTGCCGACGCTAAAGTTCATTTCACCGGCTTGCCAGTTCCACTCTGTAACCGCTTCGTGATTCACCGTGACCATACCAAAGTCGGCCATCAGCATGCTGATATTGCCGCGTATCCACACTTCTGCTGCCAATACACTGTCGTCCGCTTTGTAATCGAGAATTTCATAGCCGCCATCTGCGGTTTTTTGTAATTCAAACTCAATCGCCTGGCCTGGTTGTAACTGCGCCGCGTCAAGGCCTGCGGCCAGATTGAAATTCATCGTCATGCCCGGCCAGTTCCACTCTGGTACTGGTTGGTGAATAATGGTGACCATGCCGTGCCCGGCCATCACATCCGTGACTTCCCCTTTGGCCCAGACCCGTTCGGTATTTTGGGCCTTACTATCCACGCCGTTGATGCGTGCCAGATCAGCCGATTGACTTGATTCGGAATCAAGCAGGAAGTGAGCGGAGGTGACAATCCTGTCTTGCTGCGTCAGTCCTTGCAGCACTTCGGTGTTGCCGCCGGCTTCGTGCCCGGTTTCAATCCGTGCAGAGCGGTATTTACCTTCTCCCAGCGCTAATACCACCCGGGTCATGCCGCCGGAGCGGATAACCGCTGAAGACGGAATGGTCAGGACCGATTCTTCGGTCATCGGCTGCAAGGTGATGTTGGCAAACATGTTCGGTTTGAGTTCACCGTGCGGATTGGCAAATTTGAGTCTAAGGCGCAGAGTACGGGTTTGCGGGTCGAGAATCGGATAGACATAATCGACTTCTCCCTGCCATTGCTCTCCTGGCAAGGCGTCCAGTGTCATGAGTGCTTTACTGCCGGATTTGACCCAATGCGACTGGCGCTCAAATACTTCGGCATCGACCCAAACTTCGTTCAGCGGACCTGCGCTAATCACGGCCTGAGCCGGTTGCAGATATCCGCCTTGACGAATATTGAGACTGGCGATAACACCATCGGCTTTGGCTTTGACCTCAATGAAATCAGAGGCTTTTCCACGTCGGACAATGGATTGGATTTGCTCCCGGTCGACGCCGAGGGTGATGAGACGATCGGTCGCCCCTTTGACTAAACCACTGCGGCCGGTCCGATAAGCGTTAATCAGCTCTTCCTGTGCTTTGATTAATTCGGGAGAATAAAGCGTGAATAACACATCGTCTTTTTGGACTTGATCGCCGACTGCATTGACGTTCAACTGCTCAACCCAGCCTGCAACCCGCACGTTGGTCTGCCACAGTCGGCTCTCATCAAATCCGATATAACCGACGGTTTCGATACTCGGCGACAACGGACTGAGCTGTACCTGCGTGGTTTTTACTCCAAGGTTATTTTCAACCGCCGGATCGATAGTGACGGTGCCCGGAGCTTCTTTGGCACCGGTCAGATCCTCGGCATACACCGGAATTAAATCCATACCCATCGGTGATTTGCCCGGCTTATCCCGTTTGTAGTTCGGATCCATTGGTGCCACCCAGTACAGAGGTTCGTTGCTGGCACTGCTTGCTTGTGCGCCTGAACTGTCGTGGCCGTTACCTATCCACGACTGGACTCCGTATCCCAACGCTGCACCGATGACGAGCGCGATTGTCGTTGCCTGAATTGTTTTCATTATTACTTACCTTGTTGCTGTTGGGCTGGATTAATGGCCAGTTCTGGCTGTGTGACCTTGTACGGGTAGCGACTGAGCAGCGCCGCGAGGTTGTTGTTCACCTGGTTCAGGTCGGTCAGCAGGCGCTGATATTCAAGCTGAAGGGCGAGTTCATCACTGCTGGCCATAATCACATCATTAAACTGTGCGGTATTATTCTGATAGCCGCGCTCGACCGCTTTCACTCGTGCTGTCGCCTGAGGTAACAAGGTGGACTGATAACGTTGTAGTCGCTGGGTGAGATTGTCGCGCTCGACGAGAAGCGCATTGACTTTGGCATTCATCTGCATCAACAAGGTGTCTTTTTGCGCTTGCGCAGCGCCAACCTGATACTGGGCTGCAGACAAGTTACGGTCCTGTCGGTTGCCGGTGAACAGCGGCAAATCCATGGTCAGATACGCGCTGACCAGATCGGACGCGGGTTCACCTCGCATGTCATTGGACTGACGGTACGCATACATCACCTCAACCCCGAACTGCGGTGAATACGCTTCACGGGCGATGTCGACCTGAGTACGGCGAGCGTCAATGGCACTATCAATCAGGCGTATGTTGGGGTGGCGGCTGAGCTCTGCGTAGTAATGTTGTGATGTGGCAGCGGTCGTCAGCCATTGTTCCAGATAAGACCAGTCGAGCTGATTACTGGCTTCAAGCTGACGAGAGTGACTGAGCCAGTCAGTACCCAACCATTCAGATAACTGTGCGGTCAGTTTTTGTTGCATCTGCTGATTGGCCTGCAGCTTTTCGTCCAGGCGTGACACTTGTAATTGGGCGTTAAGCAGATCCTGAGCTTCGCTTTTACCGATGCCGTAGTTGGTCTGGATAAACCGTTCCATATCGGTCAGTAAATGCCGGTTTTGCTGCATGATGTGATAGGCGGTTTGTTGATAACCCAGCTCCAGCCAGACAGAGGTAAGGCTATTGATGATGTCCTGTTTCACGGGCCTGAACCCGCACTTCCAGTCCTTGTGCCTGATGGTTTGCCTGGGTTTGCTGCAAAGCGAGTGTGTCGCCGCGTTCGAATTGTTGCATGATGCCCAGTGAAATATTGGTCATCGGATCTTGGTCAAACTCGAAACTATCGACCGGTAGCCCGGTGACACCCACTCTGAGTTTTGGATCCATCAGGGTAGAGCGGGCAACGCCGGTTTCGCGCATCGCCTCAGCTTCGGTATAAAACTGGCGTCGAATGTTATCGCTGACCAGCGCTGCCTCAATCAGTTGAGTGAGCGTATTGTTTGTCGCTGTGGTGACGGCTGATGATGCTGTCTGCGCAGCGTATACAGGTGCCGTCACCCAGCCACTGGCACTGATGGACAGTGCTAAAAGGCATGGTTTGATATTCATGGGGTAATCCACAACTGGGCGCATCGCTGACGTTAAAGCTCAAGTGGGAGCTGCAGTCATTGCGCACGAATCTTCCTTCGCACTACAGTGCGAAGACCAAAAGGATCAGTCGGGATTAAGCTATCGGGGGGCGGTAGAGGGTCTGAACTCGGTTAATAATACTGCCGGTCGCTGTGGCTGGAGCAACCATCATCACGCTGGACAAAAATGAAATAGCACAGAATCCAGATAAAACAGCAGGTACGTTGGTGCAGGTAGTATCACAACACGTGTGGCCCATATCTATATTGTTCGCACTGTCGCAAGATGCGGAGTGAACGCTATCGGTATCTGCTTCTGATTGGCTCATGTGTGACACAGTCATACTGTGATGCTGTGGCATCTCTGGCCCCATTGCATGATGAACCGGAGCGGGCATTGAGCTCTGGCTGCTACACGAGATCATCATCTCATGCGAGGGTTGTAACGGTCGGTGTTGCATTGATGCGTCCATCCCCACCGACGCGGAGACAAAACCAGACACAAGCAAAGATGCCAGTGTCAGTAATGTAATCCAAAGAGTCTGGGTTATGGATAGTCGCATAATGTCTTCAGTGAACGCTGTATTGTCCTCAGTATAGAGCTTCCCCTAGGGGAAAGGTCAATAAAAAGAGGCAGAAAAATTTCACATCATTAATCAATATATGGCATATATATAAAAAGGCTCACAGGTTAGTGTTGGCTTACAGATAACCTGTGAGATTGGCATGCTATGCGTTAAGCAGACTATTGATAAGTCATAAGCTGACGTTCATCGAAATACTGCATCATCGCCGTTTTTGATAAATGAGCGGTGTTCTGAATGATGGTACGGGTCAGATGCGGTGCAAATTTTTCGATAAACTCGTACATGTAATGCTGCAGATAGATATTTTTGTTGTAGCAAATCCAGGCATAACAGTCAGGTATCAGGCCTTCCAGAGAGCGTACTGTAATCGAGTCGCTGATTTGGTGGGTTGCTACCGAGGCGATGATACCCAGGCCGACCCCAAGGCTAACGTACTCTTTGATGACTTCTGCATCCATAGCGGTTACTACGTAATTCGGCGTCAGACCCGCTTTAGCAAAGGCGCTGTCGATAGCGCTGCGTCCGGTTGATTTCAGCTCGTAGCTGATCAGTTTCTCGTTAGCCAGTTGTTCCAGCGTGATGTTCTGCTCTTTGGCAAGAGGATGACCGGACGGAATAATCAGTGCCAGCGACCATTTGTAAGCCGGCAAAATAGCCAGGTCAGTCTGCTCGTCAATATCTTGTGCAACGATAGAAAAGTCATAGGGACCGATCGGCAGGGCATTACCCCGGGTTTCTGGCTCTATGGTTCCCATATGCAGTGCGACTTTAGGGTATTTTTTCATGAAATGCTGCACGGTTTGCGGCAACAGAAATTTGGCAATCGCGTTAGTAGTATAGACGTTAAGGCGACCCATATCCGGTGAGGTGACACTGGCAGAAAGGGCTTTAATCCGCTCTTCGATTTCCAGCATCTGGCTGGCTTCGTGAATGATCTGCTTGCCTATTTCGGTCGGTCCGGACAAATGTTTGCCTTGACGCTCAAAAATTTGCACGCCAAGTTCGTCTTCTAATAAAGCGACTTGTTTACTGATTCCCGGTTGCGAGGTAAACAGCTTGTCTGAAGTTAGAGAAATATTATAACCATTGCGCTGTATCTCACGGATATAGCGTAATTGCTGCAGCTTCATTATGTACTCCCGGGCTACAAAACGATGACGTAACGTTCACTTGAGCGATATAAGCCTGTATGGAATGCCTCCATCAGGCGCTTAGTATACCTTATTCTCTAGAATTGTGAGTGTATTGAGGTATATCAAGCCGTTACGCAGTAGGCGTTAATGGGCCGCAGTGTAAGACGGGCAGAAAAGCAGAGCAACGATTTTCCTGCTGCAGCGGGCTGACCTACATGTCAAATTGCTTGTCAAACTCGCGTTGTTCGAGAATATCCTCGATGCGACGGCGGGTTTGATGCTCACTTAACTTTTTCGGTGTTTCTTCAGTTTCGCTGCTGTCATGTTTAGTCGGTGGAGTTTTCTTTGACGGTCGGGCCATACCAATATCCTTTTGGGTTGCGATAGTGTGATGTTAGCTGAAATTCTGGCTGCAACATTTTTAATTTCTCAACACTATGACAAGTGTTGGAGAAATGAGTTTCAGTTGCACTGATTTGTGAACAGCGCTCTCAGATCTAATAGCGGCATTATTGGCTACAAGGTTAAGCGGGCGGTCAGTTTTGGGTAGTAATACCGCAAGAAAACAAGCGCTAACCGGTCAGCAAACTGATTTTGTTAAATTAATAAGCGCCGGTTAACTTCATCAACATAAGTTAACTTAATGAATTAGGTTACGCTAATCAACGTAGGCTGAGTGAATAAATCAGATTGAGCGAATCAATTAGTGTGGCTGATGAGGTGCGGGTTTGGTGTTGGTTTTCTGTTGGCGTAACAACTGATACCAGTGGCGTTGCCTGGATGTTCTTCTGGACATTAATTTCCTGTAATTAAGATAAGAGTAAATCGGATGAAATGTAGCGGAATAAAGGAGAGGGCAGTACGGGGCAGAGTCAGGAGATTTTGACGCGGCCTGTCGTCAGGCCACGTCCAAGTAATGCTTACAGCGGAGTTACTTGAGTTGCTTGAGGGCCTTTTTTGCCATCTTCAACGTTGAAGCTTACTTTCTGACCTTCAGCCAGAGTTTTGAAGCCGTCAGCAACGATTGAGTTGAAGTGAACGAATACGTCACTGCCGCCGTTGTCTTGAGAAATAAAACCGAAACCTTTAGTTTCGTTGAACCATTTTACTGAACCAGTCATTTTACCAGACATAAATACCTCTGAATTTTAAATTTTTACAATAGTTAATTGACGCTGACTACGAAAGCTATTGATGTCGTATGAAGAAAAGTTGTCGCAGGTGCTTATACGAAGGGTATCGAAAGATGTCTGAGAAAAAACTTGTACTAAATGTTTCATTAATAGCTCCTACGTGAGAGCTAACGGCATTATACACACAGTTCAGGCAATCACCAGAGTTATTTTATCACCGCCTAATTTAATTTTTCGTAATGTTATGGCGATCAATAAATGTGCTTGCTTGAGTACCTCGCGACTGCATCGCAGCCAGGCCTGCTGATATAGCCTGTGATTAGTTGTTGCTAGCCGGGCATAAAAGATTCAGAATGCCGCACCTTTCGTTGTCATCTGCACAACGCCTGATTTTTATTTTAACTATTGAGTATCGACTATGGGTTTTACCTCGTTAGGTTTATCTGCGCCAATCCTGCAAGCCATTCAAGAAAAAGGCTACACGACACCTTCTCCGATCCAGGAGCAGGCGATTCCTGCCGTGTTAACCGGCCAAGATGTCATGGCAGCAGCGCAAACCGGTACAGGTAAAACAGCAGGCTTTACTCTGCCTATTCTAGAACGTTTGTCACAGGGGCCGCGTGTACGTGGTAACCAGGTGCGAGCGCTGATTCTGACTCCAACCCGTGAGCTGGCGGCTCAGGTACAGGAAAGTGTGGTTACTTATAGCCGTCATCTGCCTTTGAGCAGCGCTTGTGTGTTTGGCGGAGTTAAGATTAACCCGCAAATGCTGCGTCTGCGCAAAGGCGCTGATGTTCTGGTGGCGACTCCCGGGCGCCTGATGGATTTGTATAACCAGAATGCGGTTAAATTTGATCAGCTTGAAATTCTGGTGTTGGATGAAGCAGACCGTATGCTGGATATGGGTTTTATTCGTGATATTCGTAAAATCATCGATTTTCTGCCGAAAAAACGCCAAAACCTGCTGTTTTCGGCGACTTTCTCGGATGATATTCGCCAACTTGCCAAAGAACTGGTGAACCAACCGGTTGAAATTTCGGTCAGCCCGGCCAACTCAACCGCAAAAACGGTTGAGCAGTTTGTTTATCCGGCAGACGTGAAAAAGAAAGCGCCGATGCTGGTCAAGCTGATTAAAGAAGGTGACTGGCATCAGGTGCTGGTGTTTACCCGTACTAAACGTGGTGCCAACCGCCTAGCTGCGTTTCTGAATGAAGAAGGCATCAAGGCCGCTGCTATTCATGGTAATAAAAGTCAGGGTGCGCGTACGACCGCGTTGGCTGAGTTTAAATCGAATGATCTGCGCGTGTTAGTGGCGACCGATATCGCAGCGCGCGGCATTGATATTCCTCAGCTACCTCAGGTGGTTAACTTCGAGCTGCCGAATGTGGCGGAAGATTACGTGCACCGTATCGGTCGTACTGGTCGCGCCGGTGAGGCGGGTAAAGCGATTTCTCTGGTGTGTGCAGTTGAAGCGCCGGACCTGTTCGGGATTGAGCGACTGATTCAGCAAGTTCTGCCTCGTCTTGAACTGGATGGATTTAAGCCAAGTAACAGCGTGCCGGAATCTAAGCTGGATACACGTCCGATCAAAGCCAAAAAACTGAAAAAGCCGAAAAAACCAACAACAGAACACGCTAAGTCGGGTCAGAGTGAAGCCAAGGCGGCTCAGGCGAAATCAGGCGCACCACGTCAACGTCGTAAGCCGGCTAATGCTTCTGGTACCAATGCTTCTCGCCCAAATACATCTGGCCGTAATGGGGCAGGTAACAAGCCGTCGGGTCAGGCTAATCAGAAGCAGGGCGCTCAGGCAGCGGATACCCGAACAGGTGATAAACCAGCGAATCGTTCAGGTCATAAACCGCGTAATGCAGCGGGTGCCGGTAAAGCAAATTCAGGCCAGGGGCAAAACACAAATCGCCGTCGTTCAAAACTGCGTCAGGATGCTGTGTCACAAAATTAAGCGGATTAAAATTCCGCATAGACTGACGGTCACTTAAAACAAAAAATGCCAGAGGAAACCCTCTGGCATTTTTTTAGCCGCTAAACATCAATTTGTTTGTCCAACTAGAGTTTGTTTTCCCACCAAGCGCAATTTGTTTACTCGATGAAGGGAATTCGTTTACACCACAAGAGGCAATTCGTTTCATCCCCAGAGAGCCGCTCAGGGTTTGTACCAGCCTTTCTGATACGCAACGCTGCCAAAGTTGGCGTAGGCATGCGCTTCTTCAGTCAGGGTGGTGTCTGCCTCGGTCGGCGTCAGGTTTTCCCCTTGCAGCAAAAACGTCTGTGGTGCTTTGTCTGGTTGAAACACGACCGCTTTATTTTGTTTCAGGTAAGCAAAGTTTTTATCGTATTGCAGTAAGGCACGCGTCTGATCAGCTGCTACGGGTTTGGTAAAGTCATTACCCAGCATCGGATGTTCGCCGGATGCGCCAATCAGTGACAGTAAGGTCGGCCCCAGGTCAATTTGGCTCGCCAGACGGTCATCCTGCTTAGGCGTGACATCGTTACCGAATATCACTGCCGGGATATGGAAGTGACGCACCGGCACCAGGCTGGCACCATACACCCGTGAATCGTGGTCAGCGACGACGACAAAAATGGTGTCTTTCCAATAGTCGGAATTCTTGGCCTTTTTGACAAATTCACCCAAGGCGAAATCAGAATATTTCGCAGCGTTATTGCGCGTTTGCTTCTCGGTATCGTAAGGGGTGATTTTGCCGTCCGGATAGTCATAAGGTGAATGATTCGATGAAGTAAACACCAGACTGAAGAACGGCTTACCATCTTTGTGTAACTGACTGAACTCGCGATCAGCCTGGTCGTAAAGGTCTTCGTCTGAGGCGCCCCAGGAGCCGGTGAAGTTCACCTGGTCGAAGTCACTGCCCTGCACGATATCCTGAAAACCATTACCAAGGAAAAACGTCTTCATATTGTCGAAGTGTGCTTCGCCACCATAGATAAACTGGGTGTGGTAACCCTGTCTGCCTAAGAAATCGGCCAAAGTGAAAAAGTTTTGCTGCGACTTGCCGAGTTTAACCACTGCACGTGCCGGAGTCGGCGTAAAGCCGGTGACCACAGCCTCGATACCACGCACAGAAACGGGTCCCGGTTGCGTAAAGGCGGGTGAAGTTCCAGCCTTCATCCATCAGCTTGTCCAGATTCGGGGTCAGTGGCAGCCCGCCCAGTTTGCCGACATAGCGCGCACCTAAGCTCTCTTGCAGCAGAATCACCAGATTCTTTTTACGTTCCGGGAAGCTGCTGATGTGCATGGTTTTGGTTGGCGCTGTCGTGTCCAGATAGTGTGCATCCGGATTTTGCTGACTGGCACGGATCTGACTGAGCAGAGTCTGTTGATTCATAGGCCCGTAAAAGTCGGCGCTCGACATCTCTTTCTGGGCCTGTTTCCAGGCAAAGGCAACTGAGTAGGCTGAGTTGATACTAAGATCATTGAGCAAGTGATCGGTTGAAAATGCCACCAGTGCCGGGTTAATCGGACGGTGCTCTAACGTGCCGCGGCCCGCTAAAACAAACAGGCAAGCCAGAACCAGTTGCAGAGCAAGCTGGGGAATCATTGCCCCTTTGATATCAGGATTCCAGACCCGGTTAAATACCTTACTCAGTCCGCTACCGGCTAAAAACAGGACCAGTAAGGTCACTGCAATCTCTGTCTTGTAGCCGGAAGCGAGCATAGAAAACACTTCTTTTGGATAGATCAGGTAGTCGATGAACAGACGGTTCGGTCGCAGATCGTATTCCAGAATGAAGGTCGGGGTAATGAGTTCAAAGAACAGCAGTAACAGGGTGCTGCCCACCAGGTAGACTTTGAGTGGCAGGCGGATAAAGCGTGTCGCACGCAAGGCAGTTGCCAGCAGCATCACCAGCAAAGCCGGTGCCAGCAGATAACCCAGAGTCGAGAGGTCGATGCGCAGGCCACCTAAGAAGATCTGGCCATAGTCACTGGCGGCAAACACGCGTTCACTTTGCCAGATGGACAGCATCAGGCGTGACAGACTCAAGAGTGCCAGATTAATCACAAAGAAGCCAAGCAGGGCAGGTAATGCCCCTGTCTTCAATCTGGTTCGTTCACCCGAAAGTACGGTAATTAGCGTAGCCATAATACGGTTCCCCACACAGCCAATGAGCACACCATACTGAGCAGCACGATGGCTGAGCCGATGTTTTTCGCGACCCCGGACAAGGTGTGATATTCCAGACCTACCCGGTCAACTACAGCTTCAATGGCGGTATTGACCATTTCTGCGAAGAGGACAAACAGCATGCTGAGCATAACTAACAAGGTATGCATTGCCGGTAAATCGAGCCAAAACGCAAAGTACGTTAACGGCACGAACAGCATGAGTTCTTGCTGGAAAGCTGCCTCGTTTTTACACAACCACTTAAAACCGTTAAAGCTATGAATGAAAGTATAGGCAATCCTGTGCATACCTGTACGTTTAATTATAATGTCTGGTTGCATTTTTTCGGCACTCTATAAGGCAAGATTATGAATGGAGTTGACAGTTTTGGGTAATATCCAGGCCAGCATCGTGGACCTGTGATGTCACGCCATACAACCCCAGCAAACTATGAAACAGGTTGTCATGTGAGACGGTGCTGCTTTGCGCTTCTTGTTTAAGGCATTGGGTATTAAGCCCTTTTTGCTCAGCATACTGATTAGGAATCCACATTAGCCAAGGCACCTGAGTCTGCTCTTTAGGGGCGATGGAGTAAGGCGTGCCGTGTAGGTAAAGTCCGCTTTCACCCAGTGATTCACCGTGATCGGAGATATAGGTCATCATTACGTTGTAATCGTCAGAGACGCTTTTTAGCTCATCAATCACCTGGGCCAGGACATAGTCGGTATACACCAGGGTGTTGTCGTATACATTGACGATTTGCTGGTCGCTGCAGTTTTCGATATCGCTGCGGTCACAAGCCGGCTGGAACGGCGCCTGAGCATCCGGATAGCGTTGCCAGTAGGTCGGTCCGTGGCTGCCGATGGTATGCAGCACCAGCAGTTTGTCGTGTTTGCCATCATCAATAAATTGTTTGGCATCTTTCATCATCGCCACGTCAAAGCAGGTAGTGCCGTTGCAGTCTTGATTTTTCAATGAATTATCAATGGTGCGGTACGGCAGATTATCGGCCACTCCTTTGTCACCGCCGTCATTATCAATCCACAGAACATCCACTCCTGCATGTTGAATTACATTCAGGGCGTTATCCTGAGCCTGAGCACGTGGTTTGTTATAAGTCTCACGAGTCATATTCGAGAACATACACGGCACTGAAAGCGCGGTGTAGGTGCCGCAGGAAGAGACATCCTGAAAGGCAATCAGGCCCATGTCTTTGGTATAAGGGTTGGTGTCGCGTGCATAGCCGTTGTAGGCAAAGTTTTGCGCGCGGGCAGTTTCACCCAGCACCACGACCATCAACGTGGGTTTGCCGTTGGGATTTGCCACCACTTTGGCATCTTCGCCCTGGGTTTTATAAACCAGAGGCTGGGTAAAATAGGTTTTTTCTAGATACCGGAACCCGTTGTATATGTGCGCCGGGATGATCATCTTGTTGAGATAATGGTTGTTGCGTCCGACTGACGCGTAATCTTTATAACTGGTCGCAGCCGTCAGCCCAATTCCAGCCAGAGCAATGACGATAATACCAACACGTGACAGGGTCGCTCTCAGCAAGGTGCGCTGCGGAAACAATGCGTACCATGAACAGCAACAGGGTTGGCAGCAGACCAAATCCTGTCAGATAAGCCAGGGTTGCGCCGTTCATGTAGAAGGACATTTCTGAGCTGTTAGTCTCAAACACACTCTCCATCATGGTGGAATCAAACAGCGTGTGGAAGTTGACTTCGGCATATAAAGCGGCCGCTGAAGTCAGCAGCACAAAGGCCATAAACGGCTTAAAAATATAGGGCCAGGCAACGAGAGAGAAAATAAGGATGAAAGCGCAGGTCAGCAGCAGAGGTGCACTGGCAGCAAACAGCGGATTAGAGACATTGCTGCTCAGGTTGAAAATAGCAGACAGCACCGGATAGTTCATCACGGTACCAAAATAGACCGCACACAAAACAATCAGTGTGCTCATGGTCATCGGGATTTGGGGCCAGCTAAAACGGCGAGTATGGGTCATCACAGTAAATCACAGTTATCGGACAGTGTGGCTATGATGAGAAGCAAAACTTAAGAGTCGCTTAAGAATTATTAAGAAACATCTTATCTGAATAAATTAGTGATTGTGCGGGCGGGGGAAAGAGAGGGGAGTGACACGGTTCCCTGCCTTTAGTGATGAATTAAGCTTGTGTCATTTTTATTTATCATACGGTTAGAGTGGCAGAATCAATGTATGCGATTTCATTCAGATAATTAATAAACGAATAGGATCTTTCTTCCAAATATCACTGCAATTTCATATCACGTTCATTATCCGTTGCCACTCTTGTGACTTGTTTCATCGTCGGTTTTTCGCGTATGGACACTCATCATCAACGTTAGACAGGTCTCGGAGACACAAATGAAAACCCCTAAGCTTAACAAACGCTTGTTATCCCACACACTGCTGGCCACAGCCGTCACCATGGCATTAGTTGGCTGTAATGACAGTAACGATTCACAGGCGTCTTTTACTTTACAACTCTTGCATGTGTCGGATATGGATGGCTCAAATGCTTTGGCACTGGCGAATGCCGGCAATTTTGCCAGTAACGTCAGTTCGCTGACTTCACAATATCCGCAGAATACTTTGTTTCTCAGCTCTGGTGACAACTACATTCCCGGTTCACGTTATCAGGCCGGAGACAATGAGACGATGGCGACGGTAAATGGGGTCGGGGTGCCTGGTGTCGGACGTGCGGATATTGCCATGCTCAATGCCATGGGTCTGCAGGCCTCTGCTGTCGGTAACCATGATCTGGATGGCGGTACCGAGGAGTTCGCTGCTATTATCGCTGCCGAGACGGCAACCGGTTCTTACAGCATGGATTACCCGGGAGCCCGCTTCCCTTATCTGAGCAGCAACATGATCTTTGCCGATGACGCAAATACCGCACCGCTGGTGGTTGCAGATGGGCAGACAGCATCTGACATCCCCAATAGTCTGACGTCCAGTACGGTCATTACCGTCAATGGAGAACGGATTGGTATTGTTGGCGCAACCACGCCAACCAATGAGGTGATTACCAGCACCGGCGATATCACGGTATTACCCGCGAACGATTCTACCGCTGAACTGGCGGGGTTAATTCAGGAAAAAGTTGATGACCTGACCGCAAGCGGGATTAACAAAGTCATCGTCTTGGCTCACATGCAGACCATTACGGTCGAACAGCAGTTGGCAACGCTACTGAAAGATGTCGATATCATAGTTGCTGGTGGTTCGAATACCTTACTGGCGGACAGCAACGACCGACTCTGGGCCGGCGATAGTGCGATTGGTACCTATCCATTGCTATACAAGGATGCCGACGGTAAAGATATTGCTGTGGTTAACGTCGATGGCGACTACAAGTACCTGGGGCGTTTAGTGGTTGGCTTTGATGAAAACGGCAATCTGCTCACCAATTCCATCGACTCCGAGCAGAGCGGGGTTTATATCAGTGATGATAGTATGGTCAGCTCACTGGGCGGCAGCAATAATGCTGAGGTTGATGCGATCGTCACTGCGGTCAACGATGTGATTGTCGCGGATGAAAGTAACATCCTCGGTCATACGACTGTGTATCTGAATGGTCTGCGTGCCGATGTGCGATCCAATGAAACTAACCTGGGCGATCTGACTGCAGACGCTAACCTGTGGTATGCCAAACTAGAAGACTCGGGCGTACAGATTTCTATCAAAAATGGCGGTGGCATCCGTGCCCCTATCGGTTACTCGGCTTATCCGGCGGGTTCAACCAATGCCGATGATCTGCAGTATTACCCACCTGCCGCCTATCCGGCAGCCGGTAAAGAAGAGGGCGATATTTCGCAGTATGATTTGCAGACCACGTTGGCCTTCAATAATGCCTTGGGTATTCTCGATGTGTCGGCGACTGAGCTCAAGCAGATTCTGGAACATACGGTCGCTGATATCGATCCCGATGATCCGACCGGCAACGCAGGTGGCCGTTTCCCGCAGATTGCGGGTATGCGCTTTAGTTTTGACCCGACCCAACCGGCTATGGATACCAGTGCCGGAGAGCCAGGCCAGCGCATTACTGAACTGGCGGTCGATACCTCGGGAGATGGGGTATACGATGATATTGTGGTAACCGCCGGTGTGATGCAGGGTAACAGCAGTCGTCAGTTCAGCGTTGTCACCTTGAGCTACCTTGGTGAGGGCGGTGATGGTTATCCGTTCCCGTGTACGACCGCGACGGACGGTGACGGCAACAGCTATTGTCAGAACATGCAGTATCTGCAAGGTAATATGAGTGCAGATACCGGTCTGGCCGATTTTGCCGAGAGCGGTACTGAGCAGGATGCGTTTCGCGGAATATCTGCGTACACGCTATCCGGATAGCGCAACTCCATACACCAACGCGGATGCGGTTGAAGACAATTCTGTGGTTGATACGAGAATTGTACGCATCAATTAATTGTTCTTTAGAGAATTATCGATTTTCACTGGCCACCCAACAATGGGTGGCCTTTTTGTTCTGTAAATCAGAGGATGAATGGCAGGGCTTAATTAACGTGTGTTCCGGTTCGATTTTAAAGTGTTTCAAAACCAATATATATTTAAATACAGACCGGGTTAGTATCAAGGATGTAATATCTTTCGTTGTTGCAGTGCCTAACTGAGGTATGCAACATTTTATACAGTAAATAATTGACCTGTTTTTGACAATGCAGTTACTATTGAACTTGATGAATACGAAGAATAAGTGGCTGCTATTATTTCCTACCCACGATGCAATTCATCAGTGTTTTATTTTTTAATATCTTGAATCGCTGTCAGGTCATTAGCACGCTCATTTTGTAACGGGCGACATTTTTGTCGAATAGGGAATACATCGTTGGACCGTCATGAATATGCCGTCAAGTCGACTTTTATCAGATCCTCTTATCTGTTGATTTTGGGGCTGGTCGTCTGTCTACTGTGGATTCTGTCCCGACAAGATTTTATGACCTTCCATGCCATCGTCGAATTATTTACCATTCTGGTCTCGGGCTTAATTGCTCTGGCCGGGTTTAAAGCTAAGGCCACCGAAGAAACCCGCTATCTGAGATTGCTGAGCACGGTATTCGTGTGTGTGGCATTTATCGACCTGGCTCATATGCTGACCTATAAAGGGGCCCTGTTGTCCGGTAATCTCGGGCCTAATCCACCGACGCAGTTTCTGGACTTTAGGCCGCTTGGTTGAAGCAATTGGCTTACTGATTGTCTTTGTCTGTCCTTTTCAGTGTCGTCATCAAACAGCCTATATCCGCGGCCTTATCATAGTTTCTGCAGCGGGCATTCTGGCTATCTATCCGCTGATGCTATTTCCCGATGCCTTTGTGGAAGACAGTGGCCTGACGCCGTTTAAACTCTACAGTGAGTACGTGGTGGTTGGCCTCACCGCAGTCGCCTGGCTGGCGGTATGGTTAAAGCGTAAAACCCTGCAATCGGTGCACGTTCCACACCTGGCTATCTTTTTTGCCCTGACCATAGTGGCGGAACTCTGTTTTACTCAATATATTTCCGTCTATGGTGACGTTAATGCAATCGGTCATTTGTTCCGCTTTATAGCGACCTATTTTTTATATCGGGGCATTTTTTCGGACAAATACTCGTTACGTCATTCGATTTTCCAAATTAACCCGCTGCACGTCACGATTATTATTCTCAGCTGTGTGGTTTGGCTTGCCATCGGTTTTGGCGTTCGTTATGTCGAGCAGGGAAGCCAGAAGCAAGACCAGCTGTATCTGTACAAACAGCGTCTACAAGGGTTGGTCATTACTCTGCAAGCCATGCTGGACAACGAGTTGCGGCTTACTGACAGTCTGGAAGCGTTCGTCATATCACGCCCGGATTTCAGCGCACAAGAGTTTACCCTGTTCGCCGAGCGAGTGCTGGCTAAATCGGACTTTGTCAGCAGTCTGCAGTTGGCGCCTGAGGGAGTGGTGACCTATGTTACCGACCTTGAACGTAATCAGGGCGCTATTGGCCATAACTTGCTGCAGGACCCACGACGTAAAGAGGGAGTGATGAAAGCCATTACCACCCGCCGTCCGATTGTCGATGGCCCTTTGCGATTGATCCAAGGTGGTTATGGTCTGATTGCCCGGGCGCCGATTTATGTTCCCAGTGAATCAGGACGTCAGAAGCAAACATTCTGGGGATTTGCGACGGTATTAATTGATATGGACGCGCTGCTTAGCTCGCCAATCATCAAACGTTTTACTGATGAATTCATATTGTCTATTCGGGCGGTGAACCCGGTCGGGCATCTGGATGAACGCATTCTGGGCGAAGATCCGCAAGGGCAGCAGCCACTGCTGCAAAGTAAGCTGCATCTAAATAACAGCTCCTGGACACTTTCGATGTACGGCGGGCGTCAGGGTATGATTCAGCATTCGTCTTTTATTCTCTCTTCCTGGTACTGGACCTATCTGCTGCTTTCAACCGGTTTAATCGCGGTGGCTCTGCTGCGTATACTTGGCCATAAAGTCTATGTAGAGAAGGCCGTGATTGATGCTACGGAACACCTGCAGCAGGAAGTCTTACGTCGCCAACAAGTGGCAGAAATGGAGCGGCGTCTGGCGACCCGTGATGAATTAACCGGGCTCGCCAACCGGCGTCATTTCTATGAAACTAGCCCATGAACATCTTGATGTTGCCCGCCAGAAAGGGCGCAGCTTTACCATGTATTATATGGATCTCGATGGTTTTAAAGCGGTTAATGATACCTATGGCCATACCATTGGCGATGCCGTGCTGAAAATGGTCGGCCAGAGATTGGTTGGCTGTCTGCGCTCCAGTGATATTGTTGCCCGGCTTGGTGGCGACGAATTTGTCGCAATCCTGCTCGATTCTGAAGATCATGATTTTTTTAAATCGCAGCAGATTATCGCCAGTATCGGCATGCCGATGAAGATTGGTGAGCTGCAGGTAAGCATAGGGATCAGTATCGGGGCTGCGGTTTATCCGGATAATGGCGCTACAGTGGACGCCATGTTACTTCAGGCTGACCGGGCACTTTATCAGGCTAAAGATCAGGGGAGAAACCGCCTGGTTGTCGCCGGGGCGGCTTCGTAAAGATAGTGGGCTATCAGTATGCCTGGCGACTTAGTGGGTTAGCTTCTCAAAATACCGATGAATATCAGTGCCATGCCGGTAAGCTGATACCAATGCAAGCTCTCACCCAATAAAGCAATCGAGAGCAGCACGCCAAACACCGGAATCAAATGAATTGACAGGCCAGCTTTGGCCGGCCCGAGGCGCTCCACGCTGGTGGTGTAGAGCAGGTAAGCCAGCACTGACGGCACGATTCCCACATAGGCCAGAGCCAATAAGGTATGGCTGTTCCAAACCGGGCTGGCGCCTGAATACACTTCAACACCATAAAATGGCATGACCACCAGCAGCCCGACGAACATCTGCACTGACATCAGACCTAACCGGTTCATTTCTTTTGGCATTCTTTGGATCACCAAGGTATATATGGCCCAGCTGACCATTGCCAGAAAAACCACTAAATCACCCTGATTAAAACTAAGCGAGCTTAGGATCTGCCAGTCGCCACGGGTCAGAATAAACAGTACGCCGGTAAATGACACGGCCATTCCCAGCCATTGCGAACGTTTAAGGCGAAGTTTGACAAACAGCGAGCCGAACAGACTGATGAGTAATGGGATAAATGAATTGAGGATCAGCGCATTACTGGCGGTTGTACTTTGCAGACCGACATAGATCAGCGAGTTGAATGCTGCCACGCCTGTCACCGAAGCGATTAAAATTCGCTGGCGATAGTGCCAGTAAAGGCGCCATTCGCGGCGCAAGATCGTATAGGTAAATGGCAGCAGAACCAGGCTGGCTATCACCCAGCGGTCAAAGGAGAGCGTCAAAGGCGGGATATCACCACGCACAGAACGTCCGACAATAAAATTACCGGCCCAGAATAATGGCGGCAGTGCCAATAGACAGAGAGTAACCCAGAAGCTTCCTGAGGGGTTTTTGAGGCGTTGTACAAGGCTGGTCATACGTATCCTTTCGATGACATTATGAATTGAGTGTTTTTTCGAACACGAAGGTGCAGATGAGGCGCGCACAGCGATGTTCAGACACTGCGCGGCGGTTATAGGATTGAAAGTAAGACTTGCCCGGCGGAAATGCCACTGTTTATTGGACACAGAGATAAAAATGAGAGCCTGGTCGTCAGGAGTTCAAGGGCTGACACTGCTTGAAATAAAAAAATAGCCCGCGAATGCGGGCTATTAAAATGGGAATCTGTCAGGTGAAATTAAACGCCGGCGCGTTTCAGCAGACCTGCCATCAGAGGTGAGCTGGATTTCACTTGTTTCGATTTATTCTGGAAGTTACGCGCCAGTTGGGTGTCATTGATGTTTTTCGCGATGTAAGCCATCGCATGATAGAAATCAGTGCCCGATTTTACTTTTGATTTATCGTTCATCGGCGCCAGCAGCTGAACCATCTTAGTGCCGGTCATTTTGTTCTCAATCGCGTAGTTTTGCACTGAGTCCAGCAGCAGATCCAGATCAGCCATTGATTCAGCGCTTTCTACGCCTTGCTTTTGCATTTCTTTACGGTTGCGTTTGCGCAGTTGTTTTACAACAAAAGCAGGTTGGTTGATCTTTTTGTAACCGAAGTAGCCCGCGGCCAGGACCAGGACGATGCCGCCGATGACATAACCCCAGATAGAGGAGCCAGTCGCTTCAGCAACAGGTTGGATAGAGTCAATGCTCGTCGTTAGGTCAGACATAATTATGGATCCTTTGAATGGTGCTTTGTGAATAAAGCTAAAACTAATCTGGCAGGGAAAAAGGTGTATTGCGGTGAATCAAGAATTCATTAAAAGCACGTTTCTGCCTCATTCCCCCATTTATTGGGCTTTTTATCCCTTAAAGCAAGGGGCGCTGGTCTATCGTTAATAGTTTTGTGTTTAATAAGTCGAGTAGATCACGCGAAGGCCACTATTTGAACACAAAACAGCACTAATTTCGAACCAAATTTTCAACCGTTTTAATGAGCGCAGAGCAATGAAATCAAGCATTCTGAGCCGATGTGATGGTGATTGCTCCGACGCAGCAAAATTGAGTGAAATAAGAGGTTCAATAAATCAGCGGGTTAGCTTATTTATTCGTCGCAGACTAAAAGTGATCGATGCAGGAATGGAAATGAAGAATCAGTCGTTGATGACGGGAAATGGACGATGGAAAGAATGGCCGCCCCAGAAGTAAAGACCAAAAAGGAAAGGCCACCATGGGGTGACCTTCCGAATCCTAGCCGACAAGATTATTGTTAGTGATGATGATTGTTAGTGGTGATGTCTGCCGCCTCTGTCTTCGTAGCGCCACTCTTCCTGGTAAATGACTTTTTCACGTTTCTTCCAGTGACCCTGACCATTTTTCCAGTTTTTATGGTGTTTCCACTCATCTTTATGGTGCCGGTGAGACGGATGTCTGTGGTGGTCGTGGTCTTCATAAACGCGTACGGTCTCGCGGTAAACACGTCTTGGGCGACAATCCCCGGCACCGATACTCAGGCCGTCGACTTTAATGTTCAGACAGTCGGTTTCTACGCTGACTCCGCTCTGGCGCACAGCGACGTCTGCGTGAGCCATACCTAACGGCATGACTGCCGCTCCAATTAGTAACCATTTATTAAACATAAGATGTCCTGCTTCGTCCCATCTGAGGGTATTAAAGATGGCAGGGCTGCAGGGTGCAAGTCATCACACAGCTTTATGACGTAAATCTGACCATAACAGAACCGAATATTTAAATAGGTCGGAGGCTGAGTAAGTAAGTCAGCAGCAGGTGAGCTGAATTTATATGCAGTCAGGTGCTTTTAGAGTAGGCGGTGATGTTCAGAGACGGACTAACTAAGGAAGGCGATGCAAAGTAAACCAGGTAAGGCAAAGCAGGCCACGATTTACCTGGTGTAAATCGCAGCCTGCTCTAACCGACTCAGGCAGTCTGACGGCGTGATTCCAGTGCATATTTACCCGGGCCAATCAGCATAATCGCCAGTGCCGCGAACAAATAAACTCCGATGCCTTCCGCTGCCCAGGCGCCGACTTTATCGACGGTAAACAGGTTGTCTGCATGCATCAGCCAGATAACCATCAGGCTGGTGCCTACCCACACGATGGCAGACAAGCGGGTAAATAATCCGATGATAATCAGGACCGGTACAATCACTTCACCGAGGTAAACCCCGTACGCGAAGAAAGCCGGCAGGCCATGCTGCACAAATAATCCCTGAATAAATTCGGTGCCGCCAAAGATTTTGTGGATACCGTGCAGTAAAAACATAAATCCAAAGCTGACACGAAGAATGAGTTTGCCGAGATCGTCTTTGTCTAACAGTGAGTCAAGCCAATTCAACAGTGCTTGCATAGTGATATCCCCGAGTGATTTTTTTCTAACTTAGCATCAGCCGCAAGTATTGTTGGCTAACAGACCTTGTTGATGATCGCCAAGTTTTTCGAATAACTTTGTTGATATGCATCAAACTGAATTATTCCCTTTTATGCACCAGCAGAAATCAGTTCTGCTAACGGTTGATTTAAGTGATTCAATGCACAGAAATAGTCCTGAGTCGCACAGGTCGTACCGCCATGTCCGCCGGGAGCACAGGTCGGATGTGGCACGTCGGTGTGCATAATTGTGAGCGAGCCGACATTCCGTTCTCGGGTGCTGAGTCTCAAAGAGCTCTGCTGGCTGAGTACACTGGTCAGGAAATGAGCTCATTAGCTAATGTTACGCCGATTTTCTTTGGCTTCCATACTGGCACCGCGATCAAACTCGTAAGTACTGTCAGCACTTTCAAACGCCATCTCTTCTTTGAGGCGCTGCTCCAGTTCGATAAACAGTTTGATGTAGTTATTGTCGACCCGCTCTTTGCCCTGGGCTTCACTTAACCAGGCTTGATACAAACCATCTGAATGACTGGCTTCAACTTTTTTGTACACCTTCTTCTGTTGTTCAACCAGATAGGGGTGAAAGCCCAGTGCTTTCATGGCCGAAGCGCCGACTTCCAGGGCTGAATGGTAGGTTTCTGATACCGCCAGATCAACGCCTACCTGGCGCAGGCGGTAACCGTGGCCGCGGTCAAACGCCCGAGCCAACACTTTGACGTGCGGGTAGGCATGTTTGACATATTTAACCAGCTCGACGCTGCTCTCCTGATTATCAATCGCTACCACTAACATGGTGGCTTCTTCAATTCCCGCCGTGTGAAGCAGGCCCGGGCGGGTCGCGTCACCAAAATAGGCGTGGGTATTGATTTTACGCAGGTTGTCTATCTGTGAAGCCTGATGATCAAGTACCACGGTTTTTACTCCGTTGGCGACCAGAAGACGATTGACTATCTGACCGAAGCGGCCGCTGCCGGCAATGATGACGGTGCCATGCTCGTCGATAACATCCGCCTCACGCTGCGGATTGGTTTGCTGTTCAAAGCGCGGCATGATGACTTTATCAAATAAGATAAACAGGCCCGGCGTCAGGAACATCGACAAGGTCACGACCAGTGATAATACCTGAGCCATTTCGGTAGGCAGTACGTGACGCTGCTCGGTAAAGCTCAGCAGCACGAAACCAAATTCACCGGCCTGTGCCAGGCTGAGGGTGAACAGCCAGCGATTGCTGCCACGAATGCGAAAGATGATCGCCAGCAGATACAGCACAACGGCTTTAAGCAACATGATGGCAAGAGTGGCGCCCATGATGACAAAAAAGTGGCTGAACAGCAGGTCGAACTTAATGCCGGCACCGACCGTAATAAAGAATAACCCGAGCAGCAGGCCTTTCAGTGGTTCAATGTTGGCTTCCAGTTCATGACGAAATTCACTGTTGGCCAGCACGACGCCGGCGAGGAAGGTGCCCAACGCTGGGGAAAGACCGACTAGGTTCATTAATATCGCAATACCAATCACCAGCATCAGGGCGGTGGCAGTGAAAATTTCGCGCACACCGGCGTTAGCGACAAAACGAAACAGCGGCCGGCTCAGGTAGTGGCCACCGACAACGACAATCGCGATGGCGGCGGTAATGATTAACCCATATGCCCAGCCGGGTAAGTGAGTCATCACTAGTAACTCTTCTGCATGCTGAGCCGCAGTGTCGGCGGCGCTTTGTGCCTGTTCCACCAGCTCCGGTAAGGCGAGCAGAGGAATAAAGGCCAGCATCGGGATCACGGCAATGTCCTGGAACAGCAACACAGAAAATGCATTCTGACCGCCCTCGGTACGATTAAGGCGTTTTTCGGTGAAGGTCTGCAGCACAATCGCAGTCGAAGAGAGCGACAAAATCAGACCAATGGTCAGTGCAATGGTGTAGGGAATATCAAACAGCAGACAGCCAGCCATCGTCGCAAGGGCAGTCAACCCAACCTGTAAACCGCCCAGTCCGAGTAAACGGTGACGCATCGCCCACAAACGTTGCGGTTCCAGTTCCAGCCCGACCAGAAACAGCATCATCACCACGCCAAATTCGGCGAAATGCTGGATAGCCTGGGTTTCATCACCCACCAAGCCGACAATCGGGCCAATCACCACTCCGGCGATCAGGTAACCGAGCACGGAACCAAGCCCGAACCTTGTTGCCAGTGGAACAGCAATCACCGCTGCAATCAGATAGATAAAGGCCTGAATAAAATAACTTGTCATGCTGGGTGCCGGATTCCTTGTCTGTCAATGGGGCTGGATGGTAACGGGCGAAATGCCGGATGACACAGAGTACCTGTATCAATAGTTGTCTAAACTGCCGTGGCTGGCAAATGCTCTTTACTATTTTTGTAACACATTACCGGTTTGAGATCGCGCAGTGAATTCAAGTGATTATCGGTGGGCGGGAAATATGTAAGCAAAAGTTATCAGTATAAAAATTGTTGTATAAAATCTTTCCTTATTGTGAACAAAAGTGAGACAATGGTCACTCTTTTGTCCTCCTGGTTAAACATCTGATTGCGTATGACCCACACCGTTCCGGCGGCGAATGATAACTCGCGCCACAACCAATATTTGCGTGTCTTTGCTCTGGGCTTTAGTGCCTTTATTTTTAACACCACAGAATTTGTGCCGGTCGGATTACTGACCGATATCGCCCGTGATCTGGATGTACCTGTGTCATCGGCAGGCTGGATGCTGACTATTTATGCCTGGATTGTGGCGTCAATGTCGTTGCCTATGATGATGCTGACCAGCCGCATTGAGCGTAAAAAGCTGCTGATTGGCGTTTTTACTCTGTTTATCGTCAGCCACGGTTTTTCCGTGATTGCCTGGAACTTTGAAACCTTGGTTGCCAGCCGGATAGGGATTGCATTTGCGCACGCCGTTTTCTGGTCGATAACCGCGTCAATCGCGATTCGGGTCGCTCCTGCGGGTAAGAAAACGCTGGCCTTAAGTGTGCTGGCGACTGGTACGTCACTGGCGATGGTACTGGGCGTTCCTCTGGGACGGATTATCGGTCAATGGTTCGGCTGGCGAGTGACTTTTGCTGCTATCGGCATTGTGGCTTTGCTGATTCTACTTGCTTTGATGCGTCTGTTGCCTGTGATGCCGAGTCTGTTCAGCGGTTCGATGAAGAAACTGCCGGAGCTGCTGCGTAACCCGAAACTGATGGGATTGTACCTGTTCATCTTCCTGCTGTTCACAGCGCACTATTCCGCCTACAGCTACATTGAACCTTTCGTTAAACAGATTGGTCAGGTGAGTGAGAAACTTCACCACTCTGTTACTGCTGGTGTTTGGTGGTGCTGGTATTCTCGGCAGTATCATCTTTGGCTACTGGGGTGAGCGTGCTAACACCAAGTTATTGATGAGTAACACCTTCTTGCTGCTGCTGTGTCTGGTTGCGCTGATGTGGTCGGTCGGCAACCTGTGGGGCATTAGTGCGCTACTGGTGGTTTGGGGCACAGCATTGATGGTCGCCTGTCTGGCAATGCAGGTTAAAGTGCTTAACATTGATACCCAGGCATCTGACATGATTATGTCGATGTTCTCCGGCATTATTAACCTCGGCATCGGTGCCGGTGCCTTGATTGGCGCCAAAGTGATTCATTTCAGTTCGCTGGAAATGATTGGTTATGTCGGCGCTGTCTTTGCCTTGCTGGCTCTGGTGCTGATGACGACGTTGCTGCAGAAGTTTCCGGCGCTGCGTTAATCACTGTATCATCTCTCATCACTGCATAACCAATGCAGAAGATGTACAAAGCGTTAAGTTTACCGGGCAGCCTGATGGGCTGCCTTTTTTATGCGGCCAACGGTGTTTATCCCTGACTGTCTCGGGATCCTTAACGGCCTCAGGCTGGTTTGGTGATCGTTATTCGGCACGATTAGCCCGATGCTGGATACCGACGATTCGATATGGATAAATATAAAGAAAACAGAAGGCTGCAGATAAAGAAAAAGGCGCAAGCGAAAATTTGCTTGTGCCTTTCAGGAGGAGATATTGTCGGCGCTCAGGCTGTCATGTTGTCTTGGGGAGGCGAAAGCCAGAGCGTCGTACAATGTTAAGCTTAGCTATAAATCTACCAATAGCAATAATTATCATTTAAATGTGATCAAGCGCGGAAAAATAGTGGTTCAGCAACATGCACGGCTGGATTCTCGTACCACCAGCTCACCACCATAAGTCTGGTGCTGACTGTCAATCAGCTGCTTGTTGGCCAGGTTAATCGCCAGTTGAACCGCATCTTGGGTCAGGCGGGAAATCGGCAGCGAGACGGTAGACAGGCTGGGAATGGCGTAAGCGGCGGCAGGTTCATTGTCGATGCCGATAACGGAAATATCTTGCGGTACCTTAAGGCCGTGATCGTGCAGGGCACGGATTGCGCCGATCGCCATGTCATCGTTACAGGCGAAAATGGCGGTGAAGTTTACTTCATGTTTCAGCAATTGCCGCGCAGCCTGATAGCCGCTGTCGAGTGTGTTTTCACCTTCTGCGACCCAGTTTCTCCTGCGCAGGCAACTGGCTGGCTTGCAGCATGTGCTGATAGACCCGGTAGCGACGACGGCCGGTTTCACTGTTCAGCGGAGAAGTAATACAGGCGATATTGTGGTGGCCGAGGTCAATCAGATGCTGCATCGCCAGAGTGGCGAGCTGCGCCTGATCCAGGCCAAAGCTGGAGATGTCCGCGTCGTTGAGCAGGCGATTGATGATTATCAGCGGAACTTTGACGGACTGTTGCAGCTGTTTCAGTTGTGATTCACTCAGGTGACGGCTGTAAAGCATGATGGCGTCACAACGCTGATTAGCCAGAGTGAAAACCGCTTCACGTTCGCCATCGGCGGCGTCTTTGCTGTTAACGACCAGTAATTTCTTGCCTGCCTGCTGCGCACCTTGTTCGGCATGATAGAGCACGCTGCCGAAATAGCTGCTCTGAAATTGAGGGAGGACCAGACCGATGGCGTTGAACGTATTAGTGGCTAAAGCCTGAGCCAGGGTATTGGGCTGGTAACCTAACTCTTCGATGGCAGCCATTACAGCATTGCGAGTGGCCTCTTTGACCAGTTGACTGCCATTGAGAACCCGGGAAACCGTTGCTTTTGAAACGCCAGCGGCCTTACATACGTCATTGATTGTTGCCATCACTGCTCCTTGATTACACTCACTGGCCCGAGGTCATACTCAGGCCAGTGAGGATTTTAGCTAATTTCGCTAACTGATTGAAACAGTTATCTTCATTGTAGCGAATTACAGCTCTTCACCATTGGTGCTAATCACATTCTGGTACCAGAAGAAACTCTTCTTCTTGGAACGGGCCATGCTGCCGCTGCCGTCATCATGACGGTCTACGTAGATGAATCCATAGCGTTTTTTATATTCACCGGTAGTGAAAGAGACACAGTCGATACAGCCCCAAGGGGTGTAGCCCATCACTTCAACACCGTCATAACTGATGGCCTGTTTAACAGCGTTAATGTGAGCGCCAAGATAGTCGATACGATAATCATCATTGACTGAGCCGTCGGCTTCAACCTGATCGACCGCTCCCAGACCGTTTTCGACAATGAAAATCGGTTTTTGGTAGCGTTCATACAGCTCGGACAGGGCAAAACGCAGACCGTCCGGGTCAATCTGCCAGCTCCAATCTGATGCCGGCAGGTAAGGATTAAGCTGGCTGCCTTCGAACAGAGAACTGGTTGAACCTTCTTCATCCTTTTGCGCGGATACGATGTTGGTCATGTAGTAGCTGATCGCCAGGTAATCGGCACAACCGGCACGCAGAATCTCATCATCACCAGGCTGCATCTCGACAGTAATACCTTTGCGTTGCCACTCTTTCAGCAGGTAGCTTGGGTAGTAGCCGCGCACCTGAACATCACTGAACAGGTATTTTTCACGCATCATTTCCTGAGCCAGCAGCATATCCTGCGGACGACAGGTTGCCGGGTAAAGCGGCATCATATGGATCATGCTACCGATTTTGAAGTCAGGATTGATTTCGTGGCCAAGCTTGACCACTTTGGCGCTGGCCAGGAACTGGTGGTGCAGTACCTGATACAGAGCTTGCTCCGGATGTTCGTGTTCAGCGTAGATCATGCCTGAGTTACAGTAACCCCAGATAGGCAGTTTCCAGTTACGCTGGTTGTTGATCTCGTTGAAGGTGATCCAGTATTTCACCTTGTGTTTATAACGCTCCATCACGGTCTGGCTGAACTTAACAAAGAAATCCATCACCTGACGGTTCATCCAGCTGCCATATTGCTTCACCAGATGGTTTGGCATCTCAAAGTGAGAAAGCGTGATCACCGGCTCGATGCCGTATTTGAGCAGCTCATCGAACAGGTCATCATAAAACTGCAGGCCGGCTTCGTTTGGTGTCTCTTCGTCACCGTTCGGGAAGATACGCGTCCAGGCGATCGAGGTACGGAAACATTTGAACCCCATTTCAGCAAACAGGGCCACATCTTGTTTGTAGTGGCCGTAGAAATCGACCGCTTCGTGGTTAGGGTAGAACTGATCGGCTTCTACGCTATCGGTAATCACACGTGGCACTTCATGCGCGCCGCGGGTCAGAACATCAACCACGCTGACGCCTTTGCCGCCCTTATTCCAGCCGCCTTCGACCTGATGCGCCGCGACTGCGCCGCCCCATAAGAAATCTTTAGGAAAACCTTGCTGAGACATTCTTCACCTCTTTGCTGTCGTCATTGTTGTCCGATTTGCCCTTTGGGCGATGGACTAATAGTAGGTCATTGGTCGCCATTCTAGATCAGATAAATTTAAAATGTAACCGGTTTCTGTAACCGGTTACAAAAATAATGACGGTAAAAGTGGATGACAGTGGAGAGCCCGGTTGAGGCAACAAAATGATATTTCCTTAAATTTAACCCTTTGGGTCAGGAGGCGTGGCCTTCAAGGACGCGGATACAGATACTGGCAGCGGCGGTGCGATTATCCACACTGAGTTTTTTGTACACTTGTTCGAGGTGTTTGTTGACGGTGCGCGGGCTCATGACAAGAATTTGCGCGATCTCCCAGTTGGTTTTGCCAAAGGAGAGCCAGTAGGCGACTTCAGACTCGCGTCTGGTCAGTTGCAACGCATGTTGCAGATCCTGTTCATTGCCTTTTTGCTTGGGCTCAGAGAGGCGGATTAACCGGTGCAGGTTGTTATAGTCGCCAGCATATTGCGCATCAAGCGGCGGGTTAAACTCATCCAACGTCAGATGGGCAGGGCGCTGCTCATCGGCCAGCCAGCTTGCAATGCGTGGTTGAAGTTTGGCCCACACTGAGGTCATGTCCCCTTTGAGCTCGCTGATCAGCTGCTGGGCCTGCGGGGTGGCCCATTCGAGCTCACCGCTTTGATTGACGCAGAAGATATATTGACCGGCGTAGTCGAGCGCCACTTGCGCTGACTGGGCCAGGCGGGCGTTGTGGCTGTGAACGCGAATGCGGGCCAACACTTCATCCGGTACCACGGGTTTGGTAATGTAATCGACGCCACCGGATTCAAATCCGCGCAGTACGTGGGCTGAGTCATCCAGTCCGGTCATAAAAATGATCGGCGTGGCCGGCAGGCGTTCTTTCAGCTTCTGACAGGTATCAAAGCCGTTCATCTCCGGCATAATAGCATCAAGCAGAATCACATCCGGCTGAATGCGCTCCACGATCGACAGGGCTTGCAGTCCGTTTAACGCCACCAATACCGTCAGCCCGGCCTGATTGAGGGTCGCGTTGAGCATACCCAGAGATTCAGGTGAGTCATCGACCACCAGGACAATTATGTTATTCGGCATGATGGTACTCATTGATCCACTCTTCAAGTTGCTGACTGATTTCGGCAAAATTGCATTGCTGCATCTGTTCTTCCATTCGTCTGATAAAACTTTCCCCGGCGCTTTGTTGCTGTTTTATCTCTTCCAGCTTTTCACCAAATGCACTCATAAAGCCGATTTCGGCATAGTTTTTCAGTTTTTTCATCGCTTTTACCGATGGTAAACGCATGCTATCGGGAGCGGACACGTCTGATGACTGTGCCGTTTGTGAATCGACCTGCCAGTCGATATCCAGCCACTGGCTCAGCTTACCCAGCAGTTGCGCCATCGACACCGGCTTGGTCAGATAGTCATTATGATGATGGTTTTTCTGGTGTCGCTCCAGTTCACGAATGTTGGCTGACAGCATTAGGATCGGCTGTTTATAACCACTTTGGCGCAGATGACCAGCCAGTTGCCAGCCATCAATGTTGGGCATAAAGATGTCGAGCATAAACAGATCCACCGACTCACTTTTGGCCAGAGCCAGTGCCGCCTGAGCGCCGTTGGCCTGCAGGACGTTAAATCCAAGCGGTGTTAACAGATTGGCGATTAACTGGCGCTGGTCATCAATGTCATCCACCACCAGAATCGTGCGGGTGGGGCCGTGATAGCCGCAGATGCGCTGATCGTAAATTTCCGGCTCCAGATCAGGGTTAGCGACGCTGGATAGCATCAGGCGTAGGGTAAAGGTGCTGCCTTTATCGACGTCACTATGGCAGGTAATCTCACCGCCCATCAGTTCGGCCAGTGCATTAGAAATGGTCAGGCCAAGCCCCGTGCCGCTGATATCCATGGTATGAGGGGTGTGAATGCGTTCAAAGGGTTTAAAAATCAGCGCCTGATCGGCGGCTGAAATGCCGATACCGGTGTCTTCGACAATGAAACGCGCCACCTGATTGCGATACATCACCTTAAATGTGACCGTGCCGCTGGCGGTGTATTTAATCGCATTGTTGAGCAGATTAATCAGGATTTGGCGCAGGCGTTGCTTGTCGGCAACGATAAACTCCGGCAGGTACTGCGACATAATGAATTCAAACTTGAGTCCTTTACGTGACGCCTGCAAATCAAATATCTCTTTAATCTGGCTCAGCATCATACGCAGGCTGAACGCGTCACGGTGCAGTTCGAGCCGGCCAGCTTCGATCTTAGATATTTCCAGCAATCCTTCGAGTAAATCGGCCAGGTGTTTCCCGTTACGTTTCAGGATTTCGGCATAGCCGCGCTTTTTAGTGTCGAGCTCCTGGTCGTTGCTCAGCAGTTGGGCGTAGCCCAGTACCACATTGAGCGGGGTGCGCAGTTCGTGGCTCAGACCAGCCAGATAACGACTTTTGGCCTGGTTAGCGTGCTCTGCCACCCGGCGGGCTTTCTCCAGTTCACGCGAGGTGTTTTCGTGGGCGCGGATTTCACGCAGCAGCAAGTCAGCGTGATCCTGCAGCTCTGAAATCGCGCTGTGGCTGCCTTTACGCGCCAGTACCAGCAGCCAACTGATCACGCCAAGCGGGATCAGCAGCAGGACAAACGCTTTAATCAGCCCGTTGGCGATGGTATTCATTTGGGTTTGCTCCAGCAGCGGTACCTGGGTATAGGCCAGTAACAGGATGGCGCCAATGACGCTGGTCATAATAAATACCACCAGCAGAAACTGCCCCAGTGATGAGGCCTGATCGTTGAGCCAGGCGCGCGGGAGCACTTTGGCCAGAGCGCCGGAAACTTGCGCCGAGAAACGTTGCTTTCGGCCGGCAGGCATCGTGACAGCGGACATCCAGTGAACAGCACAGCGAGCATATGGGGCCCTGATAGGCAGGGCAAAATGCGATGTCTTCATGTTCAAATGAGTACTCGCATACCACGCAGCGATGTTCGCCGACAGAAATCGGCCGCAGCGAGGCAGGCGGCGGAGCGAGATAATAGCGGCTGCGGGTCAGCAGGGCGATCAGTGGTGCGGTCAGAAACGGCAGGCCGAAGGCGATGTAAGAGGCGAACGCCTTGATGACGTCATTACACAGATCGAGATGGGCGCCGATGCCGACCACGGACGCGATTAACATCGAACCGACACCGACCGGGTTGATGTCGTACAGTTTGGCGCGTTTGAACTCGATCATTTTCGGGCTCAGCCCCAGCGGTTTGTTGATCACCAGATCGGCGACGATACTGCCAATCCAGGCCAGCACTAATACCGAATAGATTTGCAGGGTTTTTTCCAGCATCTGATACACACCGAGCTCCATCAGCAGCAGGGCAAACATGACGTTAAACACCATCCAAACCACCCGGCCCGGATGACTGTGAGTCAGACGCGAGAAAAAATTCGACCAGGCCAGAGAGCCGGCATAAGCATTAGCAACATTGATTTTCAGCTGGGAGATGACCACGAAAATACCCGCGGTCAGCAGCGCCAGCTTGGGATTGTCAGTCACATAGGAAAAAACTGTCTGATACATGTGCGCCGGATCGCCGGCTAAATCCGCCGGTGTACCGGCTGACAGCGCCAGCCAGGCGAGAAAACTCCCCAGTACCAGCTTAGCTGCCCCGAACAGCATCCAGCCCGGTCCGCCGAGCAGCATTGCCAGCCACCACTTACCTTTGCCGCACTGCTCCTGCGGGGGCAAAAAGCGCAGAAAATCGACCTGTTCACCGATCTGGGCAACGACCGACAGCAGTACGGCTGATGCGGCGCCAAACAGCAGCCAGTCGAATCCACCACCATTGCCATCGACTCCGGCAAAAGAGAGCCAGCGGCCGATATCGGCGTCAGGGTGGGTGAAGACATAAAACAGCGGCACCACCTGCATCAGCAACCACAATGGCTGCGACCACATCTGGAAGCGGCCAATGTGCGTGATGCCGAGGATGACCAGAGGAATGACGATGACGGCGCTGACGATATAGCCGATGTAGAGCGGAATGCCGAACAGCAGTTCCAGCGCCATTGACATGATGGCGGCTTCCAGCGCGAAGAAGATGAAAGTAAACGAGGCATAAATCAGCGAGGCGATGGTGGAGCCGAGGTAGCCGAAGCTAGCCCCGCGACTGAGCAGATCAATATCGACACCATAGCGGGCGGCGTAATAACAGATCGGAATACCTGTCAGGATAACCAGCAGGGCGACGGCGCCGATGGCCCACAGTGAGTTGACCACGCCATAGTTGAGCGTGATCGCGCCGCCCAGTGCTTCCAGCACCAGAAACGACACTATGCCGAGCGCGGTATTGGCAATCCAGCCTGCCGACCATTTACGCGCCCGTTTGGCGGTAAAACGCAGCGCGAAATCTTCCAACATCTCGTTGGCAACCAGTTTGTTGTATTGACGCCTTGCCCTGAGGACTTTTTGCATGCGACCTGACTTGCTATTCCGTATTGTCTGCTTCCTGCTCTTCCTGAGCCGGTTGATGGCACCGGGCCGGCGAAATCAGTGAATCAGCCAGCGTTTTATCAATGTCTGGCAAGCCTGAAAGCATGATCGACTAAAAATCATCACTGCTTAAGGCAATCACAACACATAAACCGCGCGCCCGGATGCAAGCGCACAGTATACCGTGAAAGCGGATTGCCGCTATGCGTCATTTGACGTAGGTGTGATGCACGAACTGCGCATATTCATAAAAACGTGATTCATCAATACTGTGCACAGTCGCTCGGTTGATGTCAGGAAGTCGTAACCGGAGCGTGATGACCAAAACTGAAACGGACGCAAAGGAAACGAAACATGAAAAGGAAAGTTCTCGCCAGTGCTGTACTGGCTGCTTCATTGTTGACCAGTATGCAGGCGTTAGCGGAAGAGACGATTAAAGTCGGTATTCTGCACTCGCTCTCCGGCACCATGGCAATCAGCGAAACCACTTTGAAAGACACTATGCTGATGCTGATTGATGAACAGAATAAACAGGGCGGCTTGTTGGGTAAAAAGCTGGAGCCTGTGGTCGTCGACCCGGCGTCTAACTGGCCGCTGTTTGCCGAAAAGGCGCGCGAACTGATATCGAAAGATAAAGTTTCTGCGGTGTTTGGTTGCTGGACTTCGGTATCACGTAAATCTGTTCTGCCGGTGTTTGAAGAACTTAACAGTCTGCTGTTTTATCCGGTTCAGTATGAGGGTGAAGAGTCTTCGAAAAACGTCTTCTATACCGGCGCCGCGCCAAACCAGCAGGCGATTCCTGCGGTGGATTACCTGATGGATCAGGGTGTGCAGCGCTGGGTGCTGGCGGGGACTGACTACGTGTATCCGCGCACCACCAACAAAATCCTCGAAGCTTACCTGAAATCGAAAGGTGTCGCGCAAGCGGACATCATGATCAACTACACCCCGTTCGGTCATTCTGACTGGCAGTCCATCGTCTCGGATATCAAGAAATTTGGTGCGGCTGGTAAGAAAACTGCTGTGGTATCGACCATCAATGGCGATGCGAACGTTCCGTTCTATAAAGAGCTGGCGAACCAGGGCGTAAAAGCGGAAGACATTCCTGTGGTGGCCTTCTCAGTCGGTGAAGAAGAGCTGTCCGGTATGGATACCAAGCCTCTGGTCGGTCACTTGGCTGCGTGGAACTACTTCATGAGTGTTGAGTCCGACACCAACGACGAGTTTATCGAAGAGTGGCATAAGTTTGTTAAAGACGATGAACGAGTCACCAATGACCCGATGGAAGCGCACTATATCGGGTTCAAAATGTGGGTCGAAGCGGTGAAAAAAGCTGGCACCACGGATCCTTCTGCGGTCGGGGACGCCATGATTGGTATCACTGTGCCGAACCTGTCCGGTGGTTACTCAGCGATGATGCCGAATCACCACATCACCAAGCCGGTTCTGATTGGCGAGATCCAGGATGACGGTCAGTTCCAGACGGTATGGAAAACGTCCGGGCTGGTGGCCGGCGATGCCTGGTCTGATTACCTGCCAGGCTCTAAAGATTTGATCTCGGACTGGCGTCAGCCGCTGTCGTGCGGCAACTACAACGTCAAAACCGGTAAGTGCTCGGGTCAGAACTTCTGATCCCGGGCGGGCAATCCGTGGCGATGAATGCCACGGATTGCTGCAATAAGTGACGGGCTTTAACCATTGACGCTAAAGCCCCAAATTTGCGCTTCATGGATGAACCCCTATGTTAAGCATTAAAAAATCTCGCTTGATGTCGATGATTTTTATTCTGGTTGGTCTGTTAATGACGACCCGGATTTATGCCGCTGAGTCGGCTACTTTTCAGCAAGGTCTCGACGCGCTGGCACAAAATACCTTCGAGCAGGTGGAAAGCGGTGTCGGACTGATTGCCCAAAGTGGCGATGAGCGTGCCAGCCAGGTTCTTAATTTGCTGCTCAACGGCGATTTGTATGTGCAGAAAAAAACCGATGCTCTGGTGACGGTACGTGATAAGCAGGGCAGTAAATCAGAAATTGTGGCGCTGTTTGCGCCGCAACAAGCGCAGGCTGAAACGGTCAGCTCGCGCTCAATCCGAAAAATCGCGATCAATAACCAGTTGCGCGGCCTGCTGCGCTCTGAACTGGCCTCGCTCAATCTCAGCCATCGTGACCCGGATGTACGCGCTGACGCACTCAAACAGCTGCTCGGCACCTTAGACGCAGAGATGTATCAGCGCCTGCAGACGCGTTTGACGGTGGAAGGTGACGAGGCAATTCAGGATCTGCTGCGCGTTGCTCTGGCTATCTACGATGTGAAAAACAGCACTGACGGTGCGCGACAAAGTACGGCAATCCGCACGCTGGGTGACAGTTACCAACCGGAAGCGCGTATCGCGCTCAATGCCTTTGTGGTCGGATCGCATTCTGATGCCTTGCTCAGTGAAGCCAACAAGGCGCTCGGTATGATTGCCCAGCGCGCTTCGTTGGCGGAAATGTCGGAGACGCTGTTTCTTTGGTCTCAGTCTTGGCTCGGTGCTGGTGCTGTCCGCGATTGGTCTGGCCATTACATTTGGAGTGATGGGCGTCATCAACATGGCGCACGGCGAACTGATGATGCTCGGCGCTTACACCACGTATGTGGTGCAGATACTGATGCCGGATCACATCGGCTGGTCTCTGGTTGTTTCCATACCTTTGGCGTTTTTGGTTGCCGGTACAGCGGGTATTTTGATTGAACGCAGCGTGATTCGCTTCTTGTACGGTCGCCCGCTGGAAACGCTGCTTGCCACATTCGGCATCAGTTTGATCCTGCAGCAGACCGTACGCACCATTTTCTCACCGCTCAACCGTTCGGTTGCGACCCCGGAATGGATGCAGGGTGTGATTGAAATCAATCCGCTGCTCAGCCTGACGTTAAACCGGCTTTATATTATCGGCTTTTGCCTGGCGGTATTTGCACTGCTGTTTATGGCGCTGCGCTATACCCGGCTCGGGATTGAAGTCAGGGCCGTTTCGCAAAACCGCAGTATGGCGCGCGCCATGGGGGTTCGCTCCGACTGGGTGGATGCCATGACCTTCGGCCTTGGTTCCGGCATTGCCGGTATTGCCGGCGTTGCGCTGAGCCAGTTGACTAACGTTGGGCCGAACCTCGGTCAGTCGTACATTATCGATTCATTCATGGTGGTGGTGTTTGGCGGGGTCGGCAACCTGTGGGGCACGCTGGTGGCCGGCATGTCGCTCGGTATCGTCAACAAGGTGCTCGAGCCCTGGGCTGGTGCTGTGCTGGCTAAGATCCTGGTTCTGGTGTTCATCATTCTCTTTATTCAGAAAAAGCCCCGGGGATTGTTTCCTCAGAAAGGGCGCTCGGCGGAGGGTTAAAGGATGTTACAACCCAAATTGTTTGACCGTTCAACCCAGACATTTCTTCTGGTGCTGGTGGTGGCGGTGGCACTGATTCCGCTGCTCAATCTGGCCACCGGCGCGGACAGTGCGCTGCATGTTTCAACCTACACCCTGACCCTGATGGGCAAGTATCTGACTTATGCTCTGCTGGCGGTCGCGGTTGATCTGGTGTGGGGCTATCTCGGTATTCTCAGCCTTGGTCATGCCGCTTTTTTTGCTCTCGGCGGCTATGCGATGGGCATGTATCTGATGCGTCAGATTGGTGACCGCGGCGTATACGGCAACCCGGAACTGCCGGATTTTATGGTGTTCCTCAACTGGCAGGAGCTGCCATGGTTCTGGCACGGTTTTGACCAGTTCTGGTTTGCCGCGCTGATGATTGTGCTGGTGCCGGGCGCACTGGCGTTTGTGTTCGGCTGGCTGGCATTCCGCTCCCGGGTCACCGGGGTATACCTGTCGATTATTACTCAGGCGCTGACCTATGCGCTGATGCTGGCGTTTTTCCGCAATGAAATGGGATTTGGCGGCAACAACGGACTGACCGATTTTAAAGATATCCTCGGTTTTGACCTGCAGTCGGATGCAACCCGGGTTGGCTTGTTTGTCGCTTCCGGTATTGCGCTCGGACTGGGTTATCTGGCGTGTCGGATGATCGTGGTCAGCCGTCTTGGCCGGGTGGCGATGGCGGTACGGGATGCTGAATCACGCACCCGTTTTACCGGCTATAAAGTGGAATATTTCAAGCTGGCGATCTTCTGTTTCTCCGCCATGCTGGCCGGGATTGCCGGTGCGCTGTACGTGCCGCAGGTCGGCATTATCAATCCGTCAGAATTCTCGCCGCTGAACTCAATTGAGCTGGTGGTCTGGGTTGCACTGGGTGGCCGCGCCACGCTGTATGGCGCCGTGGTCGGTGCGCTGGCGGTTAACTACGCCAAAACCTATTTCACCGCGGTGCTGCCGGAAGTGTGGCTGTTCAGTCTCGGCGCGATGTTTGTGCTGGTGACGCTGTTTCTGCCACGTGGCGTGGTCGGGCTGATCAATCTGAAGGAGAAACAGGCATGAGTGTACTCAATTTAGCCCGACAACTGACCGACCGCGAGCACGTCTACGATTTTATGCTGCCGAGCGTTAACCCGATGCTCAATGTAGATAAAGGGGTACTGCTCTATCTGGAAGGCATCAGCGTCAGCTTTGATGGTTTTAAAGCAATCAATGACCTCAATCTGTACATCAAACAGGGTGAACTGCGCTGCATCATCGGCCCTAACGGGGCGGGCAAAACCACCATGATGGACATCATCACCGGAAAAACACGCCCGGATTGCGGCAGCGCCTGGTTCGGCCAGAACATCAATCTGCTGACCATGAGTGAGCCGGAAATCGCCCAGGCCGGCATCGGACGTAAGTTTCAGAAACCGACGGTGTTTGAGTTCCAGAGCGTGTTCCACAACCTGGAACTGGCGATGGCGGGCGACAAAACCGTGTGGTCGACCCTGACCGCGCGTCTGAGCAGCAGCCAGATTGATTTTATCGATCACGTGCTGGGCCAGATTGGTCTGACTGAGCAACGTTTTCAACTGGCGGGCGCTTTGTCGCACGGACAGAAACAATGGCTGGAGATCGGCATGTTGCTGATGCAAAACCCCAAGCTGCTGCTGGTGGATGAACCGGTGGCAGGCATGACGCATCAGGAGATGGATAAAACCGGCGAACTGCTGACCTCACTGGCAGGAGAAACGTACGGTGATTCTTGTGGAACATGATATGGATTTTGTCCGTTCACTGGCACGGCAAGTGACCGTGTTGCATCAGGGCAGCGTGCTGGCGGAAGGCAGCATGGAGCAAGTTCAGGCCAACCCGCAGGTGGTTGAAGTCTATTTGGGAGAATAAGGATGTTACAGGTTAAAGGACTCAACCAGTTTTACGGCCAGAGCCACACGCTGTGGGATCTCGACCTTGATGTGGCGGAAGGGCAGTGCACATGCCTGATGGGGCGTAACGGAGTCGGTAAAACCACCTTGCTGCAGAGCATCATGGGGCTATTGCCGGTTAAGAGCGGTCAGATTGAATATCTCGGTCAGAACATTGTGCCGCTGGCGGCGGAAAAGCGTGCGCCGCTCGGGATTGGCTATGTGCCGCAGGGACGGCAGATATTTCCGCTGCTGACGGTGGAAGAGAACCTGCGTATCGGGCTGCCGGTGCGCGCTGACCGCGCCAAACAGGTGCCGGAATTTATCTATGAACTGTTTCCGGTGCTCAAAGAGATGCTGCACCGCCGTGGTGGCGATTTATCCGGTGGTCAGCAGCAGCAGCTGGCGATTGGCCGGGCGCTGGTGATTAATCCCAGTCTGCTGATCCTCGATGAGCCGACCGAGGGCATTCAGCCCAATGTGGTGGCGGAAATCGGCGACATTATCCGCCGCCTCAATCAGGAAATCGGTCTGACCGTGTTGCTGGTGGAACAGAAACTGCCCTTCGCGCGCAAAGTGGCGGATCGGTTCTGTATTCTCGATCGCGGCCGTCAGGTGGCCAGCGGTGAAATGACTGAGCTTGATGACAAGCTGGTCAAACAATACCTGACGGTGTAGGGCGATGGGCGAACTCTCTTTTCTCAATTTATCCCGCCAGGCCGAGCGGCACTGGCCGGCCTATCTTGCCCTTGGTTTTGACCGGACAGACGAGCAGACCCGGCTGCGCCATATGGAATTTCGTGGTCCGCTGCGGGTTCAGCGGCCGTTTTATCCCGAGCAGGGGCTGTGCCATGTTTACCTGCTGCACCCGCCGGGCGGGCTGGTATCCGGCGATGATCTGACGATTCAGATCCGCTGTCAGCCCGGCAGTGAAGCGCTGCTGACCACGCCGTCGGCGGGCAAAATTTACCGTGCTGACAGTCAGGGCGTGGTGCAAAAGCAGCAGGTCGAAATCGAGGTGGAACAGGCTTGCTGTGAGTGGCTGCCGATGGAAACCATCGTGTTTGACGGCGCGCACGGCAAACTGGACACCACCGTCAACCTGCTTGGCGACGCTCGTTTTATCGGCATGGATGTGTTTTGTCTGGGCCGGCCGAAAAGTCAGCTGCCGTTTGTTTCCGGCAGTATCGAGCAGCGCTTTGCGGTGTATCACCAGGGGCGGCCTTTGCTGCTTGAGCGTCAGTATCTGGCCGCCGACGACCCGCTGCTGCAGGCCAGCAGCGGTTACGCCGGGCATCTGGTCTCCGGCATGCTGGTGGCCTTCGGGCTCAAGGATGTGGACGGCGTACTCGAACGGTTGCGAGAAGCGTTTCCGGCCGGACAAAGCGCGACATTAAGCATCACCTATCGGCTCGATGTGCTGGTGGTGCGTTATCTCGGTGACTGCAGCGAACAGGCCCAGCAGCAGCTCAGAGGCTGCTGGCAACTGATCCGCCCGGCTCTGCTCGGGCGTGAAGCCTGCATTCCCCGTATCTGGAATACCTGAAGGAGAACACAATGGAACTGTCACCCAGAGATAAGGATAAATTACTGCTGTTTACCGCGGCGCTGGTGGCTGAGCGTCGTCTGGCGCGCGGCATCAAACTCAATTATCCGGAAGCGGCGGCCTATATCTCCGCCGCGATTATGGAAGGCGCGCGCGATGGTAAAACCGTGGCGCAACTGATGAGCGAAGGCCGTCATCTGCTGAGTAAAAATGATGTGATGGACGGCATCGCCGAGCTGCTGGATGAAGTCCAGGTTGAAGCCACGTTTCCGGACGGCACCAAGCTGGTCACCGTTCACAACCCGATTCAGTAGGAGATTGTGATGAAACCAGGTGAGTACTTACTTCGTCCCGACGCACTCGATTTGAATGTCGGGCGGCGCACGGTGACGTTATCCGTGGTCAATCACGGCGATCGCCCGATTCAGGTTGGCAGCCATTATCATTTTTATGAAACCAACCCGGCGCTCGATTTTGACCGGGAGCAGGCGCGCGGTATGCGCCTCAATATCGCTGCGGGCACCGCGGTCCGGTTTGAACCGGGCCAGAGTCGCAGCATTGAACTGGTTGAGTTGGCCGGTGAACAGACACTGTATGGCTTTCGCGCGGAAGTGATGGGCAAATTATAAAGGATGAACACATGGCAGAGATAAGTCGGCAGGCTTACGCCGATATGTACGGACCCACGGTCGGTGACCGGGTGCGTCTGGCGGATACCGATCTGATCATTGAGGTTGAACAGGATTTCACCGTGTATGGCGATGAGGTTAAATTTGGCGGCGGCAAGGTGATTCGTGACGGCATGGGGCAGGGACAGAAATGCCGTGCTGACGTGGTGGATTGCGTGATCACCAATGCGCTGATTGTCGATCACTGGGGTATTGTTAAAGCCGATATCGGCATCAAAGATGGCCGTATCCATGCGATTGGCAAAGCCGGCAACAGCGATATTCAGCCCCAGGTGACCATCCATATCGGCGCCAGTACCGAAGTGATCGCCGGGGAAGGCCACATTGTCACCGCCGGTGCGATTGACGCCCACATTCACTTTATCTGCCCGCAGCAGATAGAAGAAGCGCTGATGTCAGGCACCACCACCATGATTGGCGGCGGCACCGGTCCGGCCACCGGCACCAATGCGACCACTTGTACGCCTGGAGCGTGGAATATGGCGCAGATGCTGCGCAGTACCGACCTGCTGCCGATGAACTTCGGCTTTCTCGCCAAAGGCAATGCCAGCCTGCCTGAGCCGCTGATTGAGCAGGTCGAAGCCGGCGCATGCGGCTTTAAACTGCATGAGGACTGGGGCACGACGCCCGCCGCGATTGATAACTGCCTGAGTGTGGCCGAGCAGTATGATGTGCAGGTTGCTATCCATACCGATACGCTCAATGAGTCCGGTTTTGTCGAAGACACTATTGCGGCGTTTAAAGGACGTACCATTCACACTTATCACACTGAAGGCGCAGGCGGCGGTCATGCTCCGGACATTATCGTGGCCTGCAGTCAGCCCAATGTTTTGCCGTCATCTACCAATCCGACCCGGCCTTATACCATCAATACCATTGATGAACACCTCGACATGCTGATGGTGTGCCACCATCTGGACCCGAATATTCCGGAAGATGTGGCGTTTGCCGATTCGCGCATCCGTAAAGAGACCATTGCCGCGGAAGATATTTTGCACGATCTGGGCGCGTTTTCGATGATCGCCTCGGACTCGCAGGCGATGGGCCGGGTCGGCGAAGTGATCTGCCGCACCTGGCAGACGGCGCACAAAATGAAAGTGCAGCGTGGCCTGCTGGAGCAGGACCAGGAGCTGGGCGCGGATAATTTCCGGGTCAAACGCTTTATCGCCAAATACACCATTAACCCGGCGCTGGCGCATGGGGTCGACCATATGGTTGGTTCACTCGAAGTAGGCAAGCTGGCCGATATCGTGCTGTGGAAACCGGCCTTTTTCGGCATTAAGCCGGCGCTGATCCTTAAAGGCGGCTTTATCGCAGCCGCGCCGATGGGCGATGCAAACGCCTCGATCCCGACGCCGCAACCGGTTCATTACCGTTACATGTTCGGCGGTTTTGGTCAGGCCGCGGCCGCCACTTCGGTGACCTTTACCAGCCAGGCCGCGATTGATGGTGAGCTGCGCAGTCGCCTCAATCTGAGCCGTGAACTGGTGGCGTGTCGTCACTGCCGCAGTGTTACCAAACACGACATGGTGCATAACAGTTACATGCCGAATATCACGGTCGATCCGCAGACCTATGAAGTGCGTGCGGACGGCCAGCTACTGACCTGCGATCCGGCGACAGAACTGCCGCTCGCACAACGTTATTGTTTATTTTAACCCATAAGGAGAAGGGTATGTTTCGTGTAATCAGCCGCATAGCGGATGCAGAGCATCAATCTCCCGCACCGGTGACCGATCAGGTATTGCTGCCGTTTGATGTGCGCCAGAAAGGCCGTTTTCGCACTCAGAGTGCGCAGGGGCATGATGTCGGTGTGTTTCTTGAACGTGGCGAAGTACTGCAAAGCGGCGATCATCTGCTGACCGAATGCGGGCAGAGATTCGCCGTCGTAGCAGAGCAGGAAGCGGTGATTGAAGCCACTTGCAGTGACTGGCAGGTATTCGCGTGTGCCTGCTACCACATGGGCAACCGACATGTGCCGATGCAAATCGGCGAGCGTTGGCTGCGTTTTCAGCCGGACCATGTGTTGCAGGAAATGCTGGAATTACTCGGCATGACGTGCTGCGCGGTGACAGCGGAATTCAGTCCGGAAAACGGGGCTTACCATGGCCGCGGCGGCCACAGTCACGACCATGTTCACAGTCATCAGCATAGCCACCAAAATCATAGTCATGATCACCACCATTCACACGGTGAGCATCAGCATGAGGAGCACAGCCATTGATGAAGACCCAGGCACTGCTTTCGCTGCTGCATCTGAGCAGTCCGAGTCTGCCGATTGGAGCGTTTGCCTATAGTCAGGGGCTGGAAAGTGCCATTGAGCACCAGTTGGTGAACGATGAGCAGAGTTTGCTGGCCTGGCTGGAACCGTTGCTGGCGCAGGGCCAGGCCAGCCTCGATATTCCGCTGTTGGCACGCTGTTATCATGCCTGGCAACAACCCGACCTTGATGCGCTGCAACACTGGCAGGACATACTGCTGGCGTATCGCGAGACGGCGGAACTGGTGAAAGAGGAGCAGATCCTCGGTCAGACCTTATGTCGCTTGCTGACCAGCCTGGAGGTTGAGCTGCCTGCTGAGGCTCGCCAGATGAGCTACCTGCCGCTATACGCCAAGGCCGCGCACCATTTTGGTCTCGATCTGGAACAGGCCGTGGTCGGCTGGCTCTGGTCCTGGCTGGAGAATCAGGTCACGGTAGCGTGTAAAACCATTCCCCTCGGCCAGACGGCAGCGCAAAAGGTGCTGCTGGCGATGATGCCGAAATTCGAGTCGGCGATAGAGCGGGGCTTGTCACTGGATGACGCCTCGGTCGGCTTAACCCTGCAACGTTTTGCCATGCTCAGCAGCTGGCATGAGACGCAGTATTCA